>NZ_JBAWFH010000247.1:0-7301 GCF_049591685.1 Rhodococcus sp. (in: high G+C Gram-positive bacteria) | reverse complement strand
GCCCACAGGGCCGTCAGCACGCTGCTGCCGGCGGACGTCGCCGTCGCCCGGCAGGCTCGGGAGCAGGCCAGCAGTCCCGCTGATCTACAACGTTCGGGAGTAACACAGAGAGGTCGGCTCGTTCGCGTATGGACCAAACGAGTCGACCTTCTCGTATCCCTCACGCTCGTAGAACCGCATCGCGTCGGGCTGCCCGGTGCCGGTCTCCAGTTTCAGAACGCCGATGCCGCGGGCTCGTGCACTTTCCTCGAGCTTGCGCAAGATCGCGACCGCCGCGCCGCGTCCGCGTTCGGCGGGGATGACGTACATCCTCTTGATTTCCGCTTCACCTGCATCGAGCAGTCGCAGCGCGCCACAGCCGACACCCACGGCGTCGTCATCACGCGCGACCACGAACACTACGATGTCCTCCGCGGACGGCGCAGTGCCCGGCTCGTGGCTGCTGTTTCCGTAGCGGGCATCCAATTCGGCCCGCTGAGCCGCGCGGAGTTGGGCGCCCACAGGGGTGTCCCAGCTCTCTTCGTCGACAGTGATCACTCGGGTACGCCTTCCTCGAAACGAATGGCGTGAGTCTAGGGCGCGATCCCCCTGGCACACTGAACGAGTGACCGACAGCCCCACCGACCACCGCCCGTCATCGGCTCTGACGCCTGTCGAACTGGCGACGGCAGCGGTGATGAGCAGCTTTGCGGTCGCGCTGTCGGTGGTGGCACTGGTCATACCGTTCGCCACGGCTCTGCAGATCGTCGCCGCCGTTCCACTCGCCGTCGTCGCCCAACGTCACCGCACCCGCGCACTCGTCGCCGCTGCCGTCGCAGGCATTCTCGTTGGATTCGTCGCGGCAGGCACCGGCACGGCCTTCACCGTCGCCACCGCGGCCCTTCTCGGCGGAATCGTGGGCCGGGCGAAACGTAAGAAGCAAGGGCTACTGTCCGTCCTCGCCACCGCGTCGATCGTCGGCCCGGCTGTCGGACTCGTCACCGTCGCTGCGCTTGCCGCCCTGACACCACTGCGCGAACTGTTCCTCCGCACCATCGAGAACACCATCGAAGGCGTCGCGCGATTGATGTCGCGAGCCGAGCTACTCGTACCTGCAGCCGACATCCTTCGCTCCAGTGTCGGAGTGGTACTGGACAATTGGTGGTGGTGGATTCTCGGGACGATGACGTTCAGCATCGTCATCGGCGCACTTTTCACCTGGCTGATCCTCGGCACCGTCCTGGACCGCCTCGCCATCATTCCGGTGGTCGAGCACCTCCCGTCGGGCGTCGGTGGACACATCGCGCCACTTCCCGTGCGGTTGAACGCAGTCGGCTTCCGCTACGAGAACAGTCGCGGCCATGCCCTCGACGGCATAAACATGACCGTCGAATTGGGCGAATTTCTCGCCATCGTCGGCCACAACGGTTCCGGAAAGTCGACGCTCGCCCGCATCCTCGCCGGACGCACACCGACCTCCGGAACTGTGGACAGGCCTGGGTCTGCCGGGCTCGGCCTGGCAGGCGGTACCGCGGTCGTGCTCCAACGACCCGAGACCCAGGTGCTGGGAAGCCGCGTTGCCGACGACGTCGTGTGGGGTCTGGCACCGGACGTCGATCTCGACGTCGACGCCCTCCTCACCGAAGTGGGCCTGAGCGGAATGGGCATTCGCGAAACCTCCTCACTCTCGGGCGGCGAGTTACAGCGCCTTGCAGTCGCTTCCGCCCTTGCTCGACGCCCGGCGCTGCTGATTGCCGACGAGGCAACGGCAATGGTCGACGCCGCAGGCCGCGCAAGTTTGGTGGCGCTGCTCGCGGAACTGCCGAAACGCCACCGGATGTCCGTCGTGCTCGTCACGCACCAGGAGTCCGAAACCACCGCCGCCGATCGCGTCGTGCACCTCGACGCCGGCGTGCAGGTCGAGCATTCACCCGAGTGGATGCGTGCCCGCTACCTCGATTCTCGTTCGGCCACATTCCGAACCGGCGGGCCGTTGATGGAGCTGCGCAAGGTCGAGCACACCTACAACCGCCGCACACCATGGGCACAGCGGGCCCTCGGCGGCATCGACCTGACGATCGCACACGGTGACGGGATACTCGTCCTGGGCGGAAATGGGTCCGGAAAATCCACTCTCGCTTGGATTCTCGCGGGATTGACGATGCCCACGTCGGGCACCGCACTGTTCGCCGGCAAGGACATCACCCAAGACGTCGGCGCCGTCGGCTTGGCATTCCAACATTCCCGCCTGCAATTGCAACGCCGGACGGTCGCCGAAGACATCGAGGCTGCAGGCGGCCCCGAGGTGGGATCGGCCAAGGTCGCTCGCGCGATGGACGCAGTGGGACTCGACAGACTTCTCGCCGGCCGCGACATCGACTCGCTGAGCGGCGGGCAGATGCGCCGCGTGGTCATCGCGGGACTCGTCGTCAACCGGCCCCGGATACTCGTACTCGACGAACCGCTCGCGGGCTTGGATCCACCCGGACGCAGCGAGATCATCGACGTTCTGGGCAACCTACGCGGCCAGGGCATCGCGATCGTGGTCATCTCGCATGATGTCGACGGCATGGACACGATCTGCGACCGAACCATCGTCCTCGACGGCGGCCACATCACCCACCAACAGTCGACGAGAGGAGTGGCGTCGTGACCACCGTCGTGCTCCGCCAGGTTCCGGGTTCATCCCCTATCCATAGACTCTGGGCCGGAACGAAACTGCTGGCCGTACTGCTGATCAGCATCACCATCGTCGTGGCACCGTCGTGGCCGTCCATCGGCATCGTCGTCGCACTACTCTTGGTGACCGCCGCGATAGCGCGCGTACCACCCACAGCGGTACCGCGCCCACCGGTATGGATTTGGGCACTGTTTTTCGTAGGCGCACTCATCAACGTGCCTCTCGGCATGGACGCGGTCCTTCTGTTCGCGAGGTCGACGGTCTTCGCGTTCGTTCTGCTCGGCGCCTCGATCATGATCGGATGGACGACGTCGATGAGCGATATCGCGCCTGCAGTCGCCACACTGGGCGCGCCGCTGAAGAAGTTGAGATTGCCGGTCGACGAATGGGCGGCCACCGTCGCACTGTGTCTGCGTTCGCTACCGCTGTTGATCGAAGAAATGCGGACGATGCTCGCAGCCCGCAAACTACGCCCGAAATCCGTTCTCAACAGTGCCGCCGACAACTCGATCGTCGACCTCATCACGGCAACGATGTCCATCGCCATCCGTCGGGCGTCCGAGATGGGTGAAGCGATCACCGCCCGCGGCGGTACCGGTCAGATCACCGCATACCCGGCCAGGCCAAGGCTTTCCGACGCGGTCGCGCTCGTCGTGGTCACCCTGTGCTGCGCGACGGGGATCACGCTGACTTTCCTCTGAGTGGGCTATTCCCCACCGCTATTCCCCACCGATGCGCTGAGTACGGCTGTTGAGCGCTTCGACGAACACGTCGGGAATGTCTCGCGGATCTTCCGCGACGTAGCTGGTTCCTCCGGTGGCCGCGGAAATACGCTGCAGTGCAACGGGATCGGCGTCCGTGGTAACACCGACGGTGACGATAACGACCGGGCGCACCGGGTCCTGCTCACGCTGCAGAGTCTCGATCAGCTGATCGAGGCTGGGGCTGCCCTCGTCCTCGTTGGTGCCGTCCGTGAGCAGGATGACGGAGTTGACGTAGTTGGGGTCGTAACCCTCTTTGACCCGGCGAAAGGCCGCCAGCGTGGTGTCGTACAGACCGGTGCCGCCGCCGACCAGGGAGGGCAACGTACGTACCGCCGAGAAGATGGCGTCTCGGTGCAGCAGCCCATTGTGCACAGCTTGCACCGGAGCCAATGGGACCAATTCTCGGTAGTCCTGACGCCCGCCGCCCAGGCCGATCGAGAACGCCCACAGGCCCATCTGCGTCTGATCACTGAACAGCGCGTTGGCGCCGAGGCTGGCGTCGACCGTCAACGCTATTCGAGTGGACTCGCCGGACTTGGCGGCCATCGACCCGGAGACGTCCTCGACGACCAGGGTCCGCAGCGGCAGCGCGAGCACCGACCAGTCGCGCAGCGTTGTCTCGATGGCCAGCGGATTTTTCAGTTCGAGGGATGCGGCCGATCCGACACCGCGGTTGTCGGACAGGGGAACGGCGCTGGGCGGCCGGAAACCGGCGGTCGACATCTTCTCCGCCGCCGCAGTGGTCGCCAGCACCGAGGACAGCGCGGTGCCTGCGTCCCGAATCCTGCCGTAGTCCGGCCCGGCCGCGGCCGTAACGGCCATCGGGTAATTGAGGAAGTAGCTGCCGGTCGGAGGCACCGCTGCAGCCAGCGGTGCGGCCGGATTGGCTGAGTTGTGGGCGACGACGCTCTGTTCGGTGGCGACGCTGGTGCCACCGTCGGAGGCGACCTGAGCGACGAGGTCGGCCGTGCCGTGGGGTAGGTCGGCGATGCTGCCGAAGCTCTGGGCTTTGGGCACCAGGGCGGCGGACACCGCCTTGGCGTCGGAGATGGCCACCTCGGATTCGGCGAGCGCACCCAGGATCGCCGCGAGTGACGCGCTGCTGTCCAGCGGATCTCCGATGCGCTGCTCCGGATTTTGCAGTATTTCGAGCCACGTGTCGGTCGGCCGCGCGGAGCCCGCCTGCGTGACGACGACCGGAAGGGTGTTGGCGACGGATGACTTGGCAACCTCGGGCAACGTTCCCGTGGAACGCAGGGTCTTGAGCAACCACAGGGTGGAATCGGGGATCCACAGGTCGGGGCGGTTCGCGGCGGCCCCGGCGAGCTCGGTCGCCGTCTCGGTCGGGGCTTCGGCGCGGACCTCGAAATCATTGCACCCGCGTTCGACGACGTCGGTGGCGGCAAGAACGTCGGACACGACCGGAGCGATGGTGGGATCGACAGCCAAGGACACCGCCTCGACGGACTCGCAGTCGGCACTGCTGCCGCGAACGGCGTCGACACCGAAGTAACCGCCCACCGCGACGACGACCGCTACGACAGCGACCGCGCCCCAGATGTAAAGCGGGTTTCTTCTCGTGCCCATTCCGTGACGCCCCGACATGCCTCAGATCCCCCACCCGGTCAGCTTCTCTGCGAGCCTGCATCGTGCATGATTCGCACGATTCGAGCAAGCGACCGATCTAAAATAGCCGTCGAATCAGCGTCCTGCCCGGCTTTTGAGAGCATTCACGAACACATTGGGGATCTCTGCCGGGTTCCGTGCGAGGAAGCTCGTCCCGCCGGTTGCCGCAGAGATCTGCTGCAGAACCCCGGCGTCGGCGTCGTCGGTGATGCCGATGGTCACGATGACGACGGGTTTCGTCGGGTCCTGCTCCTCCCTCAACGTCACGAGCAGCTCGTCGAGCGAGATGCTGCCCGGGTCCTCGTTGGAGCCGTCGGTGAGGATGATGACGCTGTTGATGTAGTCCGGGTCGTAACCCTGCTTGACCTCCCGGAATGCGGCGAGAGTGGTGTCGTAGAGCCCGGTGCCGCCGCCGACGAGCCCGGGCAGTACTCGGGTCTGTTGCAGCAGCAGGTCGCGCTGCGACGTCCCGTTCACGTTCTCGTCGAGGCGCCGAATGGGAACGAGTTCGCGGTAGTCCTGATCGTCGCCGCCCAGGTCGACCGAGAAGGCCCACAATCCGAGCGCTGCGTTGTCCGGGAACAGGCGGTTTCCGGTCTCGCTCGCCTGAACGGTCAACCCGATCCGGGTATCGGCGCCGACGCTGTAGCCCATCGAGCCGGACACGTCTTCCATCACGAGCGTTCGCGAAGGAAGCGCGAGCACCTGATACCGACGCAGCGTCGCCTCGGCGGTCTGTTGATCCGCGAGGACGAGAGCCGTGACGTCCCCCAGACCGCGCGCATCACTGAGCGGTGCGTTGTCGGGTGCACGGAAGCCGGCCTCGGACAGCGCGGCGAGTCCGCTCTCGGACGCGAGCGCTTCGGCAACCGCCAAACCGACGGCCTTCGCGCCGTCCTTGCGATCCGACGTCTGCTCGGAGACCGCGAGCGGGAAGTTCAGGTAGAAGCTGCCGGTGGGAGGTGCCGTCGCGGCGATGTTCGCGCCGGAGTTCTGACGATCGACGAGCGTCTGCTCCGAGACGACGGCGACTCCACCGTCCTGCACCATCTCGTCCAGTCGTACATCCGGGTCGGCTTCACCGCGTGTCGCTGCCTGTGCCTGCGCGATGGGAACGAGCGCGGCGGAGATCGAGTCGACGGCCGCCGCGTCGGCACCCGCTTCGGCGAGGGCGCCGAGAATGGCGGCATCGGAGATCGTGTTGGACAACGGATTTCCGATACGCAACCCCTTCAGCTGTAGCGCCGTCAACCAGGAGTCGAAAAACGGCACCTCGTCCTGACGTGCCGCGATGACCGCGGGTGAGCTCGCCACCGACGGGCTCGCAAGGTCGACCAATTCACCCGTCGACCGGACGGTCTTGCCGACCCACAGTGCCGAATCGGGAATCCACAGCGACGGGGCGTCGACGCCCATGGCGACGGCTGCGGATGCCTCGCCCGAATCGGTTGCCGTCACCTCGACCGATGCGCAACCGAGGTCTTCTGCAGCAGTGGCGTCGACGACCTGCTGCACGACGCCGGCGATGGCCGGGTCTGCGGCAAGGGTGTAGCTGGACGGATCCTGGCACTCGCTGCCGAACGCCCGTTGCGCGGCGTACACAGCGCCGCCGATGACGACGAGCAGTACGACGGCGAGGACGCCGTACTTGACCAGGTTGGTCGAACCGGATGCTGCGGGCGGTGCACTGTGTTTACCGGGCATCGATAGCCTCCTCCGAGATCGAGATGGCTACGAGTAGAGGGATTCGAAAGTCTTCATCGAATTCTCGATGTCGCCCTTGAGCGCGCGCGCTACACCGGACCCGATCGGGCCGAACAGTGGTGCGCCGCCGAGGTCGACGTCGAGGGTCAGCACGGAGCCACCGGACTTGCCTGCCGCCACGGTCAGAACGAGGGAGATCTTGACGCCGCCCTTGCCGTTGCCTTTCAGCTTCAGCTTCTTCGGCGGGTCGTACGTTTCGATGGTCCACCGGACGCGGTTGCGCATTCCCTTGACGCTGGCCACCGACTCGAGGGTGGTGCCGACGGACAGCTGTTCGGGTAGTTCGCTTCGCCACCCCTCGTGGATGGAGAGCCACTTGTCGTAGTCGGCGAGATCGGATGCATGGGTCCACGCCGCCTCGGGGTCGAGGGGGACGTCGACGGAAACCTTGAGCTTGGCCACGGAGGGATCGTAACCACCCGAGTCAAGGCAGCTGTGTGAGGTACGACTCCCCCGAGACAGACGACCGAGGCGGCCGACGTAGTCGT
>NZ_JBAWFH010000246.1:0-18196 GCF_049591685.1 Rhodococcus sp. (in: high G+C Gram-positive bacteria) | reverse complement strand
ACCCAGCACCCTGCGCCTCGCCAAGAGGCCGCGCCACAACCGCTGCACATACTGAGCTGCCCAGGCGTTCGTCAATACATCTTGACGGTGCGGTAACTGTCGTTCATGGTCGGACAACAGCCAGAAGAGCGCTTGTTTCGTGTTCTACGGCTCGGCCACAGCGCGTTGAACGTCAACCCTTCATCACCGGCTCGCAGGAAGCGTGCGGACTTGATATCGACGGAGATGAAGTGGCCCGGTCCCACGGGCGTGAGAACGCCGTCGATTACCACCCACCTATGCCCTCGGCAACGACGGCGTAGACGTCTTGGTCGCGGTCGTCGACATGATGGCGAGGCACTGCTTCCGCACGGACCGATCACTTCGATCTCGAAGTAATCCCCGCGGCCGGTGTGGCGGGTCGGTCGCGGCGGGGAAATGATCCTGACGCTGGCTGTTGCGACGAGTAAGCGAACGACGTTTCATTCGCGGGGGCGCAACCGCGCATTGGGGAGGGGTGGCGCAGGTAGGGGCGCGGGCTGGTCCGCGGGGTAGGGCCCGAACAGGTCGGGCGAGTCTGCGTCCTTCGGATCGGTGGATTCGAAGCCAAGTTCGGCCTGGTAGCGACGACGGAATTCGGCTATTTCGTCGTGGTCCCGCCCCACGAAGTTCCACCACATCACGATCTGCTCGCCCAAGGGGACGCCTCCGAGGAGGATGACTCGAGCACCACCGTTGCCTGCGGTAATGACGAGTGTGTCGGACCCGGGAGGGATGTAGGCCAGTGATCGGTGCTCGACGGTGGTCGAGTTGACCGTCACCTGGTTGCTCTCGGCGAGCACAGCGTGCTCGAAGTCGGATCGGACATTCAGCTGCACAGACGCGCCGGGGTCGAGGATCAGCTCGGCCCCGAGCAGGCCGGGGGTGCGAGTGTCGACCGGTGATGCGGAGCCGAGCGACTCGCCGATGAAGACGCGTGCCGTCGCGCCGGGGATTTGCACTGCCTCGGGCGCGTAGTGAGCGAATTCGTGCTCACCGAAACGGGTTTCGCGTGGGAGTGCGTACCAGAGCTGCACGCCGTGGAGGGTTGTGCTCTGCGGGGCGCTGATTTCCTGATGTGTAATGCCTCGGCCCGCGATCATGAGATTGAGCTCGCCTGGTATCACCGAGGCCGCGTTGCCACCGGAATCGAGGTGCTCGACCCGTCCGCTGAACAACCAGGACACCGTCGCGAGGCCCGTGTGGGGATGGCGCGGAACTTGCATGCCACCGCTTGTGTCGACGTCGTCGGGACCGTAGTGATCGAGGAAGCACCAGGCGCCCACCAGCGACCGTTCACGTTGCGGGAGTGTGCGATACACGGTCATCGCGCGTGGTCCGCCGAGGGGAACCGGACGCGGCTCGAGGGTCTCGACAGCAACGCACGGCTGGCCGGGGACCAACACGTTCAGGTCGGGGTGTCGGTCGAGGTTGGTCATGGCAGGAGTTTCCCTTCGCCATCGCGGGGTCGCACGGGGTGCCCACTGAGGATGGAAACGCGGTTGAATGCGTTGATCGCGACTGCCACCCACTCGGCCGCCACGAACGTGTCGTCGCCGAGGACGGTTCGGGCGCCGGACAGGTCCGCTATGGACTCCTCGGTGAGCGGGAGTACCGTGGCCGCTTCGGCGACCGCGAGGACCGCTCTTTCGCGTTCGTCGAACACGCCGGTCTCGCGCCAGGCCGGCAGCAAATCCAGCTTCTGCTGTTCGAGCCCGGCCTTGCGTGCCTCGCGCGAATGTAAGTCGAGGCAGTACGCGCAGCCGTTGAGCTGTGATGCGCGTAATTTGATCAGCTCCGACTCGTGCGGCGTGAGGCCTCGACTCACCGTCGCGTCCCGTATCCCCGTCGAGAATGCTCCCGCAGATTTCCAGGCCTCGGGCATCACCTTGTCCAAATGTGGACGCATAACTCCTCTTCCGGGTAAGGGTCTGGATCGACTTGGCTCATTGTCGATCGCTCATTGTCGATCGTCGAGTCCGAGATGGTGCCGCATGGTTGTAGTAATCTCACTCAGCTGGGCGAGCTGTTGCGGTGTGAACGCGTCGACGAAGAGTTCTTTGATCGCGCGAAAGTGGGGGACGGTGCTCGTGCGAAACGCGCGTTCACCCTCGTCCGAGAGGACGACCCGTGATCCGCGGGCGTCCTCCTCGCAGGACTCACGGCGCACCAGTCCGCGCTTGTCCATGCGGCCCAACTGTCCGGACAGGCGGCTGCGTTCCCACTCGATCCGGGCAGCGAGTTCCGAGGAGCGCAGCGCCTTCCCGTCCGCCTCGCTGAGAGCGAGCAGCACCTTGTAGTCCCCGGTCGAGAGCTGTGTGTCCTGTTGTAGACGGGATTCGACGCGAGCGCGGACGGCGTCGAACGTTTCGACGTACGCGCGCCAGACGGCGAGTTCGTCGCTGACCGGGAGCTGTCGACGCGTCGCGTTGCTCAAGCGAGTCTCCTCGGTAGTTGACGTGTGAATCGTATGGATAGATGATTCAAGCGTCAACTAGAAGCATGTTCACGGATCGAGAGGCCAGTCGGATGAGCCGAGAATTCAGGGACAAGAGGGGTGCACCCGTCACCGTCGCCCTCGAACCCGCCGCACCGGTCAGTGCATATACCGTGAGCGTCGACGGTGAGCGCGCCGGGCGAGCCGACTTTATCGACGCCGCGAAAGGAAAGAACGAGCGGATCTTTTTCCACACCGAGGTGGACGAGCAATTCGGCGGACGCGGTCTTGCGGGGCTGCTGGTGCGCGAGGCCCTCGCCGACAGTATTCGTGAGAATCTCGTCGTCGTCCCCGTGTGCCCGCTCTTTGCCAGCCACCTGGAAAAGCACGGCGACGAATTCCTCGCCGGTGGTGGCGCATTCCGCAAGCCCAGCTCCGATGACATCGCCCTCGTAAGGCTTGCAGCACAACCGAACTCGTGATGTGGCCGGGCGCCCCGTCAGGATCGACGTGCAGACGGCGGGAAGCCGCGAAACACACCGTCTTCGTCTGCGCTGTCGGCAAAGGAAGCTAGCAGTATCGCCAACCGGTATCGCGCAGCACATCCTGGCGACTTGGCTGACCGGCCGCACCACGTGATTCGGTTCGAGCTATGAACCATCCCATTACTCGCCGGCAAGCACTACTCGGAACTCTCGCGGTGGGAACCGCAGCACTCGTGGGATGCGGACGGACCGACTCTCAGCCCACGCAGGCGTCTGCGCGGCCAGCACTCTCACCCATGGATCTGAGTGCGGACATCGAGTCGTTGGAGCAGCGTCACGGCGCGCGAATCGGAATGTGGGCGTCCGACCTGGCAACGGGCAAGTCAGCGACGTACCGCTCCGGTGAATCGTTCGCGATGTGCTCGACGTTCAAGCCGTACGCTGTCGCTGCCGCGCTCCGGCTGGCATCGGGTGCAACGCTCGATCTCGCGGAGGCTGTTCCCGTCGCCGCCGAGGACGTCGTCGTCAACTCACCTGTTCTCAGCCGTATGGTCGGTGGCTCGATCACTCTGTTGCAGGCGTGCGAGGCCGCACTTACCGAAAGCGACAACACCGCTGGGAACATTGTTCTCCGAGCGATCGGCGGTCCTGCGGCGGTCACATCCTTCGCGCGTACCGTAGGCGACCACCGCTCCAGACTCGACAGGTGGGAGCCCGAATTGAACGACGCGGAACCCGGCGATCCACGTGACGCCACATCACCCGAAGCGTTGGCGGCCGGCTACAACACAATTCTTGTCGGTGATGCGCTCGAGAGAGCCGAACGCGATCGCCTTACTGGTTGGATGCGCGCCACGCGAACATCCGACAAGCGATTCAGAGCAGCGTTGCCTCAGGGTTGGACCAGCGCAGACAAGACCGGAGCCGGCAGCTACGGGTCCACCAACGACGCCGGACTCGTCCTCGGACCGCGGGGAGAGCGAACTCTCCTCACGATCATGACGCGGTCGGGTGACGACCGACGTGACGCGGCACCGTTCAACGACGCCATTGCCGACACTGTCCGAATCGTGTTGACCGCATTCGGCCGCAGATGATCGAGCCTTTTGGTCTGCTTCGGGGAGCTACCACAACAACGCACTCCGGGTGGTGTGTGGCGTGGGGGCCCGACGCGCATTGCCGACCGGTCGCCGGGTGATCATCGCGGTGCTGATGGTGGCAGCACTCCTGGTCGGTACGGCTCTGGTGTTGGTCGCAGTGGCGACCGAGGCGGTGGTTGCCCGCAGACGGCCGTCGTTGCGGAATTCGTTGAGCGTCCGGCTTCTACTGGGGATTGTGCTGGCGGTGGTGATCCCGACCTTGATCGCGTTGCCGCACCTGGTGGACAACCCGCGTCTGTGGATCTACTTCGTGCCCGCAATGTGTACAGGCGTGTGTCCGTTCGTACCGTGGTGGATCGCGGCTAGATAAGCCCACCCGTTCTCATTGCGGTTCGCTCTTTCGTTCAGGGCTACGCGTATTCGCCAGTCGGCGCTGAGCGATGGCGACCACGGCCACAACCGCAACTCCGACGGCGAACAATCCCAGGGCAGCAGCCCATTCGTTGCCGACGGCCAGCAACTCGCGATTGTCACCCTGCCACGGCCACAGTGCGCGCAACGATCCCAACAGCAGACCGGCGGCGGCGACCATCGTCAGATCGTGGTAGTTCGTCAGCAACCGCTCGAGCACTCGAACGAAGCTGACCAAGCCCACAAGAGCGCCCAGGGCGAACACGGCCAAGTACGTCAGGTTCCGGTCGTCAACGGCCGTAAGCGTCGGCGCGTACAGCCCGATGACGAGCAGGAAGAACGACCCCGAGACACCGGGCAGCACAAGCGCGCACACTGCGATCGTCGCGGCAAAAAAGACCAGAATCATCGACGGATTCGACGCCTCGCCCCCGGGCAACGACGTGAGAACGACAACCCCGCCGGCGAAAACGACGAACAGCACCACTGCAGACAGTCGGGACCGAGTGGTGGGGAAATCGCCTCGACTGATCTCCATGAACGGGATCGCCACCGACATCGCGATCATGCCCATGAACAGCGCCTTGGAGTAGACGGGCTGATCGGTGACGAAATCCGCCATTATCCCCGCCACCGAGAACACCATCAGTAACATGCCGACGCCGACCGTGACGAGCAGCCACCAATCCACCTGACGGACCTCGGCGCGCGCGTCCGACCGCGTTACCACGGCCTTCGGAATGTCCGTCAGATGCTTCGCCGACGCGATGGCACGAGTGTAAATGCCGGTGATCAGGGCGACCGTGCCTCCCGAAACCCCGGGAACCGTCTCCGCCAGCCCGATCAGGCCACCGCGAACGACATTGGTTGCCAACTCCGTCGCCGGCGGGCGACCCTGCGCAACCTGATCCATCGGGGGTCGCTCCCGCTCGTTGATCCCGGGTCGCTCCCGCTGGGTGTCCGCACGGGCGGAGGGCGTCTGCCGGTTCGTCGTCATGCTCGAAATCGTACAAATACTTGTTGCCGTCCGTCACCTGCTCGTTCGACTCGGGTACGACCCTTCCGGCGGGCCCGTACCTCGAGCCGCATCCACGGCTGACTCAGACGCGGCGGCATACGATTTCGAACGCCGTGCCGTGCCGTGCCGAGCACAAACGGCGCGGGTGCGACACGAGGCGGCGACACAGGACGGAACTTTGACACTGCGCAGCCAGTCCAATAGCTTGAACAACGTTCAACTTGAACAGCGTTCAAATCTAGCTACTGGGAGGGCATGTGCCGCACGGATCGAATCACGCCGACGTACTCGTCACCGCGCGGGAGCAGGTGCTGGTGGGCGGTGCCGGGCTCGACCGAGAGCAGATCCTCGCCGTACTTCGCCTCCCGGACGAGCGACTCGACGAGCTACTCGCCCTGGCGCACGAGGTGCGTATGACGTGGTGTGGCCCGGAGGTGGAGGTAGAGGGCATCGTCAGCTTGAAGACGGGCGGCTGCCCCGAGGATTGTCATTTCTGCTCACAGTCGGGCCTGTTCGAATCGCCGGTTCGTGCTGCTCGCCTGGACATCCCGAGCTTGGTCGAAGCCGCGAAGCAGACGGCCAAGACCGGAGCGACGGAATTCTGCATCGTGGCGGCGGTGCGCGGTCCCGACGAGCGTCTTCTCGCACAGGTGGCTGCTGGGATCGAAGCGATCCGCACCGAGGTTGAGATCGACATCGCCTGCTCGCTGGGAATGTTGACACAGGAGCAGGTCGACCAACTGGTCGCGATGGGCGTTCACCGGTACAACCACAATCTCGAGACCGCGAGGTCCTACTTCCCGAATGTCGTTACCACCCATACGTGGGAGGAGCGCTGGAGCACGCTCCGCATGGTCCGTGACGCCGGTATGGAAGTGTGCTGCGGCGGCATCCTGGGGATGGGGGAGACGCTCGAGCAGCGCGCTGAGTTCGCCTCCGACCTGGCCGGCCTCGAGCCCGACGAGGTACCGCTCAATTTCCTCAACCCTCGGCCGGGAACACCGTTCGGCGATCTCGACGTTCTGCCCGCGTCCGAGGCTCTTCGCGCGATCGCGGCGTTCCGCTTGGCACTGCCGCGAACAATTCTGCGTTTCGCCGGTGGACGCGAGATCACCCTCGGCGATCTGGGCGCGAAACGGGGCATCCTCGGAGGGATCAATGCGGTCATAGTGGGCAACTACCTCACCACCCTAGGGCGCCCGGCCGAAAACGATCTCGACCTGCTCGACTCGCTCAGCATGCCCATCAAGGCCCTGAACTCGACCATTTGATGAATACGGCAACGCTGGAGCCGCCACGAATTTGCGCCGTGTGCGGCCGAAGGATGATCGTTCAGGTACTGCCGCACAGCTGGACTGCGCGTTGCTCACGTCATGGGACGATCGACTCGGCTGCATCGGGACGACGATGACGGCCGCGCCTTTCGATATCGGGTACTCCGACATTTCTCGACTGGACGCAAAGCACGTCTGGCACCCCTACGGCGGATTTCCGGCCTCGACGGCGCCCTTGATAGTCGTCAGTGCAGAGGGGGTGCGGCTCAGGCTCTCGGACGGACATGAACTGGTGGACGGCATGAGTTCGTGGTGGGCGGCGGTGCACGGCTACCGCCACCCGGTTCTCGACGCGGCGGCGCGCGATCAGCTGGGCCTTATGAGTCACGTGATGTTCGGGGGCCTGACGCACGAACCGGCCGTGCGCCTCGCCGAACTCCTGGTGTCCATAACTCCCGACGGGCTCGACACGGTGTTCTTCGCCGACTCGGGTTCGGTGTCGGTCGAGGTGGCCGTCAAGATGTGCATTCAATACTGGAGGGCCCGTGGGCAGACACAGAAAACCAGATTGATGACATGGCGGGGTGGCTACCACGGCGACACCGTCACACCGATGAGCATCTGTGACCCCGATGGGGGAATGCACTCACTGTGGACGGGTGTTCTACCGCAGCAAGTATTTTCGCCTGCGCCACCCAGAGAATTCGACGCCTCCGCTGTTGCCGAGTTCGAAGAAATTCTCACCCGTCATCGAGACGAGCTGGCCGCAATCGTCGTCGAACCCATCGTTCAGGGCGCGGGCGGGATGCGATTCCACGACGCGCGTTACCTGACCGAACTGCGACGGATGGCCGACGAGAACGGCGTACTTCTCGTATTCGACGAGATCGCAACGGGTTTCGGCCGTACCGGAAAGCTGTTCGCGGCCGACGATGCCGGCGTCACTCCCGACATCATGTGCGTCGGAAAGGCATTGACCGGCGGATACATGACTCTTGCCGCGACGCTGTGCACCGCCGAGCTCGCTACTGTCATCAGCGGCGGCGAAGGCGGCGGTCTGATGCACGGCCCGACTTTCATGGGCAACCCGCTGGCATGCGCGGTTGCGCTCGCGTCGGTCGAGCTGTTGCTCGCGCGTGATTGGGAGGGTGAGGTCGCCGCACTCGAAGCCGGTTTGCTCGACGGGCTCGCCGGGGTCGAGGAACTACCGGGCGTCGCCGACGTGCGTGTCCTGGGTGGAATCGGCGTCGTCGAGATGCACGAGCCGGTAAATATGCAGCGCGCCACGGACGCCGCGGTGCGCAGCGGCGTCTGGCTGCGGCCGTTCGGAAAGCTCGTGTACGCCATGCCGCCGTACGTGTGCACCGCCGGCGACGTCGCAGCGATCTGCGGCGCCATGCGTGCAGTGGCCTCGTCGACGGGACTGTGAGCTGTGCTCGAGCATGGCTACCGCGCGGGGGCACTCGACTGGTTGGCGGACGCCCTGAAAGACAGGCGAAGCCGCGACCTACACCGGATTCTCCGTCCGCGACGCGCCACCGACCACGTTCTCAACCTCGCGTCCAACGACTACCTGGGCTTGGTGAAACACCCTGCCGTGCTGCACGCTGCGTGCGATGCGGTGCGTACTTTCGGTGCAGGATCGACCGGTTCTCGATTGGTGACCGGCACAACGGTATTGCACAACCAGCTCGAGGATGACCTCGCGCAATTCGTCGGTGCTGAATCGGCGCTGGTGTTCTCCTCGGGGTACATGGCCAACCTCGCCGTCGTCACCGCCCTGTCTGGTCGAGACGCCGTAATTCTGTCCGATTCGGCATCGCACGCCTCCCTGATCGACGCCTGCAGGTTGTCGAGAGCGCGCATCGAGATCTTCGACCGAACGGATCTGGCACATGTCGAGCGGGTGCTCGCCCGACGGCCGGAGAGACGGGCCCTCGTCGTCACGGATTCGGTGTTCAGCGCCGACGGCGCGATCGCGCCGCTGCGGGCGCTGCACGATGTGTGCGAGCGCTATTCGGCGGTGCTACTCGTCGACGAGGCGCACGGTGTCGGCGTGCGCGGCGCGGGTGGCCGGGGTCTTGTTCACGAGGTGGGACTGAGTGGTGCGCCGGGCGTCGTCATTACGGCGACATTGTCGAAATCGTTCGCGTCGCAGGGTGGCGTCGTCCTCGGTCCTGGTGCCGTCAAGGATCACATGATCGACGTTGCGAGGCCGTTCATCTTCGATACCGGCCTGGCCCCTTCGTCAGTCGCGGCGGCATCGGCTGCGCTGAAAGTGCTTCGAGAAGAACCGGAACGAGTGGTAGCGGTACGCGAACACGCTTCTCGACTCGCGGCGATCGTCGGCGCCGACGTTCCCGAATCGGCCGTCGTGTCCGTTGTCCTCGGTGACCCCGAATCAGCTGTTCGCGCGGCGCAGGAGGCGTTCGCGAGAAATGTCCATGTCGGGTGCTTCCGCCCGCCGTCCGTACCCGAGGGGACGTCGCGGCTGCGTCTGACGGCACGGGCCACGCTGACGGAAGATGAACTGCAGCTGGCCGAGACCGTGCTGGAGCCTGTACTTGCAAGGGCAAGGACATGACCGTGCTTCTGATCAGCGGAACATCGACCGATGTCGGCAAAACTGTTGTGACAGCAGCCATCGCAGCGACGGCTCGGGCAGCGGGTAGGAGCGTCGCGGTGTGCAAACCCGCCCAGACCGGTGTGTCGGTCACCGGGCCGGGCGACTTGGCGGAGGTCGAGCGCTTGACCGGCATAGATCGGCTGTTCGAGTTCGCGCGCTACCCCGACCCGCTCGCCCCGAACGTCGCTGCGCGTCGCGCGAGGTTACCAGAACTCGTTCTGAGTGACGTCGTCGCGTCGATAGGCAGGATCGACGACGAAGTCGTGCTCGTGGAGGGCGCTGGGGGATTGCTCGTGCGGTTCGGCGCCTTCACGCTGCTCGATGTTGCGCGCAGCCTCGGAGCCCCGGTTGTGGTGGTGTGCAATGCAGGCCTCGGAACGCTCAACCACACCGAACTCACGACGTCGGCCCTGGCCGCAGGTGGTGTTCGTTGCGCAGGACTGGTCATCGGGTCGTGGCCGTCGACACCGGATCTGGCCGCCCGAACGAATCTGTCGGAACTACCCGTCGTCACCGGATGCAGGTTGCTCGGGCGGGTACCCGAGGGGGCGGGATCGCTTGCACGCGAGATGTTCGTCGCAGCAGCGCCCTCTTGGTTCGGTCGCGATGTCGCCGAGCGGTTGTTTGCAATCGGCTGATATCTGTTCATTACAGCTGGAGTAGGAACTATCGCGGACACCAGATGTCCTAGATCGATGGCAACCTGGTCACGGAAGAAGTATTCGTGTTCAGGTTGGCCGTGGGGACGTGCTCCCTGCGCAGGCTCCTCGTCTGTCTGGACACGTATCCGTTCCCCTCTGAGCTTGGAGACAAAGTGAACGATCCGAAATCGTCGTTACCGGCTTCCGTTCATCCCTCAACGTGGAAGTTCGACTACCCGATCATGCACGCCGAGACCCGAGAACAGTGGCGAAAGTGGTTGGTGGACAATCACACGTCAGCTCGAGGTGTGTGGTTGTGCTCCTGGCGCACCACCACCAGCCGACCACGCTGCCCATACCCGCAGGCCGTCAAGGAAGCAATCTGCTTTGGTTGGATCGACTCCACCAACACCATCCTCGACGAAGAGCGCGGTGTGCAGCTGTACACGCCGCGTAAACCCAAAAGTTCCTGGACCCGACTCAACCGCCAACGCGCAGCCGAGATGGAGGCGCGTGGCCTCATGACCGCTGCTGGCCGCCGTGCCATCGACGCTGCGGAATCCACCGGTTGGTGGACTATTCTCGACCAAGTCGAAGACCTCGAGGAACCACTCGATTTGCGGGCGGCGCTGGACGGGGACCCGCAAGCTCCAAGCAACTGGGACAGTTTTCCACCCAGCACCCGCAAACAGATGCTGTGGTGGATCGTCAGTGCCGCTCGAGACGCAACACGGGCAAGCCGAATCGCCCAAATCGTCGACAAAGCGGCCATCGGTCAACGTGCCCGCGGCTGATTCGCGATCCGACCGCGTCCGATCTTCTGCAGACGTGAGCGTGTAGCGATCCGCCGGTCGGTTTCAGCTCTCCGGTTCGTCGCCGCTCGGAGGGTGGGGCACGTTCTCCTCGTCGACACGCGCACCTTCTACTGCGTCGGCGTCAGTGGCGCCCTCCCGTGGACCGTCGTTGCTCCCATGGGATGGGACTACGGCATCGGCGTCACTGGGCATCGTCATGAAAGCTCCTGTAGATCCGGGCGACGGCCGCCGCTGATTGTGATGACCTCGCCGGAGTGCCCCGCCGCGCCAAAAATTACACTCGCGGCCCGGTGTCCACTGGCTTTCTCGCAGGGGCGAGGCGCCACAGCGACGTCGTCTCGCGCGAGCGGGCCGAGTGGAACAGATCTTCGGTGTCGCGCGCGCGAGGATGCGTCGGCGCCGTGTCGGTGCGGCCGAGCACTTCGAGACCCGCCCGGTCGATCGCGGCGAGCAGATCTTCGCGTGTGGCGAGCCCGAGAAGCTCCGCCAAGTCGGAGATCACCAGCCAGGCCTCACCGGCGGGTTCGAGGTGCTTGCCGAGACGGTCGAGGAAGGCGCGGAGCATCCGGCTGCCGGGGTCGTAGATGGCATGTTCGATACCCGACGTCGGCTTGGTCGGTATCCAGGGCGGGTTGCACACCACGAGCGACGCGCGGCCGGCCGGGAAGACGTCCGTGAGCTGGATTTCGACTCTGTCGGCGAAGCCCATCCGTTCGATGTTGCCGGTTGCGCATGCGACGGCGCGGGGGTCGATGTCTGTCGCGACCACGTGCGCGACGCCGCGCTTGGCCAGTACCGCAGCGAGAACGCCTGTGCCCGTTCCGATGTCGAACGCCGTGGTTGTGTTCTCGGGAAGGGGAGTGTCGGCCACGAGTTGTACGTACTCACCGCGTAGCGGCGAAAAGACGCCGAAATGTGGCTCGACGGTGGTGCCCAAAGCCGGAACATGCACTCCCTTACGGCGCCATTCGTGCGCGCCGATGAGGCTGAGCAATTCTCGAAGCGACAGCAACGACGGCTCGGAGGCCGGCCCGTAGACCTCCTCGGCGGCGAGCCTCACGTCGGGCGCTCGGCCGTAATCCAACACGTGGTCCGAGTCGAGTTCGACGAGGAGCATTCCGAGGGTGCGAGCCCGACGGGCCTGATCCTGACGGTGGAGGTGGAAATCCTGCGCGGCAGAAGGCGATGGCTTTCGAGCTCGCGGCTCGGCTCGTCGGGTCATCGCGGTGAGCAGCTGTCGGGCATTGTGGAAGTCGCCCCGCCACAGCAGGTGCTGACCTTCGACTGCGCGCCGGTTGGCGACGTCTGCGGAGATGTCGTCACCGATGATGTGAATTTCTGTCGGCGCGGGAGCGTTGTTTTCGGATCGCCACAGAGCCGATCGTTGCTGCCCGTTCTCGACCCAGTCGACGGTGGTGCCCACTACTGCCCCTTCGGTTTCGTTCGAGTCAATCACAACGTGAGTGTCGTCCCTCTCTCGCTGCATCTCAGCGCTACAAGAGGGTCGTCGATTGGCACCGGACCCGCCGAAGGTGTCAACCTGTACTTCAGGGGGCACCCTGGACGGACCGACACTCACTAGTTCGAAGAACAGGAACCTTCATGCGACCGATCACCAGAGCCGCAGTAATCACCGCGGCGTCTATCCCCTTGGTTCTCGCTGCGCCCGCGACGGCGTTCGCCGCTGATCCCACAGACGTCTCGTACACGTTCTCGGTGGACGGTTCGACGTTGACCAACACCGTCACCAACAACTCCGGTGGTGCGTTGAACTGCACGACCTCGCTCGCTCCCGCTCCCGGTGGGGAACGTCCACCGGTATCCGAGCTCAACGGTCAGTCGTTGTACGAAGGCGGGGAAGTGCCTACCGGCGTGACGTCGCAGTCGGTGACGGAGATCCCCGACGGCACCTACGTCGCTCTCGCGACGTGCGTCGACGTCGACCCGAGTGGTCCGCTGTGGGTGTCGGACTACCCGGGCATCGACGAAGTTCTCGCTCTGTTCCCGAACGAGTCGTTCGCAGTGGGCGAGACTTCGCCGATCATCACCTTTCCCGCCCAGAACGACGCCCCAGCGGCCGGCCGGCAGGCTGTGCCGACCGAGGAGCCTGCGCCGAGCGGCGGGCTGCTGCCGACTCTGCAGGGTATTCTGGCGGACCTGCTGCAGTTGTTCGGAACCGGCAGCGCGAGCTGACGTACTCACCACCATGATGCCGCCGGAGCTCAGGATCGCTGAAGCGCCGGCTCGGGCGATCGAGCAACGGCGCCGGGTTCGAAGCGCACGAACAGTCTTCCACTCGAATCGTCCACGGACACCCGGGCTTTGACATCGTAGACATCTGCGATGAGACGCTCGGTCAGCACATCGACCGGCGTTCCCGCGGCAACAACACGTCCCTGCTTCATCACCAGCAGCTGATCGCAGAACATCGCGGCAAGGTTGAGGTCGTGCAGCGCCACGATGCTCGTGATCGGCAATCGTGCAACCAGCGCGAGGATTTCGAGTTGGTGGTGAATGTCCAGATGGTTCGTCGGTTCGTCGAGGAGTAACTCGCGTGGTTCCTGCGCCAGTGCGCGGGCGATTTGTACTCGCTGGCGTTCGCCTCCGGACAGCATGTGCCATTTGCGATCCGCCTTGTCGGCGAGCCCCGTGTGAGTGAGCGCGCCCTCGACCGCGGCGGCGTCGGCAGCCGGGTCGCCTCCGAAGGTTCCGCGGTGCGGGATGCGGCCGAGGCGGACGACGTCGCGGACGGTGATGTCGATGTCGGTGTCGGCGTGTTGACTCACTACTGCCACGGCGCGAGCGATGTCCCTGCGTCGCAACGATGTCAGGTTTTCGCCGTCGAGTGAGACGACACCCGAGGTCGGTTCGACGCCGCCGCACAGAAGGTGCAGCAGCGACGACTTGCCCGATCCGTTCGGCCCGAGCAAGCCGACCATGTCGCCTGGCCGTGGGTCGAGCGTGACTCCGTCGACCACGAGGGAACCACCGCGATTCCACCGAACCGTATCGGTGCTGAGCGTCATTGGACCGACCTCCTGCGTGCCATGATCACGATGAACGCCGGTACGCCCACCAGGGCGGTACCGACACCGACCGGAAGCGGCGTGGGTGCGAACGCGACCCGGGACACCGCGTCGACCCACACCATGAAGATCGCGCCGATGATGGCGGTGGCTGGTATCAGGCGACTGTGCCTCGCGCCGACCAGGAACCGTGCGGCATGGGGGAGAACCAGCCCGACGAATCCGATTGCGCCGGCGACGCTGACGAGCGTCGCCGTGATCAGTGCGGTGACCATCAGCAGCGCTATGCGAACCTTCTTGACGTCGATACCGAGGGACGACGCGACATCGCTGCCGAAGGAGAATGCGTCGAGCACGAACGCGTAGTGAAAGCACAGCACCGCGCCGACGCCGACCACGGCCGCGCACAGGACGACGTCGTCCCACCTCACTCCTTCGAGTGAGCCGAGAAGCCAGAACATGACGCCGCGGGTTTCGTCCGAGTCTGCGAACGCGAAGATGACGAACGAGGTCAACGCCGAGAACAGCTGGGTGCTGGCAACACCCGCGAGGATGACGCGATCGTTGGTGCCGCCCGAGAGCCGAGCGAGTAGCAGCACGAGACCGAACGCGACGAGGGCGCCGATGAACGCACCACCGGACAGGCCCAGTGCTGCACCTCCGACGCCCAGTACGCCGACCACGACGGCCCCGGTCGAGGCGCCGGACGAAATGCCGAGGACGAACGGGTCGGCCAACGGGTTCCGCAACAACGACTGCATGATCGCACCGCAGATGCCAAGCCCGACACCGCATGCCGCCGCAACGAGTGCCCGCGGAAGGCGCTCCTCCCACACGATCGCGTCCTTGGAAACCCGGACGGGGACATCCGTCAGTCCCAGGTGATTGAGTGCGATATCGCGGACGTTGACGAGCGAGATGTCGGCCGGCCCCAGCGTCATGGCGACGAGTACCGAGACCAGCATCGCGGCGCACCCGGCGACAACCAGCAGTGCGGCTCGGATCCACCGCACCTTCTCGTTGGTGTCGACGGCCTTGCGTTCGTCGACGGCTGTGTTCGTCAGGAGGTCGGCCCCATCTCGCGCAGACCGTCGGACAGCTTCTCCACACCGTCGACGGCGCGGATGGACGGGTTCATTTCGGCGCCGTGCAACGAGACGTAGCGCTTGTCGCGGACGGCGGTCATCGTGCTGGTGACGGGGTCGGATTCGAGGAATGCGATCTTGTCGGCGAGAAGGTCCCCCGGGAACCGATTACGTGCGAGATCGCCGAGAATCAGTACCTCTGGGTCCTTGTCGAGAAGGGTTTCCCATCCGACCGCAGGCCAGTCGTCGACGGTGTCGGAGAAGACGTTGGTGGCACCGACCGTCGTGGCGAGGAGATTGGCCGACCCGAGTCCGCCGGCGACATAGGGGCTCTTGGTGTCGGCGAACCAGAATGCCATCGACGTGCCGGAGTCGTCGAGGCCCTCGGTGGCAGCGTCCATGCGCCCCTGCAGCTCGGCAACGAACTCGGCGCCACGCTCGTTGACGTCGAAGATCGCAGCCAGCTCGGTGATCTCCTGGTAGAGCGCATCCATGGTCAGGGGCGTGGTGCGCTTGTTGCCGCCGTTGACGGAAAGTCCGTTGTCGCAGTCGGTGGGCGAGAGGTAGCTGCCGGTGCCGGTCTCGGTAAACCGTGAGCGCTCGGCGACGCCGCCCTGCTTGAAGTGACGCCCGAAGGATGCGGTGACGAAGTCGGGGTCTGTGTCGAGTACGACCTCGTAGGTCGGTGCATTGTCGGCGAGGCGTGGAATCGCGGAGTTCGCCTCGGCCAGGTTGTCGCGGATCGGGTCGGTCCACGATGCCGTGCCGACCAACTTGTCCTCGAGACCGAGCGACAGCAGAATTTCGGTCGAGTTCTGGTCGAGCGAGACCACCCGCTGGGGCGGTGCGTCGACGGTGACGGCTTGGCCACAGTTGTCGACAGTGAGCGGGTATGTGGTTCCGCCGTCGGTCGCGACCGCTGCTTCCTCGGTCACCACCTCCGACGAGCCGCAGGCAACCAGTGAGGCAGTGGCCACGGTGGCCACGGCCAAGGCGGCAATTCGACTGCTGGTACGACGCACGAGGGATCCTTTTCTGACATCGGAAGTGTTCGGCTTCGTAGCGGCCGCACACCGACGCAGATGTTAACTCAGCGCAGGCTAACCTCTGAAATCCTCGTCAGTCACGACGAAACCCACCCCGGACGACTGCTCGTCGCGGAGTGGGTCGTGAATCAGTCGTCGTTACGCAGCCAGGGCGCTCGCCATCTTCACCACGCGGGTCACCATGTGCTCGAGCGCGGCGCTCGTGGCGTCGTCCAGCTCGTTCTGGTTTTCAGGCCCGGTCACATGGCTGACGCCGTACGGGTTTCCGTCGGCGAACTTCAAGCCGTCGGTGTAACCGGGGGGCACCAGCACGCCACCGAAGTGCATCAGCGAGGTGTACAGCCCGATGAGCGTCGTTTCCTGACCGCCGTGAGCTGTTTGGCTCGAAGTGAACGCGGCGTATGCCTTGTTGGCCAGCTCGCCTCGCGCCCAGTATCCGCCCAGCGAGTCCATGAAGTTCTGGAACGGCCCGGCCGTGGAACCGAAACGAGTGGGGGAGCCGAAGACGACCCCGTCAGCCCAGACGATGTCGTCGCCCGTCGCGGCCGGCAGGTCCTTGGTGGCCTCGTAGTTGGCAGTCCACGCGGGGTTCTCTGCGAACGTGCTGGGGTCACGGGTTTCTGCAACGTGCCGCACGCGTACTTCGGCGCCCGCCGCAGTGGCGGCTTCGGCGAGCTTGTTTGCCATGGTCGTGCCGTGGCCGGTCGAGGAGTAGTAGATGATCGCGATCTTGGTCATCGTGGAGCCTTTCTCGTTCGGATATTTCTTGGTGCGTCGGTCCTATACCTGTTACAGAACGTGATTGCCGTACATCTCACCGAGCGGATCGGCGATGAGCTCGAGACGTGCGCCGTCGGGATCGCGGAAGTACAGCGACACCTCGCTGTGCTCGATCAATTCGACGCCAGCCGCGACCAGCTTCGCGCGTAGGTGTTCCCAGCGCTCCGGCTCGACGCTGATGGCGACGTGGTGCAGGCCGCCGAGGACTTCCTGGTAGGGCTCGACGCCCAGGCCGGGAAAGTCGAAGAACGCCAGCAGATTGCTGTTCCCGATGTCGAAGAAGAAGTGCGACGAACCCGGGTAGTCGCGGTTCTCGATCAGCTCGGTCAAAGGGAATTCGAGCAGGTCCTGGTAGAAGCGCACGGTGCGTTCCACGTCGCTGCTGATCAACGCGGTGTGATGCAACCCCCGCGCCGACGATGCCGGACGCTCGGCGGCGGGCAACAGATACCGCTCCCGAATGCGGACGCGTTCTGCTTCGCCGTGAACGGCCCGATCCTCTTCGCTGGTGCTCATTCGCCCTGCTCCTTCTCGGATCCACCGCTGAATCTGCCGCTGATGGTTGCGTCGTCAACTATATCGAGGGTAGCGCATTTGGTTGCTCTGTCAACTACTCAGTTCTAGGCTTGGGAATATGAACGCACCGCAGGAATTGGAACCGCAGGGCTTAGAACCGCGTTGGCTCGAACCGGACGAACAACAAGCCTGGCGCGCGTACCTCGATGCGACACGTCTGCTGCTTCGAACGCTCGACGATCAATTGACCCGCGATGCCGGAATATCTTTCACCGATTTCGAACTGCTCGTTGTGTTGTCGGAAGCCCCGGAACGACGATTGCGCATGAGCGAACTTGCCGACGCGGTAACCACGACGCGGAGTGGTGTCACCCGCGCGATCAGCCGTCTGGTCGCCGCCGGGTGGGTCGTGCGCGTCAAATACGACGAGGACAAGCGCGGAATGTCTGCGGAACTGACCGACGCGGGTGCGACCAAGCTCGCCTCGGCCAGTCCCGGGCACGTGAACGCCGTCCGCGAGAACATGTTCGATCAGTTGTCCCGTCACGACGTAAAAGTCATCGGCGAGGGCTACCGGCGAATGCGGGATTACATGGCTCCCCGGCGAAGCGGCCGTGAGCGATGACGGGACCTCTACGGTCGTCGGAGAATCAGCCAGCGCCTCCTCGATTACGGAGACCACGGCGGCATGCCGCCTATGTCTTCGGACGCGGAACGAGCGCTTCCCACCGGGCTCGTCGCTCGGCGTCCGTCTGCTCCCACCATGGTGTTCCGCGTTCGCCCAAGGCAACCTTGGCGGCCTGGACGCCCGCCCTGGACTCCGGTGCGCCGCCCGTCGCACGGACGTCTCGTCGCCACGCCATCAAGATCGACCGCAGTTCCGCGCCGCGTTCCTCCGGTATTGCGGGGTCGGTGGCG
>NZ_JBAWFH010000245.1:0-22440 GCF_049591685.1 Rhodococcus sp. (in: high G+C Gram-positive bacteria) | reverse complement strand
GTGCTGCCGATGACGAGCCCGAGCAGTACTGCGATGGTGGCCATGAAACCACGGAAGAACCGTTGGATCAGGACGATGACCAGCAGGGTGCCGATGGCATACGCCATCCATCGACCGTTCGTCGGATCCTGTTCGTGCGTCGCAGGATTGGTCACTGCATCGTTGACCGCAACCGGAAGCAGGGCCACCCCGATGATCGTGATTACGGTACCCGTCACCACGGGCGGGAAGAACCTCAGCAGCCTGCTGAAGTACGGTGCCATGAAAAACGTCACGAGTCCGGCCACGATGACCGCGCCGTAGACGTACAGCAATCCCTCGGTGCCTCCGCCGTTCGCCATCGCGATCGCGATGACCGGGGAGACCCCGGCGAACGTCACACCCTGCAGCAGCGGCAGACGCACGCCGATCTTCCAGAAACCGACAGACTGAATGATCGACGCAATGCCGCACGTGAACAGGTCGGCATTGATCAGGTGGATCAACTGCTCGTTGGTCAGACCGATCGCACCGCCGATGATGATCGGCACCAACACCGCGCCGGCGTAGAACGCAACGACGTGCTGAAAGCCGTAGGCGGCGAGCTTCGGAACCGGGAGAATCTCGTCGACCGGGTGGGTTCGACGACGCCTGGTGGGGATCACGGACATGGACACCTCGCGGTAGCGGCAAGTCGGGATGATCCTGCGACGCTGCAGGAGATGGAAGTCAATACGATCCGCCATCGCGCGTGTTCCCGCTACTCGAACGGGCACTACAGTGGGATTTTCGACGGTGACATTTTCGGCGGTGACACCGTCGACGGTTGATCGGAGGCGGGCGTGACCGAACGTGCAGTGGGAGTGGTGCTGGCGGCCGGTGCCGGGTCTCGCTACGGGTCGCCGAAAGTTCTCGCGCACGGGGGCCGTTGGCTGGGCGCCGCCGTGGATGCACTCACCGGGGGAGGGTGCGACAAGGTTGTCGTCGTGCTGGGCGCCGCCGATGCTGCGATGCCGAGCGGCGCGCGGGCGGTGTACACCCCCGATTGGGAAACCGGAATGAGCGCTTCCTTGACGGCAGGCCTCACTGCCGCGGGCGACGCCGATTTCGCCGTCGTACACGTGGTGGACACCCCGGATGTGGGTGCCGACGTGGTCCGCGCAGTCCTCGACGCCGCCCGCGCATCGCAGGCCCACCTGGCCCGCGCAGTGTTCGACGGTTCCCCGGGACACCCCGTCGTGTTCGGATCCGAGCACTTCGCCGACGTCATCGCCTCGTCCACCGGTGATGCAGGGGCCAGAGGATTTCTGCGCGGCAGGTCCGATGTCACCGCCGTCGAATGCTCGCAGTGGGCGACGGGTGTGGACCACGACTATCGGTAGAGCAACAGTTGATACCGTGATTCGGTGATCCTCGGCTTCGACGACAGCTTGCCTGCAAGGCCCGGCCGGGTCATCGTTGTGGGCACATCGGGTTCGGGCAAAACGACCCTCGCGTCTCGAATTGCCGACATTCTCGATGTCCAACATATCGAGATCGACGCTCTGTTCCACGGTCCCGAGTGGACGCCTCGCGTGTCGTTCGAAGCGGACGTCGAAACGTTCAGCTCCAGGCCTGCGTGGGTTACGGAGTGGCAGTACGGATCCGTACGCGAACGTCTCTCGGAGCGCGCCGATCTCGTTGTCTGGCTCGACCTTTCACACCGCACAGTGATGCGTCAGGTCATCGCTCGAACCCTGCGTCGGCGATTGCGCCGTGAGGTGGATCGATGGACCGCCGGGCCGATGACCGACGTCGTCAGCTCCGCAACGCGTCCGCCAACTCCGTGATCGAGTCGACGACGAAATCCCAGTCGGACTCGGCGCCCAGGTCCGTCGTCTGGCCTCCGCCGTGTTCGTTCGGACGCCGCACGAATGCCGTGCCGAAGCCGCAATCCCGCGCGGCGGCGAGGTCACTGTTGTGAGCTGCCACCAACATGCATCGATGTGGTTCGATGCCGAGAATGTCGGCGGTCCGAAGGTACGCCTCCGGTGTGGGTTTGTAGGCGCGGACCGGTTCGGCGCCCAGAATGGCGTCCCACGGTAGACCGGCGCTCTTCGCCATGTCCAGCAACAGCGAAATGTTGCCGTTGGACAACGGTGCCACGACGAAGTTCGCTTTGATGCGCGTGATGCCCTCGACGGAGTCCGGCCACGGATCGAGTCGGTGCCACGCCAGGTTGAGGTCCGCGATCGCGGCCTCGGACAGGTCGATCCCGTGCTCCGACAGTACCGTGCGAAGGCTTTCGAGATGCAGGACGTCGAGTCGAGTGAAATCACGTGCACCGGAACGAACCTGTTCCATCGACGGTTGGTACAAACTCCGCCATCGGTCCGCGAAAGCGTAGGAATCCACCGAACTCGGGACGACTGGGCCGACCTCACGGGCGACACTGGTGCGCCAGTCGACGACGGTTCCGAACACGTCGAACAGAAGCGCTTCGGTCACTCGCCCTTCCTCTTGGGCTTGTCTCCGCCGTAGACCAACGCGCCCATGAGGGGGACGAGGAGGAAAAACAACCAACTGTTCGACACGGGAACGACGAAGAACAGGATCAACGCTACGAAGGGTGTGACAGCGAGCAACGTCTTGCGCCAGTCCCACCCTCCGTCCGACTGCCCGTGGTCGGAGGTCGCGACGGGGTCCGCGGCGCGCACGACGAGTGGCCGCGCAGCGGTCGGCTGAAGGGACGGGGCGGGTAAATCTGTGAAGACCGTGTCGAGTTGACCACGGGTGACCGCCGCTGCCACCACGGCGCTGCGCTCGTCGAACTCGGGGAGGGTCAGTCGGCCCTCCCCGAGGTGCCCGCTGAGTGCGGCGAGGGCCTGCTCGCGGTCTGCGGTACCAACACGAACGTCCGGGTCGTCGGTCATGAGAAACAGACTAACCCGGACGTTCGTGTTCGGTCGCTACTTCAGTTCTGCGAGAACGGATCCCTGGGTGATGGCGGATCCGGGGCTGACGGCGAGGCCGGTGACGATGCCTGCCTTGTGGGCGTTGACGGGGTTTTCCATCTTCATCGCCTCCAGCACGGCGATGAGATCACCTTCGGCGACTTCCTGGCCCTCTTCGACGGCGACTTTGACCACGGTGCCCTGCATCGGCGCGGTGACAGCGTCACCGGACGCGGCCCCGGCGCCTGCGCCGCCCCGCCTGCGCGCCTTCGGCTTGCGGCGAATCGCACCGTCTGCGGCTGCGGCGTTGCCGCCGCCAAGGGAGAACTGGCCGGGCAGCGAGACTTCGACGCGGCGGCCGCCGACCTCGACGACGACGGACTGACGCGGCGCCGCGTCTTCTTCGTCGATCGGCTCACCGGCGGTGAATGGGGGAACCTGGTTGTCCCACTCGGTTTCGATCCAACGAGTGTGCACATCGAAGGATTCCCCGTCGCCGATGAACGCGGGATCGGAGACCACTGCGGTGTGGAACGGGATGACCGTCGCGAGGCCTTCGACGGTGAACTCGGCGAGCGCACGACGCGAGCGGGCGAGGGCCTCTTCGCGGGTGGCGCCGGTGACGATGAGCTTGGCGAGCATCGAGTCGAACTGGCCGCCGATCACCGAGCCCGATTCGACACCGGAGTCGACGCGCACTCCGGGGCCGGAGGGGGCGATGAAGGTGGTGACCGGTCCGGGGGCGGGCAGGAAGCCGCGGCCTGCGTCTTCGCCGTTGATGCGGAACTCGAAGGAGTGTCCGCGCGGTTCGGGGTCTTCCGTGATGGAGAGTTCTTCGCCGTTGGCGATGCGGAACTGCTGGAGCACGAGGTCGATGCCGGAGGTTTCTTCGGTGACGGGGTGCTCGACCTGCAGGCGGGTGTTGACCTCGAGGAAGGACACGAGGCCGTCCTGGCCGACGAGGTATTCCACGGTGCCTGCGCCGTAGTAGCCGGCTTCTTTGCAGATGGCTTTGGCGGAGGCGTGGATTTCGGCGCGCTGCTCTGCTGTGAGGAACGGGGCGGGTGCTTCTTCGACGAGTTTCTGGAAGCGGCGCTGCAGGGAGCAGTCGCGGGTGCCGGCGACGACGACGTTGCCGTGCTGATCGGCGATGACCTGTGCTTCGACGTGGCGGGGCTTGTCGAGGTAGCGCTCGACGAAGCATTCACCGCGGCCGAACGCGGAGACGGCTTCGCGGGTGGCGGAGTCGAACAGTTCGGGGATTTCCTCGCGGGTGCGGGCGACTTTCATGCCGCGTCCGCCGCCGCCGAAGGCGGCTTTGATGGCGATGGGGAGACCATGCTCGTCGGCGAAGGCGAGGATCTCGTCGGCGTCCTTGACGGGTTCGGAGGTGCCGGGAACAGAGGGGGCTTTGGCGCGCGCGGCGATGTGGCGGGCGGTGACCTTGTCGCCGAGGTCGCGGATGGACTGCGGGGACGGCCCGATCCAGATCAGGTTGGCGTCGATGACGGCCTGGGCGAAGTCGGCGTTTTCGGAGAGGAAGCCGTAGCCGGGGTGGATGGCGTCGGCGCCGGACTTGGCTGCGGCGTCGAGGATTTTGTCGATCACCAGGTAGGACTCGGCGGAGGTTTGCCCGCCGAGGGCGAAGGCTTCGTCGGCGAGGCGGACGAAAGGTGCGTCTGCGTCGGGTTCTGCGTAGACCGCGACCGAGGTCAGGCCTGCGTCAGCTGCCGCTCGTATCACCCGAACTGCGATCTCGCCGCGGTTCGCGACAAGGACCTTGGTGATATGTGCACTGGCATGGCTGGGCACTGAGCCTCCTGTGGTGTCGAGTGTTCCGTGCCGGCCTGGGTCAAGCCGCACTGTGAAAGGGCGTCTTCGGAGTTTAAGCACAGTCGAGAACGTCACCTAACTGGAGGGTGATTATCCGGGGAGTCTCCAGCAATCCGAGGAAGCGCTACTGGGTGGTAGGAATCGGCCCGGTAGCCGCAGCATCGAGGGGACGAAGACCGGACAGCTGCTCGGGTAGCGTCGCCGTGCCGGTGTCGACGACTTCGTCGACGATCCTTCGCAGAGCCGTCACGTACCGGTGCACATTGGTCGTCGCCGTCTCCGTGTTGGGATAGCGGGCCGAGATATTAACGCCCCGTGGAGTGCGATTGATCCAGATGTACACGTCGTGTGCGTATTGCTTGCTGCGCAGTGCGCGCGCGTTCCAGTCGGACCAGTGGTCCGCCATGGGCGCGAACCGGACGTCCATGAACGAGACGACGAACCGTGGCGTCGCGGAAGTCCCGAGTGCTCGGAACACCCGGTCGAGGGGCACCCGCGCGACAGGCTTCGTCGAGGTGATCTGTTCGGTCGCCCTGGCGACGACGGCTCCGAACGAATCGGCGCCCGCGAGGTCGAACGCAACCGGGCACAGTCCAACGAACCACCCGAGCGACGACGCCCACTGCGGCTGATCGCGGGTATGAACCGGAGTGATCGTGCGAAAGTCGGTTTGGCCGGACAGGTCGGCACCTGCGACCGCAAGCGCCGCGAGCAGGCCGGAGAACAAGCTGTTACCGGTCTTGCGGCAGGCCACCGAGAACGCGTCGGCACGGTCTGCGTCGAGAATCCAGGCCGAGAGTCCACCCTGCGGTGCCGAGGGGTCCCCCGCCTCGCCGATGTTCATCGGAAACGCGGGAAACTGTCCCTCACCGTCGGCCAAGAATTTCTGCCACGTGGTCACTGCTTCATGGGTGTGCTCGAGCTCGGTGTGGATGCGCCGCTCCGAGACGCCGAAGTCCAGGTAACTACCTGCGTCGAACAGCTGGGCGGGAGTGCCGTCCTTCGCCTCGGCGTACAGCGCGGAAATCTCGTGCGCGACGAGCACCGTCGACAGTCCGTCGATGATCGAGTGGTCGGCGGCAAAGAAGACGGTGACCTTGTTGCTTTCATTCGACAACACATCGCCCGCGAACGGCTCGAGCGTCACGAACGCATACGCCGGCCACGCCAGGGGAGAGGTGAACTCGTCGAACAGATAATGCAGGTGCTCGAAAACCTCGTGGGACTGCGAGCAGGTCTCCTGCTCGACCTGCCAGATGTCGATGGCCCCTTCGGCGGCCGTGACGCGTGATAACTCGCCGGACTTTTCGTCGATCGACGCATTTGAGCGCATGGACTCGTGCCGGTCTATCCACGCCAGCACGGCTCGCCTGAAGGCGGGCTTGTCGAGCGGGCCGTCGATATCGAACGCAGCCCCGAGCCAGCTCTCTCGACCCCGGCGTGGGCTGGCGAGGCTCGTTCGAAGATGCGCCTCGTGCACGTACGACGTGGGACGGTCGTCCGGCTCCCACCCTGCTGCCACCGGGTTGCTCGCGTGCGGACCCACACTGGGGATCCACTCGGTGATGGTGCCTGCAGGTATGGGGTAGTCGGCCAGCTCGGTGAACTCCATGCGGCAACAACCAATACTTCTCGCGGGCGATGAACGGGATCGACGTACGAACCGGGTGACGGGGCCCTGGGCCATATCGCGTACGTCCGGCGGCGAGTCTACCGATCGGCAGGTGTATCGATCAAGACGGCCTGTTCAGGGACCAGGCCGCCTCGACCGATGAACCTCCATTACCGACGAAAGAGTACCGACGGAGCTCGTCTACCGACGCACCTGACGCTTGATCCGCGTCAGCATTGCGGACATGCCGCGCAGGCGCAGTGGACTGACCGCCTCACCGAGTCCCAGCGCCATGTAGAAGTCGTCGGGCACGTCGAGAATCGCCTGCGCGCTGCTGCCGTCGAGGCCCTGATGCAGTATCGACGCGAATCCACGGGTCGTCGGGGCCTCCGGCGGTGCGCTGAAATACAGCCGGACGTGTTCGAGATCCTCTGCGTCGACGGCCAGGAACAGCGGAGACTGGCACTCGGGCACCGGTTCCATCGCCGCTTGCTCGAGATGAATCGGGAGCTCGGGCAACTCGCGACTGAACTCGAGCAACAGCTGCAGCTTGTCCTGGGCGCCGACGGCAGCAAAATCGTCGACGATCTCCGCCAGCGCTGCGGGCATCTCCGCCATCGTCAGGCGTTTCCGGGCGCGCTGCCGGGCTCTTCGCCGCGGGCGATGGGGACGCGAACGGCGTTGCCCCACTCGGTCCAGGAACCGTCGTAGTTACGCACGGACTCGTGACCCAGCAGGTGAGTGAGGACGAACCACGTGTGGCTCGAACGCTCGCCGATGCGGCAGTAGGCGATGACTTGATCGTTGGCGACGATGTCACCGTAGATCTCGTCGAGTTCGGCTCGAGTGCGGAAGCGCCCGTCCGGTGCAGCGGCCTTGGCCCACGGAATGCTCACTGCCGTCGGGATGTGACCGCCGCGCAAGGCGCCTTCCTCCGGATAGTCGGGCATGTGCGTCCGCTCACCGGTGTACTCGGCCGGCGACCGCACGTCCACGAGGGGGATCGAACCCAGTGACGACAACACGTCGGTCGAGAATGCGCGGATGGGTGCGTCGTCGCGATCGGTGACCGGGTAGTCGGTGGCCGGGTACTCGGGCACGTCGAGAGTCGTCTCGCGGTTCTCCGCAATCCAGGCGTCGCGGCCGCCGTCGAGGAGTCGCACATCTTGGTGCCCGAACAGCGTGAAGACCCACAGCGCGTACGCGGCCCACCAGTTGCTCTTGTCGCCGTAGATGACAACGGTGTCGTCGCGGGAAATCCCCTTGCGACTCAGCAGCGCTGCGAACTGTTCTCCGTCGATGTAGTCCCGCGTGACGGGATCGTTGAGGTCGACGTGCCAATCGATCTTGACGGCGCCGGGAATGTGGCCGACGTCGTAGAGGAGGACGTCTTCGTCGGATTCGACGACCTTGAGGCCCGGACTTCCGAGATGTGCGGAGAGCCATTGCGTGGACACAAGGCGGTCCGGGTGCGCATAGTCGGCGAAGGCGGGGGTCGGATCTGCTGCTATGGGCACTTCTTCTTCGCTCCTACTGGATCGACACGAGCTGACCCTGTCGATCCTAGGCTGTCGGTGCGACGAGCGAGAGGTCGTGCAGAGCCTCGTCCTGCAGAGTCTCGTCCTGCAGAGCCGCGTCGTGCAGCACCTCGCCGTGGAGAACCTCGATGAGACGCGACACGAACCGCGCCATCACGGCGTGCGCTGTCGGTGTGTCGGGGAATCGAGATCGCAGCGCCAGGCCGTCGGCAGTCCGGGACACCCAGAATTGCGCGTCGTCGGCCGTGGTGACGTTGCTGATGTGGTGTGCCGACCTCTTCGTGGCGTGGGCTCCGGGTAGGGCCCGGTAGTCGATGTAGGAAATCATGAACACGTCGTGTCTCGTCCGGGTGAACGCGTTGCCGAGCGCCCCCAGAACCCGGGGGATGGGGACCGTTCCGAGTGGCAATGCAGCCCGGAACGACGAGTGTGCCGACGCCAGCGTCGCGTCGAAATCTGCGCCTACATCGACGACCATCGGTGCGTTGGTGGTGAACCACCCGATCGCGGTGGCCCACCGGGCATCGCGTCGCGTGTGCAGCGGGAAAAGCATCGGCAGTGTGGATGGACCACCGATCTCCGCCACTGTCTGGGCCATCCCGGCGGTCATGCCCGCGAACATTCCGGCACCGACGGAGCGACACCGTCGTTCGAAGCAGTCGGCGGCAACCGCACTCATCAGCGGTTCGATCGTGGTCGCTTGCGGGGCGTCTCCGTCCGACGGAACACCGAGGTCGAACGGGAAGGTCGGGGTCGATCCGCCGCTGCCCGCAACGAACTGCGCCCAACTCCGGATGCGTGGATCGGTCGATGGCACTTCCGGGGTCTGCGCCTCCTCGGCGCAGAACTCGACGAAACTGCCCACCGCACCGATATCGGCGTCCACCGGCCGGCCCGCCTTGCGGGCGTCGTAGAGCGCGGTCAGTTCGTCGGCGACCACCGTCATCGACACGGCATCCACATGGGCGTGGTCGAACCCACAGACAACGGTCGACCGGTCGACGCGATCGATCGCCGCGAAGCAGTACGACGGACTCCGCGTGGGACGGCACATCTCGTCGAAGCGCGCACGGAGATGAGACGACACGTCATCTGCTGCTCCGAGGATATGGGCGCGAGGATGGCTGACCGAGATGTGGGCACCATCGTGGACGAGTCGCTCGATCGCGGAGCCGCGAGCACGAAAGCTCGAACGCAGGGCGGCGTGGCGTTCGACGAGGGCAGCGATGGACCACGTCATCGCGTCGATGTCGACGGACCCCGATACGTCGAATGCGACCGCGATCCACACGGCCGCGCCGTCCGTACCGGTTGCACACAGTGCCGAAGACAAGTGAAAGCTCTGATTGAACGACGGGGGGACGTTCGAGAACGTCCCGTCACCGAGGTCGACCGGCCACTCCAGGTACGTCCCGGGCGCGGTCGCGAATTCAGTGATCGACGTGACCTGCATCGACCGTGACACCGCCTTCCGCAGCGGCGAGCGTGACGTCTCGATCGAGGCTGTATTCGCCGTCCCGTGCGACGGCTTCGAGCACAGCTCGAAGGTGCGCGTGATAGCGCGCGACGGACGCGGCGGCTACGTCGTTGTCCGGTACCTGCGCGCACAGGTACAGGTGGTCGGCGTCTCGATTGATCCACATCGAAGCGTTGGACGTTCGGCCCTCGCCGGTGAAGTGTTCGCCGCGTGCGTCGGCGGGTCGACCGACACCGGGGAACCAGCGAAAGTCGATGTAGGACAACATGTTGGGTGCTACCGCTAGTTCGCTGCCGAGCGTGCCGTCCGCCGCCAGAGCGCCGAGAACAGCGTGAACGGGAACGGCTGCGACGGCCTTCGACTGTTCGAAGGCGAGATGGGCGCGCGCAGCCACCTCTGCGAACGTCGACGCGTCGCCGACGCGGAAGGCAACCGGTGCGAAGTTGACGAACCACCCCTGGGACTGCGCGTAGTCGCCCAGATGGCGGGTGCTCAGGACGGTGATGCCGAAGTACTCGTCACGGCGTGCGAGTTCGAAATCGGTCACTCCGACCGCTGCGAACACCCCGCTGCTGATGCGCGCGCCCGCAGCCTTGCATGCGCGGTCGAAGGCCGCGGTCGCATCGGCGTCGAGGAGGTGATGCTCGACGATGCGTACCGGCCCACGTTCACCGGCGGCCAAACCGAGATCCAACGGGAACCGGGGCATTCTGCCGTCGTGTGCGCGGAAGATCTGCCGCCACGCGTCGATCTCCGGCGCATCCGGTTCGTACTGCGCAGCTCGTGCGCGCTCGTCGGCTGCATAGACGAGGTGACTGCCCGCGTCGGCCGGCGCGGGCGCGTCCAAGCCGGTCTCGATGGCGTACAGATCCGCCAGTTCGCTGATGACCAACGCCTGAGATCCGCCGTCGGTGAACGCATGATCCGCGGCGTAGTACAGGGTGAAGCCGTCCGCGCGCTCGACCGCGCCGACGACGAAGCCGGGCCATCGAAAGGCTGTGGCTTCCGCGGAGAACCGAGCACGGACATATCGCTGGAACTCGGCGTCGGTCGAGAACGTGCCCACATCGTCAGGAGCGAAGGAGGCAACCTCCCTCTCTGCCAGTCGACGCACCACCGCATCCCCGTCCATCTCGAACCAGCAGCGCAGTAGCTCGTGCCGCAGGACGTACGCCGCTAGCGCACGTGAGAGTGCGTCGCGATCGAGAGCGCTGTCCAGTTCGGTGGCGACCCCGGTGTATGCGTGGTGGACTTCGCCACGAGCGGCAGCAGCAGCGGCCGCGCGAACGTGGTCCTCCTGCAGGAACGACAGGGGAGCCGAATGAACGGGCGCGTTGCGCGCCGTTCGACCGGCCTCCGAGGTCGGGTGCCATTCGAGCAGTCGACCCGGGGCGGGTCTCCAATTGTTCAGAGCCGTGATGATCATTGTTGGACAGTGTTCCTTACTCTCGGTTCCCTACTCTCGCCCTGCACCGACCACTTCGGCCACCGAATGCAGCGCCCCGCTCGGCTCGTCGATGATTTCGGTCATGACGGTCACGAATTCGGTGATGAAGCGGTGCACGTTGGTGGTCGACACGTCCGAGCCCGGGAACCGAGCCGAAATGTTGAGGCCCTGCAATGTCCGGTTCACCCAGAAGTAGACCTCGTCCTCGGCGTAGCACTCGCTACGCAGCGCGCGTCCCTTTCGAACCTGCCATTCTTCTCCGTCGGGCATGAAGCGGAGATCGATGTACGAGACGACAAAGCGAGGAACCTCGGTGGTGCCGAGCAACGATGCCACCCGCGAGTACGGCACCGCCGCGAGACCCTTGTGTTCGCCCGCCCCCGCAGCGCCGCACCTAGCCGCGTCGGCGAACGTGCGCGCTTCGTCGAGTCGGATCTGCACCGGAAGAATTCCGACGTACCACCCAACGCTGGCCGCCCACTGCTCGGCGGAACGAGTGTGCATCGGCATGACGGTGCGGAACGTGCTCGAGCCGTTCAGCCGCGCGTTGACCAGAGCCAACGACGCGAGAATTCCGGACTGCATGTTCTGTCCCGCAGCGCGGCACGCCGCGTTGAAGCGATCGACCTGGTCCGCGGTGAGAAGCCACGAGGACACGCTGCTCTGACGCGTGGCGAGACGGTGGTGTGCCGGCGAATCCTCGGACCGTAGCGGAAGGGGAAACTGGGGAAACCGGCCGTCTTCGTGATCGAGGAACTCGGCCCACGTGCGCACTGCCTCGTGCTCGGCATCGATCGATTCGCCGAGCGCGCGTTCGGTCGCGGAGAAGTCGACGTAGCTCCCCACTGCCGGTAGTTGAGGATCGGTTCCTTCGAGTGCCTGTGCATACAGGCGGTCCAGCTCGTTGATGGCGTAGATCTGGCTGTAGGCATCCATGACCGAGTGGTCCGCGGCGAAGACGACGAGAAACTTGTCCTGTTGCGGGGCGCTCGCGGCCACGTGCAGCTCGGGCACCACGGTCGCCATCACGAAATGCGGCCACAGCGTCGGGGAAACGACATCGGCGAACCACGACTCGAGATGCTCGAACACCTGTGATTCGCTGCGGGTCGTGTGCTCCTGGCGCTCGTCGACGCGCACGGCGTCCGCTGGAACGGTGTAGCGGTGCCACGTGCCGTCGGTTGCGTGCTCGACACGGGTACGGAAGGCCTCGTGCCGCGCGAGATAGCCGATGATGGTGCGGCGAACTGCATCGACGTCGTACCTGCGGTGAATCTCGAACACCGTTCCGATCCACGATCCGTCGTTGCCTCGGTTGCAATGGTCCTCGTGGGTGAACGACACACCGCGGGCGTCTTCGGCCCACGCGGCGGAATCGGTCACCGCGGGCACCCACTCCGTGAGCGTGCCGGCAGGAAGCGGGTAGTCGGCCAGTTCGGTGTATTCCATCGCGTATCCAATTCCGAGCTCGGCCAGTGACAACTGGCGGCGTGAGTGCTGAGTAATGCAGGCGACGTACCGATCGGTGCAATGCCGACAACGAAACGAACGCGCGCGAATCTGCCATCGCAACGATGCGCGGCAGAAGGGACGAGAACGACAATAGGTGGAAGCGAGAAGTTATTCGCCGTGCAAAGAAGTGTTGTTGATCACTGACGTAGCTGTTGACGGAATTCGTCTCGTCCGGGTGCCCGGGGCGGTTCACATGTGGATGTGGTAAGTCATTGCAGCGCAACGAGAATCACGCAGGGGAGCCGTTGCCGGTGGTTGATGTCGGCAATGGGGGATTGGACCGTTTTCGTAGGCAATTGCAAGTAACGCGGAACGTACCGAGCCGTTTGTCGCATTCGTTCGTTCACCTCCGCGCTGTTTTGGAAACAAAGAATTTACTTTCCGTTGCGACGGTGATTCTGTAGTACATTTTTTCGAATGACCCGAATTGGATTTGCGGATCACCTGTTCCTGCGAATGCATCACGGCATCGGCAAACCTGTGTCCAATCAATTCCTGTGGCTGTTCGACTCGGCGATCACCCGTGAAGAACTCGACATTCTGCATTCACGACTCGCCGAGGGGTTACTTGCGCGAGCGGTTGTCGAACCCGTCCTCCCCACAGCGAGGCACCGATGGATCGAATCGGAACGATCGCTCCCGATGGACATCACGCCGGTCGCCATCGGCGCGGACGGCGTTCGGTGCTGGGCCGAACAACGCGCCTCCGCCGGACTGGACCCCGAACGGGGCGTCGGCTGGCAACTTGCGGCGGCGCACATCGACGGCGGCAGCATGGTCGTCTCGCTCGTGTGCTCGCACATGATCGCCGACGGCGCCGCGATGATTGCCGCGATCCGCAACGCAAACACTGCCCAGCCTCGGGGCTCCGTGCGCTCGGCTCCCGCTCTGGGGGTGCGGCCACCCGTTCTCCGGGCAATCGTCGACGACGTCATCGACACCGCGCACCAAGTGCGTCCCATCCTCGCGTGGGCGGCAGGCAAAACAGTCGCCACGCTGACGCGCTCGCGCGATGTCGCGCCGAAGAACATCCCGGTCGAGCCTCGTCGCAGCGCGGCGCGGATCTCCGAAGAACCGTGGAGTCCGCCGTACGTGGTCGTCGACTGCCCGGTGGACGAGTGGCGAGCTGTCGCTGCGCAGCGCGGCGGGACGTCCACGTCGTTGTTCATCGGCCTGATGACGGCGCTGTCGTACGAGTTCGGCCGTGCCCGTCCGGGAGACGAGCTTCGCTGGTCGCTGCCTTACAGTAACCGTGACCTCGCCGACGCGGCGGCCAACTCCACCAAGATCGTTCCGCTGCACGTCACGGTTCCCGACCCCGCTGACCTCGACCTTTCGGGCATTCGCAAGGCGAGCAAGCTTGCCTACGGTGAGTTGGCCGCCCGAATTGCGGCCGACGGCTCCACCGGTTCGATACCGTTACAGCTCGTTCAGATGCTGCCCGATGCCGTCGTTCGACGCTTGCCGATGCCCGCGGACGGGGCCGAAGGGTTGTGCTCCAACCTAGGATCGTTGCCCGACGACTTCGTGACGATCGGCGGCGTTCGTGCAAGAAGTGTCAGCGCGCGAGCAACATTCGTCGGAGCCGACGCCACGTTCGCGCGGACGCTCGGGGGTGGGTTCACCGCCTGGGCTACCGAGACCGACGAGTACGTCACCGTCACCCTGCACGGCATGGACCCCGACCGAATGCACAGCGACGATTCGGTCCGCGACGCGGTGGCCGCGGTTCTGACGCGGTGGTCGATCACCCACCGCTTCTGGTGACAGCTCGCTCGGCGAGGTCTGCCGCTGCGCTGACCGCCGCCGCGGGAGGCGTCATCGAACGCCCGAGCGCTCGGGCATCAGTGGCCGTTGCGGGCGCGAGCAGGGTGTCGATTCCCTCGATGAGCGAGCGCGTGTCGAGGCGCGAGAACCTCATCGCCGTGCCGGCACCGGTGCGTTCGAGCGCGGCTCCCCAGAACGGTTGATCCGCGCTGAACCAGCACACCATGGTGGGCAATCCTGCCCGTACGCTCGCTGCCGTCGTTCCTGCTCCGCCATGGTGCACTGCCGCCGCGCACAGAGGAAACGTCACGGCATGGTCGACCGCGCCTACTGTTGCAACCACCGATCCGGGTTCGACGCGACGGTCGATCGCACTCCACCCCGAACTCACCAGGGCTCGGTGACCACCCGCCTCGCACGCTGCGGTGATGGTGCGCAGAAGCTGTGCTGGATCGCGTACGGGCATGCTGCCGAATCCGAAGTACACGGGCCTTTTGCCGTCCTCGATCCAGTCACGCAGCGGCGAACCCGGCGACACGTCTTCTCCGAAAGTGGGGGTGGGCGAGGGCAATTCGAGAAATCCCACGAACGGCCTGTTCGGACCCCATTCCGCCTCCAGGCCGGGGAACAAAGCACCGTCGTAAGCCTGTATCTCGATGCCACCGTACTGTGCGATTCTCGCCGACAGTGGGGTGCGCGCCTCCGCCAGTCCGAGGTCGACACGTTGGGTGTTCTCCCGCGCACGCATGGACCGCCACCGAATGGATTCGAGAAGGCGCCAGGTAGCTCGGTTGACCGCCGGTGGCAGCGCGCGGCCGGGAACCACCGACATCGAACCGTTGGTCCGCACCGGGCAGTAGTGCAAAGCGAGGAACGGAATGTTATGCGCCTCGGCAATATTGAACGTCATTTCCTGGCCCAGGGTGCCGGTCAGAGCAGCGTCGGCTCCGACCGCCATCTCCGACAGGCTGCTCGTCATGCCGTCCCACCCGTAGTTGGCCAACTCGGCGAGGGCTGCGAACCGACGGCGAGGATTTCGGGATTTGATGTCCGTCCGCACCAGCTCCGATTCGAGAAGCTCCTTGGTGTCGGGTCCGAACGGGACGACGGCGACGCCGTGCGCGAAAGATGTTGCCGCTGTGACCCAACTCACCAAATTCGGGGGTGCACCGAACACGACCTCGTGCCCACGCGCAGAGAGCTCCAACGTGAGCGCCACACCGGGTTGAATGTCACCACGGCTGCCGGTGAACGGCAGAACGAACCTCATTTGCGCACTCCTACGGCAGAGTCTTTCCGGCCCGCATCTGCCGACCTGGAACCTACCACCGGAACGCCTCGTCGGCGCGAGAGACGCAGAGCCGCAACGTGCTTTGCGACCGTCACTTTGTTCTGCTTGCCGGCGTCCCCCGCGATAGTCTCGGTCGGTGAGCAGACTGACCTACGACGACGACCTGTTTCTCCGCATGGAATGTGTGCTCGGCGTTCCTGTCGTCAACCAGATCGTCTGGCGATTCGACGAACCCGCGCCGCACGAAGCCCTGGAGAAGATGTGGCGCAACCTCGCTGCGGGCCCCCTCGATCGCAAAGTGGTTCGTGCGCGACTACCGGGGGCCCGAGACAGGTGGGTGCCGGGAGCGGTCACCGTTCCGCTGACGAAGGGCGCCGCCGTCGTCGATTCCTCGGGTGTGGGCACGTGGATGCATGACCGAGCTGCGACCCCACTGGACCCGCTGCACGGTCCGTCATGGCAGCTCTCCTACGCCGACGTCTCCGATGGGGGCTCGCTCGTCTCGCTCGTCGCGTCCCACGTGGTCGGCGACGGGGGTGCACTGACATCGGCGGCCATTGCCGCCCTCGCAGGCCCCGAAGAACCGGACGACTTCCGCTCGGCATGGGACGTTCCTTCGGCGAGCGATGTGCACGACTCCGTCGGGCAACTCCGCGCCGCCGCAACCGGAACGGCGAGAGCCCTCGTCCGCGGGCTTCGTGCGATTCCGGCGCGAAGAACGGTCGAACGGTCACAGGAGTCCGCAGCGACGAAGGCGTCGATCCCGAGTGCCGCGTCCGGCCGGTTCACCCCCAGTACCGTCGTGGTGGATTGCCCGACACAGCAGTGGACCGCCGCCGCGGTCGGTGCGGGCGGTAGCGCCAACAGCCTTCTGGTCGCCGTCGCGCTCGGCATTCTCGCGGAGAGCGGTCGGGTAGCGCACACCGATTCCGTGCGCGTGTCACTTCCGGTCAGCACGCGCGTGACGGGAGACGTGCGTGCGAACGCCACATCGGGGGTAGCCATTTCGGTTGCCGGCGACAGTCACCGGCGATCCGATCTGACGGCCGTGCGTCGAGACAGCAAAGCCGCGTTCACCGCTCTCGCCGATGCCTCGCACTCCACCACGTTCGAGCTCACCAAGCCACTGATGCAGATGTTGCCCGATGCGGTCGTCGCCAAGGCCTCGAAATCAGCGACGGCGCCGCTGTGTCTTTGCTCGAACCTCGGTGACCGGGGTGAGCGAGCGCGATTCGTCGGGGGCCTGCGGGCGCGATCGGTGGCCATGAGGTCGATCACCCAGAACACCACCGCGGAACTACTTCGTCGAACGCGCGGCGGAGTCAGCGTTTGGTGGAATCACTCCGGGGAGACTTCGACGCTGTGTGTCACAGGCTTGGATCCGGACTGCTTTCCCACTGCCGAGCGCCTACGCGAACTCGTCGCAGTCGAGTACGACCGGTGGCAGATCGAGCCGACGTTCTGGTGAGGCTATGCTTATCCACCGATTCGTCAGCAGAGCGAGTCGTCGGGGCCAACGTAGCGTGTAAGAAGGGGAGACGGACATGGCAGTGGTCGTGTTGTTCGGTTCGGAGACCGGTACAGCGGAAGAAGTCGCGGACAAGATCGCCGAGGTGTTGGTCGACCACGACGCCGAGGTACGCGACATGCTCGAGTACGAGGTTTCCGAGATCGACGCCGACGATTTCCACGTGGTCATCTGCTCGACCTACGGCGACGGCGAGCTTCCCACCGGCGCCGAACCGTTCTACGACGCGCTGGTCGAGGATGCTCCCGACCTGACCGGACTGCGGTTCGCGCTCTTCGGTCTCGGCGACCGCGTGTACGAGGACACGTTCAACCGCGGGGGCGAAATCATCGCAGAAAAGCTCGTCGAACTCGGCGCTCAGCAAGTCCACGAGCACGCTCGGCACGACGCATCGTCGAACGTCAAGCCCAAGGCGCAGGCGGAGGATTGGGCGCGCGAACTGACCGAGCTACTCGCCGGCTGAATCGCCGGACCGGGGTCGGCCCGTCCACAGTCGGGCCATCGGCACGCCGACCTCGGTGAGCAGGCGTCGCACCAGGGGGAGACCGATGCCGATGACGCTGGAAGGGTCGCCCTCGATACGATCGACGAACCAACCGCCCAGCCCGTCCAGGGTGAAAGCTCCCGCTACTTCGAGCGGCTCGCCGGACGCCAGGTAGGCCTCGAGATCCTCCGCGGAGGGCTCGGCGAAATATACCGTCGTCGTACTGCAGGCAGCGGCGACGGCAACGGCCGTGCCATCGATTACCCGGACCACCGCATGGCCCGTCAGCAACCCGCCCGAGCGGCCGGCCATGGTGGCCCAACGCTCGCGCGCGATCTCGACGGTGTGCGGCTTGCCCTGCAGGTGGCCGTCGATCGACAGCATCGAATCGCAGCCCACGACGATCGCGTCGTCGAACTCGCCCATCACAGCCTCGGCCTTGGCCCGCGCCAAGGACACCACCACGTGCTCAGGATCGGGGCGCTCGCCGAGCGCTTCGGTCAGCGCGTCCTCGTCGACGCCGGACACCCGGACAACGGGGTCGACACCCGCATTGCGCAGCACACCCAAACGCGCAGGAGACGCAGACGCGAGGACGAAACTCGGCACGCGAATCAGTAGCGCTGCGAAGCCGCGAACGAGTACGGCGAGAACGGCGCATGCGTGCGGTGCATCGACGCCGGAGTTCCCCACAGTTCGGGCGGCCTGCTGTCCTCGACCGTCGACGACGCAGATGCAGCAGCCGCGGACAAGACGGTGACCAAGGCAGCGATATCCTCGTCCGTCGGGTTGCCCTTGACGACACGGATCGCATCGCGCGACTCCGCAGCACCAGACGCTGCGTCGTCCGCGCCGGGCGTGTCCACTTCCTCGGTCACGTCGTCGACCATCGGTTCTGCCACTACCGTCACTGCATCCTCCTCTGTGGTATCCATCAGCTCTCGATCGACCACACTCACCGAGTGACAGTCCGCCGGGGCGCTCACCGAGTCATAGTTCGCCGGGGCGCTCACCGAGTCATAGTTCGCCGGGGCGCTCACAGTGGTATGTTTCCGTGCTTCTTCGGGGGCAAGGAAACCTGTTTGCGTTCGAGGAGGCGCAGGGCGGAGACGATCTGTCCGCGGGTGTGGCTCGGGGGGATGACGGCGTCGAGGTAGCCGCGTTCTGCTGCGATGTAGGGGTTGACGAGGGTGTCCTCGTATTCCTGCTGCAGCTTCAGGCGCAGTGCGTCGACGTCTTCGCCGTTCTTGGCGGCTTCGAGGAGCTGTTTGCGGTAGACGAAGCCGACAGCGCCGGAGGCACCCATGACGGCGATCTGCGCGGTCGGCCAGGCGAGGTTGACGTCGGCGCCCATGTGCTTGGAACCCATGACGTCGTAGGCGCCGCCGTAGGCCTTGCGGGTGATGATGGTGATCTTCCCGACGGTGGCTTCGCCGTAGGCGTAGAGCAGCTTTGCGCCGCGGCGGATGATGCCGTTGAACTCTTGGCCGGTGCCGGGCAGAAACCCGGGCACGTCGACCAACGTGATGATGGGGATGTTGAAGCAGTCGCAGGTGCGGACGAACCGTGCGGCTTTTTCGGAGGCGTCGATGTCGAGGGTGCCGGCGAACTGGGTGGGTTGGTTGGCGACGATGCCGACGGAGCGGCCGTCGACGCGTCCGAAGCCGACGATGATGTTGCGGGCGCGGCCTTCTTGGACTTCGAGGAATTCGTCGTCGTCGAGGATGCGGCGGATGACCTCGTGCATGTCGTACGGGGTGTTCGGTGAATCGGGGATGAGGGTGTCGAGTTCGAGGTCTTCGTCGGTGAGGTTGTCCTCGATGCCGCCGACAATCGGATCCGACGGCGCCAGTCGCGGGGCTTCGCCGCGGTTGTTCGAGGGCAGGTAGCCGAGCAAGTCGCGGACGTAGTCGAGTGCGTCCTGTTCCCCGGAGGCGACGTAATGCGCGACACCGGATTTCTCCATGTGGGTGTGGGCGCCGCCGAGTTCTTCCATGGTGACGTTTTCGCCGGTGACGGTTTTGATGACGTCAGGTCCGGTGACGAACATCTGGGAGGTGCCGTCGACCATGACGACGAAGTCGGTCAGGGCGGGTGAGTAGACGTGTCCGCCGGCAGCGGGCCCCATGATCAGCGAGATCTGGGGGATGACGCCGGAGGCTTGGACGTTGCGGTGGAAGATTTCGCCGTAGAGCCCAAGGGAGACGACGCCTTCCTGGATGCGGGCGCCTGCGCCTTCGTTGATGCCGATCAGCGGCCGGCCGGTTTTGATGGCCAGGTCCATGACCTTGACGATTTTTTCGCCGTAGATTTCGCCGAGGGAGCCGCCGAAGACGGTGGCGTCCTGGGAGAAGATGCAGACATCGCGTCCGTCGACGGTGCCGTAGCCGGTGACGACGCCGTCGCCGAAGGGGCGGTTGTCGGCCATGCCGAAGTTCTGGGAGCGGTGGCGGGCGAGGGCGTCCATTTCGACGAAGGAGCCTTCGTCGAGCAGTGCAGTGATCCGTTCGCGGGCGGTGAGCTTGCCTTTGGCGTGCACCTTCTCGATGGCGGCTTCGCCGGACGGTGCCATGGCCGCTTCGCGGCGGCTACGCAGGTCGGCGAGCTTGCCCGCCGTGGTGTGGATGTCGGGCTGGGTGGCCTCGTCCTGCGCAGTCGAATCCTGAACACTGGTCATGGGCAAACACTTTAACCACGGGTGTGCTGCGCGTCTCGACCCAGGGGCGCGTTGATGAGGACGCGTGTTCGAGCTACTCGCCGGTAGTGCTCAGCACCTCTGCTCGTTCACTCCTCCTTCGAACCATATGCTCGTTGCCATGTGGAACAACCTCGACCGCCCCCCACTCGACGCCGTGGCACTTCGAAGGGCACTGGTCGGCGGCCCCCAAGCGTCGTGGTCGCGGTTGGAGGTGGTCGAGCACACCGGATCGACCAACGCCGATCTGATGGCCCGGGCCGGCGAACTCGCGGACCGTACGGCACTCGTAGCGGAACACCAGGACAGCGGTCGCGGTCGGCATTCACGGCCGTGGTCGGGTGCGCCCAGATCGCAGATCCTGGTGTCCGTCCTCGTCCGTTTCCCCGGTATCGATCCCGCGGTACTCGGATGGCTTCCGCTGCTGGCCGGGGTTGCCGTCGTCGACGCTCTCCGCACGGTCGCAGCGGTGGACGCGGCTGTGAAATGGCCGAACGATGTCCTCGTCTCCGGCCGCAAGGTAGCGGGCATCCTCGCCGAGGTGGCTGCGCACGGGGGCACCCCGGCAGTGGTGGTCGGCATCGGGCTGAACGTATCGCTGACCGAAAACGAACTGCCAGTGGAGACCGCAACCTCGCTGGTACTCGAGAACGCGGCAGTCACCGATCGAGACACCCTCCTGCGGGCCATTCTTCGGGGCATCGGCGCCGAGGTCGACTCCTGGCGAGACTCGAACTGGAGCACCGACCAGCTCGCCCATCGGTACCGCGAACGGTGCGACACCATCGGCCGCCGTGTGCGAGTCGAGCTGCCGGGAGACCGTCGTCTCCTCGGTGAAGCCGTCGACGTCGACGGGCACGGCCGGATCGTCGTTCGGGTCGGCGACACGGGGGAGGACGTGGCCATTGCAGCGGGCGACGTGACGCACCTGCGTGCAGTCGACAAGGCGTAGGCGGCTCCCCACCTATCGATCACGCCGCCGCGCGAACCGCGTGGCAGGATCGCCTCGTACAGAGCCGTATGTCGCCCGAGGAGGCAGGAACGATGGGGTACCCGGAGGACGCGCTCGCAGAAGAGGAAGAACTCCTGCTTCATCACCACCCACATTGGAAGATGCTCGTTCTCCCCGCTCTGACGTTCATTCTCGCCACCGCGGTCGCAGGATTCGCCATCGGTCTCATCCCAGCGAAGCTCACCGATTCTTCGGCGACGATCGCGTACGTCGTCGTCCTCGTGCTCTGGGCCGTCGTCGTCGGCTGGCGCTGCGTGGCACCGTTGATCAGCTGGCGATGCACACACTTCATCGTCACCGACCGTCGTGTGCTCATTCGTCAAGGCGTGATCACTCATTCGGGCATTGATATTCCGATGGGCCGGATCAGCAATGTTCAATTTCGGCACGCCCTCGTCGACCGGATGTTGGGCACCGGAACGCTGATCATCGCCTCCGCCTCCGACGACCCCCTGGAATTCGACGACATTCCTCGCGTTCAGCGGGTGCACTCTCTCCTCTACCAGCAGGTGTTCGATTCGCTCGATTTTCGGCGTGGCAACGATCGCGAGTACGACGGCATCGACCACGAAAGTGGTGAGGTGTCGGTCGAGGATTCACCTGAGTCCGCTCGCCCGGGGTGGCGCGCTGGTAGGCGCCGGTAGACACCTGGGTTCCGCCGCCGACCCGGTCGGGCGGCTTCGCAGCACCGTCACAGATTCCCGCCGTAGGCTGTCCGCGTGACCGACGTGCTACTGGCAGAAGACGACGAAGCAATCGCTGCACCCCTCTCCCGGGCGTTGGGACGTGAGGGCTACACCGTGACGGTCGAACAAACCGGACCCGCGGCGCTGCAGCGCGCGTTGGACGGCCACTACGACCTGCTGATCCTCGACCTCGGATTGCCCGGGATGGATGGACTCGAGGTCTGCCGTCAGGTACGCGCCAGCTCGTCCGACCTCGCCGTCCTGATGTTGACGGCTCGCACGGACGAGGTCGACTTCGTTGTGGGTCTCGACGCCGGCGCCGACGACTACGTGGGCAAGCCGTTTCGACTCGCAGAGTTGATGGCCCGGGTCCGTGCCCTGTTGCGTAGGCGGGGACCATCAGAGGACACCCCGATCGAGGTGGGTGGCATTCGGCTCGAGCCCGCTGCTCGCCGCGTACTCGTTGGCGGCAACGAGATTTCGCTCGCCAACAAGGAGTACGAGCTGCTCAAAGTGCTTCTCGACCATGCCGGTCAAGTGGTCTCCCGAGAGACAATCCTGCGTGAGGTGTGGGGCGACGCCGAACTCCGCGGATCGAAGACCCTCGACATGCACATGTCGTGGCTGCGCCGCAAGATCGGAGACG
>NZ_JBAWFH010000244.1:0-1962 GCF_049591685.1 Rhodococcus sp. (in: high G+C Gram-positive bacteria) | reverse complement strand
GTGCGGTGAGAGCTGCGAGTTGGAGGCCCGCAGCCCACCCCTCGGTCTTGATCATCAACGCAGTCAGGACGTTGTCGTCCACCTCGAAACTACGGCGCGACAGCAGCTCTCGCGCCTCCGTCGTAGTCATGTTCATCTGTCTCGGCACTATCTCGGTGACACTTCCCTCGACCCGGCATCGCGTGAGAAGCAGTGGCGGCTCGAACCGGCCCGCGAGAATGAGACGGCACGACATGGGCGCCCAGCGGAACAGTCTCGCGAGTTGCTCGATGGCCCTGGCGTCGTGGAGTAGGTGCGCATCGTCCATAACCAGACACACGCGGGACGAATGGTCCAGGAGATCGCTGATGAGCGCACTCGTATCCGTGCTGGACCGGCAGAAGCCAGGAGATGCAAGGAGTGCCTCCGCCCCCGAGGCCAGGACGGGGTCGCCGGTGGCAGCAGCAAGCGCCGCGACGACCGCCGTGAACAGTACCTCCACGTCGTTGTCGGAGTCGTCCACGGTGATCCAGGCCACCGACCAACCGCCCGCCGCGTGCAGGCGTTGACACCAGCGGGAGAGTAGAACAGTTTTGCCCGAACCCGCGGGCGCAGCTATCGAGACTATCCGGGTGGGGCCGGGGTCTGGGAGGAGCGCATCGATCTTGTCGTACAGGCACTCTCGTTCGACGGTGTACCGAGAGGTCACCGTTGGGGAAACATGCCGACCGCGATGAATGGCAACGCGAACGTCTTCGTGAGCAACCATCGATATGTATCCACCCTCCGACCGGATCGACATTCGACGCTTGGTAAACCGTCTGTCACCATAGACCACTTGGGCGGAAATTAGACGTGTCTTGCAATCTTCGATACGAAATAAGCGGCGGTGGATGGAATTGACTGGAAATAAGGGACTCGTTGCAGCTTTCAGTAGTTCAGAGAAGAAGCAATGCGACGAACAGTGCGAGAAGTAGCGCACCGGAAATCATCGCTACCGCGAATATAGTGGAATTCGAAACTAATGGCTCGTTCTCGCCACTTTCAGTAGGCACGTGATTCCCATGTCACCACGGCCCAGATGACGACGATATCGAGCGCGATGATGAGGATGGACCACAGGGGGTAGTAGGGAAGCCACAGGAAGTTCGCGACGATGGACACGGCTGCGATTGTGACCGCGCCTGCTCGTGCCCACGTCGCGCCGCTGAACAGCCCGATGGCGATCGCGGCGAGCAGGATTCCCACAACGATGTGGATCCAGCCCCAGGTGGTCAGGTCGAACTCGTAGGTATAGGCGTAGCCGACGACGAGGAGGTCATCGCCGGCAACCGCGGCGATGCCTTGCAACAGCGTCACGATCGCGGCGGTGAGCAGCAACAGAGCGGCAGCAAACGTAGTGCCGCCGGCGAAACCCTGACGAACTGGATGGCGATCGACGCTTCCTTCGGTTTGTGAGGTCATGACGGTCCCTTCTCGGATGGAGTGCGTGTCGTCGTCGAGACTCGACCGGGCCGGGGTCGGCGCTTTCATCCAGCCGGGGTGAATCTCACCCAGGCCGGATGAAATACCCGTGTCGCACCGGGCGCATGGTTCGACACGGCAAACACGGTGTTCGACGAGATAGGTGGGATCGTGACGAAAAGGCAACTCCCGCGGGTGCAATCCGTGGCGCCGATATGGGCGCTGCCGAGGGGCGTTATCGTGCTACTCGGCGCTGCTGCATTGGTTGTCGCCGTCGCCGGGATGAAAGCGTTCGCCGAAGTCCTCGGACCGGTTCTGCTGGCCCTCATGTTGACTGTGGTGGTAAGACCGTTTCCAAAATGGTTGCAGCGCAAAGGTGTTCCGGGTCCGGTCGCACTCGTAGTGGCGGTGCTGACGGTGTGGTCGGTGCTCGGAACTCTTGTGGTCGCGTTGGTGATCTCGGTTGCCCAATTGTCGACCCTTCTGCCCACCTACGCAGCCGAGTTCGACGAGATGGTC
>NZ_JBAWFH010000243.1:0-1815 GCF_049591685.1 Rhodococcus sp. (in: high G+C Gram-positive bacteria) | reverse complement strand
CCCTCAGGGTTCGGCCCCACCTGACCCGCGGACAACCCCGGCAAGTGGATCCAGACCACCGCCGTCAAGAACTGGTTCACCCTGTTCCGGCTCTACGGGCCGCTCGAGCCCTCACGAAGTCTTGGGTAGCCGGTGACAGAGAACCACCCCCGCTCGGTGCTAGTCGAAGCTCTTGAGGTGCTTGGCTGCGGTGCCGTTGTTGCCGAGTTGGTAGACGCTGAGAGCCGATGCGGCGAAGGTTAGCGGCTCGAACGCCTCGTCCTCGATGGGTCCAAGGTCGTCCAGCTTCGCCAGGCCAACGGTCACGTGCGCGAGGTAGTTCGCCCCGCTGTGGTGCGGGACATAGTTCTTGATGTACTCGATCGTGACTTCGTTGATGTCGGGTTCGGCGTCAGTTCGCACATACGCCTCGGCGGTACCACCGGACTCGACATACGGCGCGATGGCCTCGATCAGCTTCGCCTGGAAGTCGAGCACCTCCGGCCCTGGCCTGACGACGACCGCGGCGAGCCCGACCCCACGCTGCACATCCATGTGCCGGATTGCCTCCGCGGTGAACGTCAGGCTCGCCAGGTCGAGCTGCGCCCGCACCGCCTCGATCGCTGCGAACACAGCATCCAGATCGGCCGTGCGCACGTAACGCTGCAGTGTGGTGATGTGCGGTCGGTGGTGCTCGTCGAGCGCGTATCCCGCCGGTGCCGCGATGCTGCCGAGCATCCGTGCGTTCTCGTGCTCCGCACGCGCCACCATCGTGGCGTCTGGTTCGATCAGCACGTCGATCGCGGTCAGCGCGCTCACGCCGGCACCACCAGTGACGAGCGCAGCGCGTCGATCGTCGCCGAGCTCAGCCCGAGCCCCGACAAGAAGTACGACTCCACATCACCGTAACGAGCTTCCATTTCGGTGCGGGCGGCGTCGAGGTAGGACGCCTGGACGCCGACGACCGGTCCCAGCAGCGCCGGATCGCCGCCGATCGAGGCGAACTGGTCGACCATCGGCTGCAGCGCGGGGACGAGCGAGTCGTTCGTCAACAGGTAGTCGGCCATCACGTCGTCGTCGCTCACCCCGAGAAGCCACAGCAAGGACGCCGCCGCCCACCCGGTGCGGTCTTTACCGGTCGTGCAGTGGAACAGGCCCGGCCGGTGCTCCTTCTCAGCCAAGATGGTGAAGAACTGGCGGTACCCGGTCATCGCGCTCGGAAGCGACAGGAACTGTCGGTAGCTCTCCTCGAAGATCCGCACCGCGTTGCCGTCTCCGAGCAACTGCTCGGCAGTCTTCGGGTCGCTCAGCACCTGCAGCATCTGGGCCGGTCCGGCCCCTGGCTTGTCGGCGAGGATGTCGAACACGATGTACTCGGTGCCGGTGGCCAGGACGTTCGCGTTCGCGGCCCGCTCATCCTCGGTGCGCAGGTCGTACACCGTCCGCACCCCGAGCGCGGCGAACTGCTCTGCGGCCGCCCCGCTCAGCCCGGAGAACTCCGCCGACCGGTACACCTGTCCGGTCCGAACGACACCTCCAGCCGCGGCCCACCCGCCGACATCCCGCAGGTTCGGAACACCGTCGATCGCGATCGCCACCCCCGGGCTCACCCCGGTGGCCACAATCGTGTCGCTGATCATGCCGCTCAGGTCATCCGGTGTCGACACGTGACTCATTCCTCTTCCAGCTGCTCATCGGTGAGCCCTGCCGGGGTGCCCTCGATCGCCACAATGAACTCCTCGTCGTCAGATGCCGCAAGCCTGACAAGCGGCCCACCATGCCGTCATCACCCGAAACGTATGAAGCCCACCAACGCGACAATGCTCCGGCAAAGGC
>NZ_JBAWFH010000242.1:0-4765 GCF_049591685.1 Rhodococcus sp. (in: high G+C Gram-positive bacteria) | reverse complement strand
TAGTCGGCACGCTGCGGTGACGCCGCCATGAAGTCGTCGAGCGGGATGACGGCGTCCTGCGCGACGAGGGGAGCCAGGTACGCCGTCGACACGATGCCGAGGTCGGGTGCGGAACCTCCGGCAAGCGCGGTCTGGTACTTCTGCTGTGCACTGTCCGAGGGCAGCCCGACGTATTCGACGTCGATGCCAGGATTGGTCGTCTCGAAGCGACGAATCAGCTCCTCGTACAGCGGAGTGCGGTCCGGGCCAGCGTTGTTGTCCCAGAAGGTGAGGGTGCCGCTGTTCGGATCGCCGAGTGCGCCGTCGGGCAAGGAGGTCTCCGAGCTGCATCCGGCGAGAACGAGCGCAGCGACGGCGCCGACGAGCACCACGCGCCTGGTCAAGTGGGTGTTTGTCATGATCAACCCTTCACCGCTCCGGCACTGAGGCCCTGGACGAGGTACTTCTGGATGACGGCGAACACGGCGACGACGGGCACGGCGGCGATGAGACCGCCGGCCGCGAGAACGCCGAAGTCGACGTTGTAGGAGCCGATGGTGTAGCTCAAACCGACCGGCAGCGTGAATTTCTCCTGGCTGCTGATGAACATCAGGCCGAAGAGAAAGTTGTTCCAGCTACCGATGAAGGCGAACGATCCGACGGCGATGAGGCCGGGACGCAGCAGCGGCAACATGATGAGGCGGAATGCCTTCAGGCGCGAACAGCCGTCGACCATTGCGGCTTCCTCGAGTTCCACCGGGATCTGGGAAATGAAGCCGGCCATCAGCATGGCAGCCAACGGCAACTGGAAGACGGTGTCGGCGACGATGAGTCCGAACAGGTTGTTCACCAGTCCCATTTCGCGGAACACCTGGAACAGGGGGATGAGCAGCATCGCGCCGGGCACGAACTGGCTACACAGCAGCGCCATCACCAGTGGGATCTTGGCGCGGAACTTGAAACGCGCCAGCGCATATCCGGTGGCAAGTGCGACGAAGGTGGTGAGCACCAACGAAAGGCCCGCGACGATGAGCGAGTTCTTGAAGAAGAAGCTGAAGCCGAGGGTGTTCCACACGGTGTCGAAGTGATCGAACGTGATGGGCCAGGGGAGCATCGAGTTCGAACCGGCCGGCCGGAACGCGAACACGACCATCCAGTAGAACGGAACGAGCGTGAACAGTAGGTAGAGCGCGAGTGGGAATCCGACGCTGAAGATGCGCGGCTTCTTCTTGTGCACACGCAGTTCGCCGGGGGAGGTTACCGGGGTGGTGATCACCGGTCGATCGGCGGTAGTAGTCATGTATCTCAGGCCTTGTCGCTGTTGAACTTGCTCAGGCGCAAGTAGAGGATCGAGCAGAAGAGCAGGATCACGAATGCCACGGTGGTCAATGCCGAGCCGTATCCGAAGTCCTGGGCGGTGGTGGCAAGTTGCGAAACATAAAGGGGTAGTGTCGTTGTCACGTCTGCTGGGCCACCGGCGGTAAGTGTGTAGAGCAGGTCGACGTTGTTGAACTCCCAGACGCCGCGTAGCAGTGTCGAGAGGATTATGACTGCCTTGAGATGCGGAAGGGTGACGAAACGGAAACGCTGCCAACGGTTTGCACCGTCAACGTTCGCGGCTTCGTACAGATCTTTGGGGGCACTCTGCAGCTCGGCGAGGATCAGGATGGCGAAGAATGGAACGCCGCGCCACAGTTCGGCGACGCTGGTGGCCCAGAACGCGGTGTCCGGGTCTGCGATCGGTGCGGCAGTACCGTCGCCGATGCCTATGCTTCCGAGAAGCTTGAACAAACCGGTCGACGGGTTGTAGATCAGCAACCAGATGCCCGTGGTGAGCACGCCGGAGACAGCCCACGGTGAGAACACCAGTGCGCGAGCAAGTCCGCGTCCGCGGAAGACCTCGTTGACCAGCAGAGCCAGGCCTAGACCGAGGATGAGCTGGAAGACGACCTGAACACCGACCCACTTGGCCGTGACGACCAGGCTGTTCCAGAAGGCGTCGTCGGCGAACATGAGCTCGAAGTTCTCGAGGCCGGCAAAACCGTTGTCCCACGGCGTCGTCGGATTGTAGAACTGGAGGCTGTAGTAGAAGACGCTACCGACCGGGTAGAAGATGAACACTGCGAGCAGGATGACAACCGGGGTGATGAGGATGTAGGGCGCCGAGATGCGGCGCTTCTTACGCTTCCGGACCGGGGCGGCAGCGGCGGACGCCTGCGTGCCTCCAGATCTCGGGGGTGTGGTGATGACCATTTCAGGGACGCTCCGAGTATGTCGGGCCGGTGGGGCCGGCGGTCTGCGGTTTCGGCTTGGTTGCCGGAGGCGGCTGCGTTTCAGGCGAACGGGAGGCGAGTGATCCACGGGGCTAGCGCTGCACGCGCGTCGTTCGGGTCTCTATCGTTCATTTCGTCCGTTCACGTATATGAACTCACGCCCGCTATGTGAATTGCTGGATCCACTATGACGGTAGTCACAAGGCATGTCAAGGGTGATCGGTCATACGTGCCGCCTCAACCAAAGGGCCGCTTCGTCCTGCATAGCCGCTGAGAACCGATGGCCGTGCGAAAACCACTGCGTGAGCAAAGCTCCGGAACTTGCGTACGCTCGCTCGAGTGCAGCCTCGGCGTCGCGCATACCGGAGAGCCCGAAATGTGCGTCGTCTAGGGCGAATTGGACCAGGAGTGGCGTCGGGCATCCGGACGCGACCACATCGGGCCAATCGCACACTGCCGGCAGGCCGGGAGTGATCATCAGCCAGGTGGTGTCGTCCGCATGACCGTCAGCGATGTCGATGAACGTGCTGGTCACCGCGGTGACGACAGCAGCCGTCACGTCGGCCGCAGCCAGCAGGTGTGCGACGCGTGCGCCACCTCCGGAGAACCCGGTGGTCGCAATACGCGAGGGGTCGACGCCGGGGACGCGTCGTAGGACGTCCAGCGCGACGAGGTCTTCGCGCAGCACTTGGCCGGCCAGGGAGGACCCCGTCAGCGCAGCAACTTTGGCGAGGCCGTGTTCGTGCTCGCGGGCGGCGGCTTCGTATCGGCGCTCGTCCATATCGGCGGCCTTGCGTGCGCGTTGGGGCAATTCGTTCCAGCGGATGCGGCGGCTTCCCCACGGGAATACGTCGTGAACCAGCACTGCGAAGCCGGCTGCGACGAGCCCTGCTGCGACGGATCGGCCGTCGTACCCGCGTTTTCGCAGTTCGGGGATACCGGGAGCGGGCCCGTCAGGCCCGTCGGCGACCTTCTCCTTGCCGTAGAGCTTCATCCCGTCGTGACCGTGCATGAGGAGGACTGCGGGCAGGTCGTCGGTGCCTGTCGTTGCGGGTTTCAGGAGCCAGGCCTCGGTTGCCGTGCTCTGGCCGGGGACGGTCCACGTCAACTCGACGCCATCGATGCCCTCGCGAGTCCAGGTGCGTCCGAGGGTGGGTTCGGGAGGGTCTTCAGGCAGGTAGTCAATGGCGCCGAGGGCTTGCAGGATGGATTGGCGCAGGACGGATCGTGGACAGTGTGCGTCCGAATGTGTTCCCATGTGTGAACTCCGTCCTGTCTGGTGAATAATGAAGGGCCGTTCAATGACCTCTGTCGATCGCATCGTTGCTCACGCATATCCATGGGACGTGCTCGGCGATCCGCACTTCGTCGACCGCGTACACGCGCTTGGCATCCGTGAGATCGCGCTTGCCGCCAGCTATCACTCGACCAGGGCCGCAACGCCGTTGCACCCGTCGCACAAGGTTGTCGACGCCCATCATGCGGCGTTGTATCGGCCATTGCGCTCGGAGGCGTGGGACGGGCTTGCCGTTGCGGCTCGAACGGCATCGTGGGCGGGCTCCGAGGACGCGTTCGGCGACGCCGCTGCAGTGTTGATCGCGGCGGGTATCAAGGTACACGCATGGATCGTGCTGTCGCACAGCACTATTCTCGGTCACGCGCATCCCGACGCTACTGTGGTCAACGCGTTCGGCGACCGGTACCCGTACGCACTTGCCCCTGGTCACCCCGACATCGTCGCCTACGCGCGCACCCTTGCCGCGGAAGCTGTCCGGGGCGTCGAATTGTCCGGGGTGTCGATCGAGGCAGCCGGCCAACTGGGATTCGCGCACGTCGGGCCACACGAAAAGACCGACGGTGCGTACCCCGGCATCGGCGACACCTTGATGTCGATCAGTTGCACCCCCCGTGAGCTCGCGGCCTGGGCGGAGCGCGGAGTCGACTCCGACAAGATCGTCGCCAAGCTGCGTGACGGGATCGACGCGCTGTCCGGCGGGACGTTGTCCTCCTCGTCGACAATCGAGGACGTTCTTGCTGGTGACGAGGCTGCCGCTGTGTTGGCGGTGCGGCATGCCGACGCGGACCTGATTCGCGGTGAGGTACTCGGGGCTGTCCGAGCCGAGAACCCAGATGTCCGCGTCACGCTGCACGGCCACCCCGATCCGTGGAAGACGGGACCGTCGCCCGCATTGACCTGGACTGCTGCTGTGGACGTCGACGCGGTGCTCGTGTCCGCATGGCCGGGGACTGCCGAGACGGTGTCGGTTGTGGGGAAGACGCGCGCACTGGTCGGCGAGGACGTTGCCGTAGGTGCGTACGTATCGGTTCTGCCGCCGAAGAAGCTCGACGAGGTGGGATCCCACGTAGCGGCCACCGTCGACGCAGGGGCCAACGAGCTGCACCTCTACCATCTCGGACTGGTCAACCAGCCGCAACTCGATGCCCTCGGCTCGATCGTTCGCGAGTACGCCTAGCGGCCCGTGCGCGCGTAATTACCGTGGGCGGTCATTACG
>NZ_JBAWFH010000241.1:0-3533 GCF_049591685.1 Rhodococcus sp. (in: high G+C Gram-positive bacteria) | reverse complement strand
GGATAACGGTTCGTTCCGCCAATCTATCTTCGAAAAAGTCGACGTACTGGGCGTTGGCCTTGAAATCCTCGACGGTTGAGCTATTCGAGTAGAGCACTGTAAGAGAATACTGGCCGACACCATCAGGCGACTGCCAGACGCAACGTCGCCAATCCACTACTTCAATTCCCTTGCCCCAGCCGCGCTCACTAATCTCTGGGTTCAATCCCGTTGCGGCGATGGCGTCCGCAGGGATACTGCACGGATCCCAAGCTTCGGCGGGTGTGTCTGCAACCGGAGCGCCCTCGACATTCCCGCCGCATCCGGTTGCGAGAAGTGCTGCACACACGACCGCTACCCATCTTCCCAGCATCGGACCCCCTCGGTCAGTTTGATCGTCAGGTTAGACGCCGCAAACTGCCGAGCGGTTCCACTGCGGCCGCACTGCTGCGTGGGAGTACCGCGCCGATCCGCGCAGGTTGCAGCACGGGCGCAGGTTGCAGCCTGTGCGGTTGGCCGGAAGCTGCGCGAACGGACCGCCGGCGCCCGGAGCGGGAACGGTCGTGCGTACGGAACGTCGCCTGCTCCGCACGATTCGCGCACGTTGCAGCACGGGCGCAGGTTGCACAGTGCGCGGTTGGCTGGAAGCTGCGCGAACAGAGCCCCGGCGCCGGAGCGGGAACGGTCGTGCGTACGGAACGTCGCCTGCGCCGCACTATGTGCACACGGTGGAGGCGGTTGTCTGGAAGCTGCGCGGATGGGGCAGAACGCGGGGGAGTCGGCTGTACAGCGGGAGGGGCGCGGACAGTGGTGTGCGTACAGAACGTCGCCTGCTCCGCCTCATTCGCGCACGTTGCAGCACGGGCGCAGGTTGCACAGTGCGCGGGTAACTGGAAGCTGCGCGAACACACCGCCGGCGTCCGGAGCGGGATCAGTCGTGCGTACGAAACGTCGCCGCCACCGCACTATCTGCACACGGCGCGGTAGAGGCGCGAACAGGGCACCGTCACCCAAACAGCCGTGCGACGCTGTACCAGTGCTGGTGGACGTATTGGGTTTCGTGGGAATTGCGGCGTTCGCGGCGTCGGGTGCGCTGATCGGTGTACGCAAGCGCCTCGACCTGTTCGGCGTGTGCGTGGTCGGCATCACGACCGGTATCGGCGGCGGCATCATTCGCGACTTGTTGCTGGGCATTCATCCGCCGACGTCCCTGGATCAGTGGCCGAATCTTGCGGTTGCTTTGGCTGCGTCGTTGATCGTGTTCGTGGCGCATCCGGTGATCGATCGGGTGTGGCGCGGCGTCCTGCTGTTCGACGCGTTCGGCATGGGTTTGTTCGCATCGACGGGCGCGGCGATTGCGCTTGCCAGTGGTGGCAGTTCGCTGTCCGCCTGCCTCATCGGGGCTACGACGGCTGTGGCGGGCGGCGTCATCCGGGATGTTCTGGTCAACGAGGTGCCGCTGCTGTTGCGACGTGATTTGTATGCGGTGCCGGCGTTGCTCGGCTCGGCGGTGGTCGCCATTGTCGAGGGCTCGGGCTGGCCCAACAACGTCGGGCTCGTGATCGGCACTGTTGCGGCGACGGGCCTGCGAGTGCTGGCGCTGTGGCGTCGGTGGAACCTCCCGATCGCCCGCCGCCTTCCCGTCGACGACTAGCCACGGCGAGGATTCGACCCCTTCTTAGACATATCTCAGTCCGTCAGGACAAACTATGGCAATGCGCATTTTGGTTGTCGACGACGATCGAGCGGTTCGTGACTCGCTCCGGAGGTCGCTCACCTTCAACGGTTACACGGTCGAGCTTGCTGTCGACGGTCTCGATGCACTCGAGAAGGTGGCAGCGTCACGGCCCGATGCGCTTGTGCTCGATGTGATGATGCCCCGGCTCGATGGCCTCGAAGTGTGCCGACGCCTGCGCAGCACGGGCGACGACCTCCCAATTCTTGTGCTCACTGCTCGCGACTCCGTGTCCGAGCGCGTCGCGGGTCTCGATGCGGGTGCCGACGACTATTTGCCGAAGCCGTTCGCACTGGAAGAGTTGCTTGCGCGTCTGCGCGCACTGCTGCGTCGCACCGCGATGGAAGCCGAGGCCGATTCGGAAGCGATGACCTTCGCGGACCTGACGCTCGACCCGGTCACCCGCGAGGTGACGCGCGGAGAACGGTCCATCAGCCTTACTCGCACCGAGTTCTCGCTGATGGAAATGCTCATGATGAATCCGCGCCGCGTGCTGACGCGTAGCCGCATCCTCGAAGAGGTCTGGGGTTACGACTTCCCGACCTCGGGCAATGCCCTCGAGGTGTATGTCGGCTATCTGCGTCGCAAAACGGAGGCGGAAGGTGAGTCCCGTCTGATTCATACGGTGCGCGGCGTCGGCTACGTGCTGCGCGAGACGCCACCGTGATCCTGGATCCACAGGGAAAGAGGTCGGCGGACGCGGATTCGCCGGCCATGCGTCCCCCTATGCCGCTGACCCGAACGGTGTCGCTGCGGTGGCGGGTCACGCTGCTGGCTGCCTCGGTGGTGGCCATCGCGGTGGCCGTAATGGCGATCGCTGCCTATGCGGTTGTCTCACGCGCACTGTATGGGGACGTCGATACGCAGTTGCGCACGCGCGCGGACGCTCTCATCAACAGCAACGTGGTGACGTTCGATCCGCGTTACGTGGCGGGCGCGACGCTGTACAGCACCGACGTATCTGTTGCGTTGATCTTCCCGGATCTGACCAAGTACGTTCCGCCGGGCTCGAAGGTGCCGATTGGCGACGAAGAGGTGCAGGTCGCCCAGGGCGAATCCGATTTGTCGCTCCGGACCGTCAACGGCCAGCGCGTTCTCAGTCAGCGCACGCAGGATGGCAGCACGATCGTTATCGCACAACGACTTTCGCCGACGGGTAAGGTGCTCGACAGGCTCGCCTGGGTGTTGTTGATCGTCGGTGGCTGTGGGGTAATTCTTGCCGCCGGCGCGGGAATGGCGGTGGGGCGTACCGGTCTTCGGCCAATCGCGCGACTCACCGCTGCCGCCGAGCGAGTGGCGCGTACCGATGATCTGACGCCGATTCCGGTGACGGGTGACGACGAATTAGCCCGCCTCACCGAAAGTTTCAACACAATGCTTCGCGCATTGGCCGAGTCCAGAGGGCGGCAGAGTCGGCTTGTCGCCGATGCCGGCCACGAACTACGGACGCCGTTGACGTCGTTGCGTACCAACATGGAACTGCTCATCGCGTCCGGTCGCCCGGGTGCGCCGTCGATTCCCGACGAGGACATGGCCGAGCTTCGTTCCGATGTCGTCGCTCAGATTCAAGAACTGTCCACTCTCGTGGGCGATCTTGTGGACCTTGCGCGCGAGGATGCCCCCGAGACGGTATTCGAACGTGTCGATCTGGCGGAGGCCGTCGAGCGGAGCCTCGAGCGCGCTCGGCGTCGGCGCAACGAGATCGACTTCGATGCGACGCTGATGCCGTGGTTCGTCTACGGCGACCAGGCCGGCCTCTCACGCGCGGTCCTCAACGTGCTCGACAATGCCGCCAAGTGGAGCCCGTCCGGCGGTGAGG
>NZ_JBAWFH010000240.1:0-2561 GCF_049591685.1 Rhodococcus sp. (in: high G+C Gram-positive bacteria) | reverse complement strand
CCCCCTACCCGTTCTCGACAGCCTGATGTCCAACATTCTCATCACCCCTGCCTCGGCGAACGAACCGAACGAACTCCAATCGGGTATCGGCACGGGGCCGTTCGTCGTCACCGATTCCAATCGCGGAACCGGGGAGTACACCCTGGTCGCCAATGAGTACTACTGGGGCGAAGCGCCCAGGGTTCGGCAGGTGCGCGTTCGGTTCATACCCGAGGAAGCCGCGCGAGTCGTCGCGCTGCGCAGCGGCGAGGTCGATGTCATCGACTCGATCAGTCCCGACTCCGCAGAGCAATTGGCATCCCTTCCCGGAGTACAGATCGAAACGGTTCCGAGCACACGAATCAACCAGCTGTTCTTCAACTTTCGCAAGCCTGCAGGCCACCCGCTCGCCAACCCCAAGGTGCGCGAAGCGTTGACGTACGCGATCGATGGTGAATCCCTCGCCCGCGACGTCCTCATCGGCTCGGCCGTTCCGGCGACGGGCGCCGCCCCCAGCACCCTGTCCGGTGCGGTGGAAACCGGAAAGTACACGTTCGATCCCGCGAAGGCACGACAGATGCTCGACGCGGAAGGCGTCACCGATCTCGAGCTCACGTTCATCTGGGAAACCGGTGAATTCACCAACGACGTTTCACTGATGGAGTCGGTGACCCAGATGATGACCGACATCGGCGTCCGGGTGAACCTTCAACAGTTCGAGCCGGGCGGCGACATCTCCTCGTGGCGCCAGGGAAAGGTGGGTGACTGGGATGTGCTCGGAAACGGGTACGGAAACCAGACCGGTCTGGCGCTGACCACTATTCAGGGGATGTACGCGGGCACGGCGGAGAAGGAAGCGACCCGCGACACCTACCACGGTTACGTCTTCCCCGAGATCACGAAGAAGATCGAGCTGGCGTCGAGTGAACCCGATCCGATCCGCCGGGCAGAATTGCTCGCAGACGCACAGCAGGACATCTGGAACACCTGGCCGTGCCTGTGGAGCTTTGTACCGAATGCACTGCTGGCCAAGCGAACGCGTGTACAGAACGTGGCACTGACGCCCATCAACTCCTACGACCTCGGCTCAGTCCGACTGGAGGCCTGAGTCATGACCCTCACAATCGACAAGAAAAAGCCTGTGCCGGTGATCGGGAATGCCGCGAAGAACGCAACCGCGCGTTACGTTCTCAAGCGCCTGGCGCAGAGCGTCCTGACGATTTTCCTGACTCTCACCACCGTCTTCGTGCTGATCCGCATGGCACCGGGTGACCCTGCATATGCGTTGGCAGGCCCACTGGCCTCCACCGAGGACCTGGCGCAGATCCGCGCCGACATGGGCCTCGACAAGTCCGTGTTTCAGCAGTACTTGATTTACCTGTGGGATCTGCTGCATCTTCAGTTCGGAACGTCGTATTCGTTCCAGGCGCCCGCGCTCGACGTCGTCTTCGATCGTCTGCCGTACACGATCACCTTGGCCGTTGCCGCGATTGCGCTGACCGCAGTCCTGTCGATTCCGCTCGGCGTCTGGATGGCCAAGCACGCTGACACCCGTCGGGAACTCGGCGCCAACGCCGTCACCGTTGCAGGACAGTCGATGCCCGAGTTCTGGAGCGGGTTGATGCTGGTGACTCTGTTCGCGGTGCTCATCCCCGTGTTGCCCGCCGCGGGCTTCACCACCTGGTGGTCGCTGATTTTGCCCACGGTGACCATTTCGATCCTTCAGATCGCGTTGATCTCGCGAATGGTCCGTCGGGAAATGGTCAATGCCTACGCGTCCCCGTACATCACTGTCGCCCGATCGCGCGGTGTGTCCGAACGCGAACTCACCTGGCGGTACGCGATGCGTAACTCGGCGATCCCCGTCGTCACTGCACTCGGCACGAGGTTCGCAGGAATGCTCAACGGTGTTGTCGTCGTCGAGGTGGTGTTCGCGTGGCCAGGCGTCGGCTCGCTCGTGGTGCGAGCTCTCGAGACTCGCGACTACCCCCTCATCCAGGCAACCGTTCTCGTCACCGCAGTGCTCGCCGTGCTCGTTCAGTTGCTCGTCGACCTCTGCTACCCACTTCTCGATCCTCGGGTCCGCCTCGGAAAGGGCGCAAGCATATGACCGCACTGCTCGAACCACCGGTGAACGAGCGCCCGAGCGCCGTCACCGCTGCCGACTTCGCCAGAGCCGGCGCCACTCGCAGGCGCCGCGACAGCCGGGTCAAGATCTGGGCGGGAACGACCCTCTCGCTCGCGGTGATCCTGCCCGTCGCGCTAGCCGGGTTGCTCCCCCTGGACGATCCAAACCAAACGAATCTCATTGCGCGTCGACTCCCGCCCCTGACCGACGGCCACCTCCTGGGAACCGATCAGCTCGGCCGCGATCTACTCTCGCGCATCCTTTTCGGGGGCCAGGTCTCCCTGACGATCGGCATTCTCGCTGTGATCGTCTCCGGCATCATCGGCGTCGTCGCCGGCAGCGCCGCGGGTTATTTCGGCGGATGGGTCGACGCGGTCATCTCCCGCGTTCTCGAAGCTCAACTCTCGCTTCCACTGCTGATGATGCTGCTGCTCGTGGTCGCCCTGTTCGGGCC
>NZ_JBAWFH010000239.1:0-1965 GCF_049591685.1 Rhodococcus sp. (in: high G+C Gram-positive bacteria) | reverse complement strand
CGCGCAGTACCCGGTGTGGGTCGTTGCGATCATCGGGGTGTTGGCTACTCGTCGCAAGGCGCGGCGCGAGTTGGCAGAGGAAGGCGTGCACGTTTCCACGATGCGCGAGGTTCTTCAGCGGATGCGCGATCGCTAGTCGATCGTTCGGATCTCGGTGTGCTCGGTGAGTCCGCGCAGCAGGATCGGTTCCCGCGAGGTCCAGTGCTGTGCCTCGTCGGCTGCGGCTTTGTCCACCACTGTGCGTTCGGCGAGCATTCGTGCCGGTTCGTTCTTGGCGAGCTCGGAGAGTCGGGCGGCGCAGTTCACCGGTGCGCCGATGACGGTGTATTCGTAGCGCGAGGTGGCGCCGATGTCTCCGGCGAATACATCGCCTGCGGCGACGCCGATGCCGAAGTCGAGGGAATCGAGGGATCGGAGTTCGACGCGTAGTCGTCGTGCTGCTCGGAGTGCGGCGCCGGCGGGGTCGTCGATGGGGCGCGGTGCCCCAAATACGGCGAGGGCGGCGTCGCCTTCGAACTTGTTGATGAAGCCGAGATTGTCGTCGACTGTTGCGACAACGATGCCAAGGAACTCGTTGAGCAGGTCCGCGACGCGCTGCGGCGGGTGGTCGACGGCGAAGGTCGTGGAGCCGACGAGATCGATGAACAGTACTGCCACGTATTGAACGTCGCCGCGGGGGAAGTCGGACTGTTCGAGTGCTCGCGACGCGACTTGTGTGCCGACGTGCCTGCCGAACAGGTCGCGCATGCGTTCACGTTCGGCGAGGCCCGCCGACATGCTGTTGAATCCGCGTTGCAGGTTCCCGATTTCGGACGAGTCGTAGACCGGTACCCGCGTATCGGTGGCCCCCTTTTCGATCTCGGCCATGGCCGAGCTGACTTCGCTGACGGGTTCCGACACCGATCTTGCGACCAGGATGGTTCCCCGTAGTCCGGTGCCGAGGGCGATGGCGGACACGATGAGGATCGGTAGTTCGATGGGCGCGGGGATCGCGACGGGTGCGCCGGTGGAGTGGGCTATGACGATGAGGGTGATGCCGGCAACGGGGAATGCCGTGCACACGATCCAGGTCGCGACGAGGCGGGTGAGGACGCTGAATTCTCGCCTGCCCGACGGCAGCGAGTCCGATACCCGAATCAGGACAGGACGCAGTGCGCGTTCGGTCAGTAGGTAGCCCGTGCCCGCTGTGGTGACCGCACCGAAGATGGTTCCGACGACGATGAGCACGGTGATCGAGCTGTCGGTGTCGAGGGTGAGCGCTGCGAGCGCGAAACCGAAGAAGAGCCACAGCAGGAGGTGGGAGATCGTGTGACGCAGCGGTATTCGGGCGGCTTCTCGGGCCTGGCCCGGGGTGGGGATGTCGCGGCCTGCGACCCACCGCAGGGTGGGGAGGACGAGTACCGCGCCCGCGAGTGCTCCGGCTGTTATGCCGATGGGCACGAGCCACCGGAAGGCGCTGAATTCGGGGTCGGTGAGGACGCTGCCCACCGATGCTGTTTCGGACCGGGCGAGCAGTGCGACGACGAAGGTCACCTGCACTGCCGCGAACACGTTGAGCAGTAGAATGCCTGCGCCGTAGCGGACAGCAATGCCGCGGGCGCTGGGGCTCGAGTTGGGGTTCGGGCTCGGGTGGGGCACAACAGTCGATTGTTTCCGATTCCGGACACTGGCGTACCGAGAACGCGTCTTACGCCGTATGGCCCGAGTGTCCACTGCCGCGGGCTGCGCTGTTGCGGACTGCGCCGCGGCGAACTGCGCTGCTGCGGACTGCACTGCTGCGGAATGCGCCGCCGCCTGCACTGCCGTCGGAGCAGCCGGGCTTCGGAAGTCTATGGCCATCAAAACGGTGCGGGGTCGTCGGTATCGGAGCGGCGGCCATCGGGGACACCTCTGTTGTCGGTGGCTTCGTCGTTCGGGACGTCGGCGCTCGCCGTTTCGTCTCGACACATGGTTCGTCGTTTTCGT
>NZ_JBAWFH010000238.1:0-2949 GCF_049591685.1 Rhodococcus sp. (in: high G+C Gram-positive bacteria) | reverse complement strand
CAGTGGCCCAACGATCAGGATGCACAAGCCGCCCTCAACCAGTTCTTCGACGAGATCGATCCCAACGGTCGCTTCATACCGGTTCTCAGTGGTGGCGGACTCGATTTTGCTGGCGCCGACCTTTCGGGTTTGGAACTGGGCGGAGCTGAGCTGAGCGCCGGACAACTCGTCGGTGTTCGCCTGCGCGGGACCAGCCTCTACAGCGCGTGGATTCGGCAAGCAAACCTGCAACGAGCTGATCTCGCTGGCGCCGACCTTCGGAAGGCGTTGATCACCCACTGCAATGCGCAAGACTCTGTCCTGGCAGGCGCAGCCCTCTCGGACGCGGATTTTACCGAAACGGACCTACGCGGCGCCGATCTGTCCGGGACGCAGCTCGACGACGCGTTCATGCACGGCACCGACTTGCGGGGAGCAGACCTACGGGAGTCGAGCTGGGGCACCATTCCACGTAACGCGGTGCTGACTGGCGCGAAACTCGGCGGCGCGAAAGTCGCATTGATGACCGGCGACGTCAGCGATACTTTGGACGTCGGTACCGACTCTCCGATGCTTCTCCGTGGCCGCGAACTACAGCAATGGTTCGTGGACAACGGCGCTCCCAACGTGCGAGTCCACTGATCACGACGGGGCTTTTGAGCCGACGTCACGCCGTGTGACGTTCGCAGAGCACAAGAGGACATCGTGACGGGGTACTGCACACGGCGCGAAGACGTGAAGGTGTGGCCGGTCAACTTGGACGCCCGGCAGGCAGTTTAGAAGTACTTCGCCGAAGTAAGACCTGGCTACATCCCAAATTCCGACGGAGCGGGCCTTTACTTCTCGGATGCTGACCTGTCCGGATTGGACCTGTCAGGTGCAGAAAGGGCCTCGTCACAGCTCGATCGAATCCGGACGGTGTCAGACAACTTCCCCCTGAGCTGCCAGCTCGTCCAGCAGGATGTGACTGTGGTACTTGGCGTAGGGGCATCTGCTCGTCCGAAGGGCGTCGGCAAGAACTGCGACCGCCTCGCGCCACGGCAGAAGATCGAGCTGAGCAAGCGACTCGGCGTCGAAGCCCCATCGGATACTCACGTCATCCCCCTTGGCAGCCACGTAGCCATGTTGGTCAAAGCTCAACCGCTTGTGCGTTCGACGGAGGCTGTCGATGCTGCTGCCAGTGCGCTCTTCGAGCTCGGAAGCTGACACCACGATGGTGCCGATCAGCGGGGCTTCGCCCGATTGTGTCGACGCAACCCCATAACCCACTTCGATACGACCGACGTTCAACGTGTAAAGCCGCTTCCGGCCTCGGCCAGCGCTGGTGCTGGGCATACAAGTCAAGCCCCAATGCACACCGACGTCATCGCGACCGTCCGGCAGCGCAGCATGCACCAGATCGGAAAGATGCCGGCGAACGTCGCCCGAGCTGTCCGCACTAACGAACGCGCCCAACTTATCAGCGCCCTTATCGTCGCTGACCGCCGTGTCCAGCGACGTAATCTCGATGCGCTCCGAGAAGGATTCGCCGACAGGGTCGCTCGCTGGCTGCGAGTCCACCGTTTCCAAACCGAGGGCCGCCGTACCCGCTGATGCAAGCTGGGGACAATGGGAGATCTTGTACCCTGACTGGCGTTTCCGCATCACGGCGAGTGCGTGGCTTGCCGCTGCCATAGCTACTCCAGGAATCCGCAAAGCTTCCTCAGTAGAATGTACGTCGTCGATGACAACGGTCTGCTCGAACGCCCCCGCAGACTTGTGACCCCCTGGCCACGTCTGAACATGTTTCGAGAGCTTTCGCCACAGCTTCCATCGAGACAGCAACTTAGGTGCCGGAAGGTGGCGTCCATCGACGAACATCGTCACTTCGAGAAGACCCGACTTGGGATTCTCGAGTATGTAGAAGGTCTCGAGCATTCCCATCGACAAACGTAAGATCAACGATTTCGACGAGCCTGGGTAGCAACTGACCGTCCAGAACGTGCCCTCGGTTCGAGCCGGAAAGGGCACGCACGCATCGAGGTACGCGCCCAAGGCGCGCACGACTTCGGGATAACGCGGGTGTTGTTTCAGCCTTTCGTGCGACGCGTTGTGAGCCGCGAGCTGCGAGTCCGAGTACGTGACCCCGACCGTGCCGTCGGAGCGGTTCGACGCCGACGGGTCTTTCAGCCAGTCGTCTTGTTCAGCGGGGGAAACAACGTGGTCCAGCGAACTAGAACCGATAATGACCGCAGCGTGTTCACGGTTGCGGAGGGTAAAACCTGCCTTCTCGGCGGAGTGGACCAAACTTCGCTCGGTTTCTCTGAGCTTGGTGGAGGGCGCATCGAACAGACGGATGCGAAACGCGCCAATGTCAGCATGGTTGAGTCCGTGCTGCCGCAACCTGGCCTGTATGTCGACGGAGATGCCGATGTACGCCTGACCGTCAAGGAACTCGAGCAGATATAGGCCCGATGCGCGCGGCGCGATCGACTTCAGTTCTCCAGCGACGTACGGCCTCGCTGGCCCGTATCCATTCCGCTCTGCCCAAGCCTCGACGACTGATGAATTGTGGACCGACATGGACCGCACTCTCCTGCATGTAGCTGTTCGACACTCCGGTTCGTTCTGCGAACCGGCGACGGCGGCAACGCAGAACCACCTCATGCTCGAGAGCCGGAACGAGGTCCCTACGGTGCGCGCACTGTCTGCTTTGTTGACGAACCCTACAGCGTGCCGGGAGGCGCCTTGGGATCGGCCTTACAACAGCACATCTCCGCAATTATGGTTCTCATTGGGCCGCGCATCCACCCGGACGACACCCGGATCAAGCAACTACGAAATGCGAGAGGATTGCCTGAACTTCGTAGATGTCCACCTGTTTGGTGAACTGCTTCTGGATTGGCACGGCGTTGCCGGAGATCCAGATCTCGAGTTCAGCGTCGAGATCGAACGTACCCGCCGTCTCGACGGCGAAATGTGTGATCGATC
>NZ_JBAWFH010000237.1:0-40092 GCF_049591685.1 Rhodococcus sp. (in: high G+C Gram-positive bacteria) | reverse complement strand
CCCGCTTCTGTGGTGCTCGGAGCTCAAAAGGACTAGTCCTTCTTCTCCGGTGTTTCAGTTGCTACAGCCTCGGCCTCGGTGGCGTCGGACGCGTGGGCGTCCGTGTCCTCGATGCCCTCGATGACGGCGTCGGCGTTGGCAACCTCAGCGTCGGTCGCGTCGGCTTCGACAGCCTCGACGACGTTGTCCCCGGATGCTGCCGGCGCCTCGGTGGCGGCAGGTGCCTGCGATGCCTTCACGCGGCGAGCGCGATCGGCTTCGTTGGACACCGTCTGCTCGTTGACGAGCTCGATGATGGCCATCGGCGAGTTGTCACCCTTGCGGGGGACGGTCTTGATGATTCGCGTGTAGCCACCGTCGCGATCGGCGAAGAAAGGCCCGATCTCGGCGAAGAGCTTGTGCACGACATCTTTGTTGTTGATGGTCTTGAGAACCTCACGACGATGTGCGAGATCACCCTTCTTGGCATGGGTGACAAGCTTCTCGGCGTGGGGACGAAGGCGCTTGGCCTTCGACTCGGTGGTGGTGATGCGGCCGTGTTCGAAGAGTGCCGTCGCGAGGTTGGCCAAGATGGCCTTCTGGTGCGACGCCGACCCGCCGAGACGGCGGCCCTTGGTGGGCTTGGGCATGATGAATCTCCTAGTAAGAGCTCCAGCGAGCTGATTACAGCTGTTCTGTCTCGGCGTAGTCCTGCTCGGCGCCTTCGCTGTCTGCGAAGGAACTTGCGTCGGTGTCGCTCCACGTTCCCGTGGTGGCGTCGTATCCGGGCACGGTGGTCGGATCGAAGGACGCGGGGCTGTCCTTGAGGGAAAGGCCGAGCGAATGCAGCTTGACCTTCACCTCGTCGATGGACTTCTGTCCGAAGTTACGGATGTCCAGCAGGTCGGACTCGGTACGACCAACCAACTCGCCGACGGTGTGAACACCTTCGCGCTTGAGGCAGTTGTAGGACCGGACGGTGAGGTCCAGATCCTCGATGGGGAGTCCGAAGGAAGCGATGTGATCGGCCTCGGCGGGCGAGGGTCCGATCTCGATGCCTTCTGCTTCGACGTTCAGCTCACGGGCGAGGCCGAAGAGCTCAACCAGGGTCTTGCCCGCCGAAGCGAGCGCGTCCCGCGCGGTGATGGAATTCTTGGTCTCCACATCGAGAACGAGCCGATCGAAGTCGGTGCGCTGTTCGACGCGGGTGGCCTCCACCTTGTACGTGACCTTGAGGACCGGCGAGTAGATCGAGTCGACCGGGATACGGCCGATCTCGGCGCCGGACGCCTTGTTCTGGACGGCGGGCACGTAGCCGCGGCCGCGCTCGACTACGAGCTCGACCTCCAACTTGCCCTTGTCGTTCAGGGTCGCGATGTGCAGATCCGGGTTGTTCACCGTGACGCCGGCCGGGGGAACGATGTCGCCTGCAGTAACAGTGCCGGGGCCCTGCTTGCGGACGTACATGGTGACCGGCTCGTCCTCTTCGGAGCTCACGACGAGTCCCTTGAGGTTCAGAATGATGTCGGTGACATCTTCCTTGACTCCGGGGACGGTGGTGAATTCGTGGAGGACGCCGTCGATACGGATGCTGGTGACAGCAGCGCCGGGGATCGACGACAGCAGGGTGCGGCGGAGCGAGTTGCCGAGGGTGTAACCGAAGCCAGGCTCGAGCGGCTCGATGACGAATTTCGAGCGGTTGTCGGCGATGACCTCTTCGGTCAACGTCGGGCGCTGTGAAATGAGCATTGTGTGTTCCTCCTGTACGGACGTCCGCTATTTGACGTCCACGTGTGGAGGCGAGAATGCCTGCGGGTATCGGTAACACCCACAGGCACGCTGCGCCTTACTTCGAGTAGTACTCGACGATGAGCTGCTCCTGGAGCGGCACGTCGATCTGTGCGCGCTCCGGCACCCGGTGAACCAGGATGCGAAGACGGTTGGGGACGACCTGCAGCCACGGAGCGACGGGACGATCCCCGTAGCTCTCGCGAGCGATCTGGATCGGCAGCGTCTGTGCGGACTTCTCGCGGACATCGATGATGTCGTACTGCGAAACGCGGTAGCTGGGGATGTCCACTCGCTTGTTGTTCACGAGGAAGTGACCATGCGTGACCAGCTGGCGTGCCTGACGACGTGTGCGTGCCAGTCCGGCGCGGTACACGACGTTGTCGAGGCGAGTCTCGAGGATCGTCAACAGGTTCTCACCGGTCTTGCCGGGGCGGCTGTTGGCTTCCTTGTAGTAGAGACGGAACTGCTTCTCCATGACGCCGTAGGTGAAGCGTGCCTTCTGCTTCTCCTGGAGCTGAAGCAGGTACTCGCTCTCCTTGATCCGCGCGCGGCCGTGCTGGCCGGGCGGGTAAGGACGACGCTCGAACGCCTGGTCGCCTCCGATGAGGTCGACGCGCAGACGACGGGACTTGCGGGTCATAGGACCGGTATAACGTGCCATTACTTTGTAACCTTTCCCTTTCCCGCTAGACCCGGCGCCGCTTCGGCGGACGGCAGCCGTTGTGCGGCTGAGGAGTGACGTCGGAGATGGTGCCTACCTCGAGGCCGGCAGCCTGAAGCGAGCGGATCGCGGTCTCGCGGCCGGAGCCCGGACCCTTGACGAACACGTCGACCTTCTTGACGCCGTGCTCCTGCGCCTTGCGCGCAGCACTTTCGGCTGCGAGCTGAGCGGCGAACGGAGTCGACTTACGCGAGCCCTTGAAGCCCACGTGGCCCGAGGACGCCCAGGAGATGACGTTGCCTGCGGGGTCGGTGATCGACACGATCGTGTTGTTGAACGTGCTCTTGATGTGCGCAGATCCGTGCGGGACGTTCTTCTTGTCCCTGCGACGCGTCTTCTGCGCCTTCTTCGGACCGGTACCGCGTGCTTTAGGGGGCATTACTTCGCCTTCTTCTTGCCGGCAATGGTGCGCTTGGGGCCCTTACGGGTGCGCGCATTGGTCTTGGTGCGCTGTCCACGGACGGGCAGACCACGACGGTGGCGAAGGCCCTGGTAGCAGCCGATTTCGATCTTGCGACGGATGTCGGCCTGAACCTCACGGCGCAGGTCGCCCTCGACCTTGAGGGACTCCTCGATGTACTCGCGGAGCTTGGTCAGATCTTCGTCGGACAGATCCTTGCTGCGCAGATCCGGGTTGACACCGGTTGCCACGAGGATTTCTTTGGAGCGGGTACGGCCTACGCCGTAGATGTAAGTCAGTGCGATCTCCATGCGCTTTTCGCGCGGAAGATCAACACCTGCGAGACGTGCCATGTGGCAATCCTTTTCTTGTCCGGAGGTCTGCTCCCAGTCCGTCCCCTGTGCCTCTGTACCGCTGAGACCGAGTCACGCAGACACGGTCTCTTTCAACTCAGTGGGGCCCCGGCCTCCGTGCCGGGGGTATGCCGCAACGCGTATGTCGCGGTTGGTGCTGGGAGGTCTTCTTCTTGCTGTGTGCCAAGCAGAAAAGCGAGTGCTCGGTGGTTATCCCTGACGCTGCTTGTGGCGCAGGTTTTCGCAGATAACCATGACCCGTCCGTTACGACGAATCACCTTGCACTTCTCGCAGATCTTCTTGACGCTCGGCTGAACCTTCACGTCGCTGATCTCCTGTGTGTAGCTCACGCGCCCCATCCGCCCGAAGACGTCGGCTCGACGTGAGCATGGTTCCCTCCGACCGGACGTGGCCGGAGAAGCTCTTACTTGTAGCGGTAAACGATGCGCCCACGCGTGAGGTCGTACGGAGAGAGCTCCACTACGACGCGATCCTCCGGGAGGATACGAATGTAGTGCTGGCGCATCTTTCCGCTGATGTGTGCGAGCACCTTGTGGCCGTTCTCGAGCTCAATGCGAAACATCGCATTGGGCAAGGGTTCGACTACCCGGCCCTCGACCTCGATGGCACCGTCTTTCTTAGCCATATCCTCCGCGTCCCTGGCGTTATACCTGGTTGATTGCATCTGTTTCCGTTACCGTGATGCTCACTGGCCACCGACGAGAAGTCGATGGTGTCAACCGGTCGAACGAGGACCGGCTTGCGCAGGCATGCGAACAACCGGTACGCAGAGCGCACCGTCGACCTATGCTACCGGCAAACGCTCACCAGGCCAAATGTGACCGATTTCGACCGATCCGTCGACGTCAGAGGCAGGAACACATGCGCGCGCTGATCCAGCGAGTCACCGAGGCGAGCGTCACAGTTGCATCTGCGAAACACTTCGGTCGCTCGGCGCACACGTCGAAACCGGGAAATTCGGCGCCTACATGACCGTGGCCCTCGTCAACGACGGCCCGGTGACCATCTAGCTCGAGGTCTGACGCGCTACTCGGGCCGCAGTGTCAGGATTCGCGGGCCATTCTCGGTGACCGCAACGGTGTGCTCCCAGTGGGCAGAGCGGGACCCGTCGGTGGTGACGACCGTCCAGTCGTCGTCGAGAATCTCGGTCTCGTACGTACCCAGTGTGAGCATCGGCTCGATCGCCAACGTCGACCCGACGACCAGTTCCGGGCCCTTGCCGGGTGCGCCCTCGTTGGCAAGGAACGGTTCCATGTGCATTTCGCGTCCGATGCCGTGTCCGCCGTAGCCGTCGACGATCCCGTATGCGCGGCCGTGCGCTTTTTCTGCTGCGTGGGTGCCGTTCTCGATCGCGTGGGAGACGTCCGTCAGCCTATTGCCGGCGATCATTGCCGCAATGCCTGCTTCCATCGACAACCGCGTCGCTTCGCTGAGAAGCGCGTCCGCTTCGATGACGTCTCCCACGCCGAACGTCCAGGCGGAATCCCCGTGCCAGCCGTCGAGTATCGCACCGCAGTCGATGGACACGAGATCGCCCGCGACCAGTATGTCGTCCGCCGAGGGGATCCCGTGAACCACACGGTCGTTGACCGACGAGCAGATACTGCCGGTGAAGCCGTGATAGCCGAGGAACGACGGGACTGCACCTGCGTCCCTGATCACTGCCTCGGCCACCCGGTCGAGTTCGAGCGTTGACACGCCTGGTTTCGCCGCTTCGCGCACGGCGACCAGTGCGGCGCCGACAATCGCACCCGCCGCAGCCATGGCGTCGAGCTCGCCAGGGCTGCGAAACGGGACCACCTTGCGCTTACGACCGAACGCCATTACTTGCCGAGACCCTCGATCGCCTTCAACGCGCGGGCGCTCACTTCGCCGACCTCGCCCATTGCATCGACGGTCACTATCTGATCGGAGTAGTAGTCGAGCAACGGCGCGGTTTCGTCGCGGTAGACCTTGAGCCGGTTGCGAATGACGTCTTCCTTGTCGTCCGCACGCCCACGGGAAAGCATGCGGGCGACGACGACGTCCTCGTCGACGACAAAGGACAGTACGGCGTCCAAGGATGCGCCGAGATCGGAGAGAATGCCGACCAACGACTCCGCCTGCCCGGTCGAGCGGGGGAAGCCGTCGAGCAGGAATCCGTTCACCGCGTCGGGCTCGGAGAGACGGCTACGCACCATATCGACGGTCAATTCACTCGGAACGAGGTCGCCGGCGTCGAGGTACTTCTTGGCTTCGATGCCGAGGGGTGTCTTCTCCCCTATGTTGGCGCGGAAGAGGTCACCGGTCGAAATGTGGGGTACGCCCAACTTCTCCGAGAGAATTTCGGCTTGAGTGCCTTTGCCGGCACCGGGAGGACCAAGAAGAACGAGTCTCACTTGAGGAACCCTTCGTAGTTACGCTGCATCAACTGACTTTCGATCTGCTTCACGGTATCGAGGCCGACGCTCACCATGATGAGTACGGCGGTGCCACCGAACGGCAAATTCTGCGCGCCGCCCGAGCTCCCGATATCGAGGAACAGGTTGGGCAGCACGGCGATGGTGCCCAGATAGATCGCGCCTGGCAAGGTGATGCGGCTCAGGACGTAGTTCAGGTAATCGGCGGTCGGCCGACCCGGGCGAATACCCGGAATGAACCCGCCGAACTTCTTCATCTCGTCCGCACGTTCCTCCGGATTGAAGGTGATGGCGACGTAGAAGTAGGTGAAGAAGACGATGAGTCCGAAGTAGATGGCGATGTAAACCGGGTTCGCCGGGTTCACCAGGTACTCGTTGATGATTCGCTGCCACCAGCTCGGATCCGTGGCTGTGCTCGCGGATGTGAGCTGGGCGATCAAGTTCGGTAGGTAGAGAAGCGAGGACGCGAAGATCACCGGGATGACGCCGGCCTGATTGACCTTCAGCGGAAGATACGTCGACGATCCGCCGTACATCTTCCGACCGACCATGCGCTTCGCGTACTGCACAGGGATGCGGCGCTGACCCTGCTCGACGAAAACTACGCCGGCGATGATCAGGAATGCGGCAACGCAGACCAGTGCGAACACGAGGCCGCCGCGGCTATCGAGGATCGACTTGCCCTCGGACGGGATGCGGGAGGCGATACCGGCGAAGATCAGGAGCGACATGCCGTTGCCGACACCGCGCTCGGTGATGACCTCTCCGAACCACATGACCATTGCTGCGCCGGCAGTCATGACCAGCACGATGATGATCAGGCCGAAGACGCTCTGATCGGCGATGATGTCTTGCTGGCAACCCTGAAGGAGCTGTCCACGTGAGGCAAGAGCAACGAGTCCGGTGGCTTGCAGGATCGCCAGCGCGATCGACAGATAACGCGTGTACTGCGTCATCTTTGCCTGGCCGGACTGGCCCTCCTTGCGGAGCTGCTCGAACTTCGGGATGACGACGGTAAGGAGCTGCACGATGATGCTGGCGGTGATGTACGGCATGATGCCGATCGCGAACACCGAAAGCTGGAGCAGCGCACCGCCGGAGAAGAGGTTGATGAGCGAGTAGATACCCGCCTGATCACCGCCGGAGACCTGGTCGATGCAGGCTCGGACATTGGCGTAATCCACGCCGGGTGAAGGCAGAGTAGCGCCGAAGCGGTACAGGGCGACCAGACCGAGCGTGAAAAGGATCTTCCGTCTCAGGTCAGGGGTCCTGAGGGCCGACACGAAGGCGGAAAGCAAAGATCCTCCTGGTACGAGGCGCGTTGGTGTCGAGATGCCCCGGCAGCCGCGTAGGGCCCGTCGACACTCGACCTTGGATTGCGGGCTGCATAGCCGCCCACGTCGAACGTTGTTGGTTAACTCTAGAACTCTAACAGTGTGCGTCGAACCGCCGGTCCATCAGTCCGCGCACCCACCATTCGGGCGGTACGCGCACTGACCCACAACGCCGCGATGGCCGCAGCACGAGCCTCTTGCGAAGCTTGTCGCTGCGGCCATCGACGCATTGCTGTCCCGACCGGAGTCGGGTTGTGGCTAAACCTCGGTGACAGAACCGCCGGCAGCGGCGATCTTTTCCTTGGCGGAGCCGGTGAACTTGTTGGCCGAGATCTCGACCTTCACGGTCAGGTCTCCGTCGCCCAGCACCTTGACGGGCTGGTTCTTGCGTACGGCACCCTTGGCAATCAGTTCGGCGATGCCGACCTGGCCACCCTCGGGGAAAAGCCGCTCGATGTCGCGAAGGTTCACGACCTGAAAGACGACCCGGTTCGGGTTGGTGAAGCCCTTGAGCTTCGGGAGACGCATGTGAAGGGGCATCTGGCCACCCTCGAAGCGCGCAGGCACGTTCTTACGCGCGCCCGTTCCCTTGGTACCGCGACCGGCAGTCTTGCCGCGCTTGCCGCCTTCACCGCGGCCGACGCGAATCTTCGCCGACTTGGATCCGGGTGCAGGACGGAGGTGATGCAGTTTGATGGTCATGGCTAGACCTCCTCAACAGTTACGAGGTGGCGCACGACATTGACCAGACCTCGGGTCTGCGGGGTGTCGTCACGAACGACGGACTGGCGAATGCCTTTGAGTCCGAGGGTCCGCAGGCTGTCCCGCTGGTTCGACTTCTGACCGATGGTGCTTTTGATCTGAGTGACCTTGAGCTGTGCCATTACTTGACCGCTCCTGCCTGTGCACGCGCACGCAGCATTCCGGCAGGCGCAACCTCTTCGAGGGTCAAACCGCGGCGAGCCGCGACTTCCTCTGGACGCTGCAGACCCTTGAGGGCTGCGACGGTGGCATGCACGACGTTGATGGCGTTGTCGCTACCGAGCGACTTCGACAGCACGTCGTGGATTCCGGCGCACTCCAGCACGGCGCGAACAGCACCACCGGCGATGACTCCGGTACCGGCGCTGGCCGGGCGGAGCATGACGATGCCTGCTGCAGCTTCACCCTGGATGGGGTGCGTGATGGTTCCGCCGATCATCGGAACACGGAAGAAGCTCTTGCGAGCCTCCTCGACGCCCTTCTGAATCGCCGCGGGAACCTCTTTGGCCTTGCCGTAGCCGACGCCGACCAAGCCGTTGCCGTCTCCGACGATGACGAGGGCGGTGAAGCTGAAGCGCCGACCACCCTTGACGACCTTGGAGACGCGGTTGATCGCGACTACGCGCTCGATGAAGTTCGACTTCTCGGCAGCGTTCCCGCCGCGCGAGTTGTCGCGACGGTCACGACCACCACGATTGTCACCGCGCTGGTTGTTGTCACCGCCTGCGTTCGGTCCACTGTTCTGTCCGGCGGGGCCGCTTCCGCCGTCACGCCGTTGACGTCCCGGCATCAGGCTGTCCTTCCGTTGTCAGTAAGAGTCATCATCAGAATGTCAACCCGCCTTCGCGAGCAGCATCTGCCAGTGCCGCAATACGGCCGCTGTAGTTGTTGCCGCCACGGTCGAAGACGACCGCGTCGATTCCGGCAGCCTTCGCGCGGCTGGCGATGAGCTCGCCGACCTTCGCGCTCTGGGCCTTCTTGTCTCCGTCGAGTGCGCGCACGTCGGCCTCGATCGTCGACGCGCTGGCCAGCGTGTGGCCCGCGAGGTCGTCGACCAACTGGACGTGAATGTGACGCGAGGAGCGGTTGACGACCAAGCGAGGACGCTCGGGCGTTCCGGAGATCTTCTTGCGGAGGCGGAAGTGACGACGTGCCTTCGACAAGCGACGCTTCGTCGAGACATCGGTGCCGCGAGGAGTGCGGTCGACCTTCGCCTTGTCTGCTGTTGCTGTTTGCTGGCTCATATCACTTACCCGTCTTTCCGACCTTGCGGCGGATAACTTCACCCTCGTAGCGGATGCCCTTGCCCTTGTACGGGTCCGGACGCCGCAAACGACGAATGTTGGCAGCGATCTGGCCGACCGCCTGCTTGTCGATGCCGGTGACGGTGAATCGCGTGGGCGACTCGACCGTGAACGTGATGCCGTCCGGTGCCTCGATGAGCACTGGGTGGCTGTAACCGAGGGCGAACTCGAGGTCCTTGCCCTTGAGTACCACGCGGTAACCGACGCCGTGGATTTCCATCTTGGTGGTGTAACCGTTGGTGACACCGGTGATGAGGTTGGCGACCAGGGTGCGCGAGAGGCCGTGCAGCGAGCGACTACGGCGCTCGTCGTCCGGACGGGTGACGGCGATGGCGCCGTCGTCCGCGCGTGCAATCTGGATGGGCTCGGCGATCGTCAGGCTGAGAGCACCCTTGGGGCCCTTGACCGCGACGTTCTGGCCTTCGATCGTGATGTCGACGCCCGCGGGGACCGCGACCGGCAATTTTCCAATACGTGACATGGTGTGGCCTCCCCTACCAGACGTAGGCGAGGACTTCTCCGCCCACACCCTGCTTGGCCGCCTGACGCTCTGTGAGCAAACCGGTGGACGTGGAGATGATCGCCACGCCCAGGCCGCCGAGAACCTTGGGCAGATTGGTGGATTTTGCGTACACACGAAGGCCTGGCTTCGAGATGCGACGCACGCCTGCGAGGCTTCGCTCACGGCTGGGTCCGTACTTGAGATCGACGATGAGGGTCTTGCCCACCTCGGCGTCCTCGGTACGGAAATCAGCGATGTAACCCTCGCGCTTGAGGATCTCGGCGATGTTCGCCTTCAGCTTCGAGTGGGGAAGCTTCACCTCGTCGTGGTACGCCGAGTTGGCGTTGCGCAGACGGGTCAAGAAGTCTGCAATTGGATCGGTCATCGTCATGGTGTGACCTGTGCACCTTTCTCGCAGCGGTTCCCATGCAGCACGTGCGAACTGGTGCCCTGGGTGATGGTGACCCCGGGGCCTGGTTCGTCACATCGTGGGCCTACAACGAAGTGAACATGTCCTGACCGACTTTTGCCGGTCAGGGGTTGCGCTCCAGGCAATGCATTGCTGCACTGCCAGGTGTTTCGAGCTTCCGCGTGGTCTTCTACCGCGTGCGGAGAACTCGAGGTTGCATGAATTGTGCAAGGACTCGTGTGCAGGCACGACGAAGCCCGGGCAACCGCACTAGTGTAGGCAACCGCCGGGCAAACTCCAAATCCGACGTTCGCGAACTCTGACCGACCAAAAAACGGGCGCGGGTTCCTTTCGGAACCCACGCCCGTCATCGTGGTGCAACGAGGCCCGAGGGCCTCAAATCACCAGGAGCTCTTGTGAACGCCCGGGAGCTCTCCGCGGTGCGCCATTTCGCGGACGCAGATACGGCAGAGACCGAACTTGCGGAAGACCGCGTGGGGACGGCCGCAGCGGTTGCAGCGAGTGTAAGCACGCACCGCGAACTTCGGCTTCTTGTTGGCCTTGTTGACCAATGCCTTCTTAGCCATGGACTCAGTTCTCCTTGAACGGGAAGCCGAGGTGCTTGAGCAGCGCACGGCCTTCTTCGTTGTTGGTTGCGGTGGTCACAACAGTGATGTCCATGCCGCGCGGACGGTCGATCTTGTCCACGTCGATCTCGTGGAACATCGACTGCTCGTTGAGGCCGAACGTGTAGTTTCCGTTGCCGTCGAACTGCGTGCCGGAAAGGCCGCGGAAGTCCCTGATTCGGGGAAGGGCAATGGAGGTCAAGCGGTCCAGGAACTCCCACATGCGGTCGCCGCGAAGCGTGACGCGCGCGCCGATGGGCATTCCCTCACGGAGCTTGAACTGCGCGATGGACTTGCGAGCCTTGCGGATCTCCGGCTTCTGGCCGGTGATCGCTGCGAGGTCGGCAACTGCGCCGTTGATCAGCTTCGCGTCACGGGCGGCGTCGCCGACACCCATGTTGACGACAACCTTGACAACACCGGGGATCTGCATGACGTTGTCGTATGCAAACTCGGTGTTGAGGGCGTCCTTGATCTCGGCGCGGTAGCGCGCCTTGAGGCGAGGCTGAACGCCTGCCGTGTTCTCAGTGGTAGTCATCTCAGATGTCCTTCCCGTTCTTCCGGGAAATCCGAACGCGCTTGCCGGTCTCCTCGTCGGTCCGGTAGCCCACGCGAGTGGGGTTTCCGTCCGAATCGATGACCGCAACGTTCGATATGTGGATCGGGGCTTCCTGCGTGACGATTCCGCCCGAAGACGCGCCGCGCTGGTTGGCGGACACCGCGGTGTGCTTCTTGATGCGGTTGACGCCCTCGACAAGAACCTTGCTGTTGTCGGGGTAGGCCTGAATGACCTTGCCCTTGGCGCCCTTGTCCTTGCCGGCGATCACGAGAACGGTGTCGCCCTTGTGCACCTTCATTTACAGCACCTCCGGGGCGAGCGAGACGATCTTCATGAACTTCTTCTCACGCAGCTCGCGGCCGACCGGGCCGAAGATGCGGGTTCCGCGAGGATCGTTGTCCGGCTTGATCAGCACGGCAGCGTTCTCGTCGAAACGGATGTACGAACCGTCCGGGCGACGACGCTCCTTGACGGTACGAACGATGACGGCCTTGACGACCTCACCCTTCTTGATGTTTCCACCGGGAATGGCGTCCTTCACCGTAGCTACGATGATGTCGCCGATTCCGGCGTAGCGACGTGACGAGCCACCGAGAACGCGGATGCAAAGGATTTCCTTCGCGCCCGTGTTATCAGCGACGCGTACTCGCGACTCCTGCTGAATCACAAACTTCTCCTAGACCTGGATGTGCATACGTGCCGGATTTCCGTCCCGACACGCGCGGTCGGCTGCCACAGCGCGGGCACACGTAGGTACACCGCTGCCACAGGCAACCGGTCAAGTGTAGGGTACGGCGCTGGTCGCAGCCAAATCGCCTCCGGGTTCGAGAGGGAACCTGGTCAGAAGTAGAGGACACGGTGACGGATTGAACCCTCGCAGTGGCCGATAAACAATGCCACCAGGGACACCCATCTGCCGCGTCGGATCGCGGAGAGCGACAGAGAGCGACGCGGGTAGTCCTGGGCAGCAAGTGCGACGAGTTGCTCGCCGGTGGTGCCGACCGCGTTGTACGTCGGGATGATGACCGAGACGAGGGGTAAGTCTTCCGATCGTATGTCTCTAGTCACCGGAAGAGTGGAACATGGGCGCCTAACGAAATGCATTCGCCCCGACCCTCGAGAGCGTTGACCGACTGCTCACCACACGAAAGCGCGGTGACGCAGTCCTCCTCGAAATTCACCCACATGAGCCGCGACAGCTCGGAGCCACTGCCCACGTGAAATTCGCGTGATGGTCCGCGGCACGAGAGGGTTTCCGAGCAGGAGAAGCACCCACCAGCGCATTGCGCGGCGAAGGTGAACAGGTGGGCAACCCTTGTCGCGGTAAGCACCCTGCAGCTGTGCGAACCCGTAGCCCAGCTTGTACGACTGCTTGATCAACGGGACCAGTTCGTCTCGAAGCCGATAGCCCACCAACTGTTTGGGTGCGAAAGCAAGGGTGTACCCGTTCAGCTGTGCGCGCCAACAGAATTCGACGTCCTCACTGGCCTCCAGGTCACACGACATACCGTCGAGATCGCGGTACACGGAGGCCCAGCATCCGAGGCTCGCTCCGATGGCGTAGGGAAGAAACGTGGTCTTTCCCTGCACATCCGGCGGTGTAGTGGGAGTCCAGTCGAGCGCACGCTCGGTGTTGACCGATTCCGTCTCCACGGCCGTACCCACGACGTCGCCCTCCCCCGCGAGTTCGACGAGTGTTTCCAACCATGCCGGATGCACGACGTCGTCTGCATCGCAGAATGCAAGGAAGTCACCTTTGGCTGCGACAGCACCACGGTTGCGTGCGTACGAGGCGCCGCTTTGTTCGCCGGCGTCGACACGACGCAGGTTCAGCAAATCTCGTTTCGCGTGATCGCGTAGGTGGTCGGACAAACCGTCGTCGGAACCGTTGTCGGCAACGATAACTTCGATCGGTCCTGCGTAGTTCTGCGCGGCGAGACCATTCAATTGGTGATCGAGGTCCGGCAGAGAATTCCGCGCGGGAATTACCACCGACACGAATATGTCGCCGGATGACGACCCCTGATTCGAGTTGTGCAGTGTCGCGGTCATCTCCCGTTCAACCCTCCGCCAATTGTCGTCTCGCTCGATTCGGCCCGCATCGACACGTTAATCGACATTCGTATCCACCCGCACCCCGAGACATTCATGCCTCGGATGCAAACAAGACAATTGGATAGTCCGAATAGTGTTTGCGGTTGTACGACGGTTTCTCCGCTGTTCACTGCCGAATGTCCGGTCGGCGTCCGATTCGAGCCTCCTGCTGCTCGACACCCGTCGTATGACAACGGCAGACTGGGTCGCGTGAAGACCCTCATCCGCGGATAGAAATATCCCGTTCCTACTGTGCAGTTGACGGCCCGGCTCGACGCTTCGTACGACGTCGACGTTTCCGCGCTGCTGTTGGCTGCCGACGGACGCGTGCGCTCGGACGCGGATTTCGTCGTCTACAACCGACTGATCGGAGAGGGCGTCGAATACCCCCGCGATGATGAACGCCACCGCATTCTGATCGACTGCGCGCGGATACCCGGTGACGTCGATACCGTCGCGATCGTTGCGACCCTGGACGGGACCCATCTCGCGAACTTCGCATCAACGGGACCCGTGACAGTGACGGTGTCCGACGCTACGGGCGTACCGGTCGCCGCCTACACGGCTGACGCACTCGCACAGGAATCAGCGCTCGTCTGCATCGAAATCTATCGCCGAGGTACCCGGATCCGGCATCCAGAAGCAGGGCAGCAAGATGTGCCGAGTCGGGCTCAGCGGCGACGTCATGGCTCGAGCCGGGTCAATGGTGGCCTACCAGGGCGACCTTCGATTCGAAGCAAAAGGTTCGGGAGGTCTCGGGCGCGCGTTGAAGCAGGCTCTGTCCGGCGAGGGTGTGCCCTTGATGAAGGTCTCCGGCCAGGGTGATCTGTTTCTCGCCAACGCAGCTCAGGACGTCCACCTCATCGACCTCGACGGAACGGACGGGCTCACCATCAACGGGGCAAACGTTCTGGCTTTCGAGGCATCGTTGTCGTACGACGTGAAACGCGTACAGGGTGCGGCGTCTGCCGGCAATGCAGGCTTCTTCAACTGCGTCTTCTCGGGACGCGGCCGGGTCGCCATCACCACCGACGGTGTACCGGTGGTCCTGGACGTGGATCAGCCCTCCTTCGCCGATCCGCAAGCAGCGGTCGCGTGGTCGTCGAGCCTGTCGACGCGAGTCAAGAAGAACGATTCGTTCGGGCTCGGCACGCTGATGGGCCGAAGCACAGGGGAACGTTTCACGCTCGAGTTCGGCGGCCGGGGCTTCGTCGTGGTTCAGCCGTCGGAGCAGCCTCCCGGCGAGATGATCGGCGGCGCGGGCAGCGGGGAGCAGGCAGTCGTCGGCGGAGCCTTGGGCGGTCTGCTCGGGAGGTAAGCATGAGAAAGCCCCCGTCCAAATCGGACGGGGGCTTTGTCGTATTCGGTCTTACTTGGCCTTTTCGAGGACCTCGACCAGCCGCCAGTGCTTGGTAGCAGACAGCGGCCGGGTCTCCATGAGCTGTACGCGATCGCCTACGCCGGCGTCGCCCTTCTCGTCATGTGCCTTGACCTTGGTGGTCCGACGGATGACCTTGCTGTAGAGAGGGTGCTTGACCCTGTCTTCCAGCTCGACCACGATCGTCTTCTCCATCTTGTCGGATACGACGTAGCCGATCCGAACCTTGCGGTTGTTACGCTCTTCAGTCACAGTCTTTTCCTCGCTCATGCCGCGTCACCTGCAGTGTCGTCGGCGGGGCCTGTTGCCAGGCCGAGCTCGCGCTCACGCAGCACGGTGTAGATGCGCGCGATCTCGTGACGAACGGTGCGCAGTCGACGGTTGTTGTCCAGCTGGCCGGTAGCCATCTGGAAACGAAGGTTGAAAAGCTCTTCCTTCGACTCACGCAGCTTGGTGACCAGCTCTTCACCGGTGAGCTCGCGAAGCTCTGCGGCTGGGGTTCCGGTAGCCATCAGAACTGCTCCTCCCTGGTGATGATTCGTGCCTTCATAGGCAGCTTGTGAATTGCGCGCGTGAGTGCCTGACGCGCAATGTTCTCGTCCGGGAACGAGAGCTCGAAGAGCACCCGACCCGGCTTGACGTTCGCAACCCACCACTCGGGCGAACCCTTACCGGAACCCATGCGGGTCTCGGCAGGCTTCTTCGTGAGGGGACGGTCCGGGAAGATGTTGATCCAGACCTTGCCGCCACGCTTGATGTGGCGGGTGATCGCGATACGAGAGGCTTCGATCTGACGGTTGGTGACGTAGGCGGGCTCGAGAGCCTGGATGCCGTATTCACCGAACGTCACGGTGGTCCCGCCCTTGGCAGCACCCGAACGCTTCGGGTGGTGCTGCTTACGGTGCTTGACCCGGCGTGGGATCAACATAGTCAGCCCTCCTGATTCGGCTCGGTCGAGGCCGGAGCCTCTGCGGATGCCGCGCGACCGGCCTCGGTGCTCGTCGCGGTGGTGCCCGAAGCACCGGAGCGACGCGGACGAGACGGACGCTCGCGACGCGGACGATCTGCGCCACCTGCGGCCGGGGCTGCGGCGGCGAGCTCACGCTTACCACCGACGATGTCGCCCTTGTAGATCCAGACCTTCACGCCGATGCGGCCGAAGGTGGTCTTTGCCTCGTACAGCCCGTAGTCGATGTCCGCACGAAGGGTGTGCAGCGGCACGCGGCCTTCGCGGTAGAACTCGGAACGGGACATCTCGGCGCCGCCGAGACGGCCGGAGCACTGAACTCGGATGCCCTTGACGTTCGGCTGACGCATGGCCGACTGGATGGCCTTGCGCATTGCGCGACGGAAAGCGACGCGGTTGCTGAGCTGCTCGGCAACACCCTGGGCCACGAGCTGAGCCTCGGACTCGGCGTTCTTGACCTCGAGGATGTTGAGCTGAACCTGCTTGCCGGTCAGCTTCTCGAGTGCTCCGCGGATGCGGTCGGCTTCGGCGCCGCGGCGACCGATGACGATGCCCGGGCGTGCCGTGTGAATGTCCACGCGGACACGATCACGGGTGCGCTCGATTTCGACCTTGGCGATTCCTGCGCGCTCCATGCCGGTGGCGAGGAGCTTGCGGATGGCGACGTCTTCCTTGACGTACTCCGCGTACTGCTTGTCTGCGTACCAGCGCGACTTCCAGTCAGTGGTGATACCCAAGCGGAAGCCGTGCGGGTTGATTTTCTGACCCACTACTGAGCCCCTTCCTTGGATGCCTGGCCCTTACGGCGGTTACGACTGGGTCCACCGGTCTTGGGCAGGCTCTCGACGATCACCGTGATGTGGCTGGTGCGCTTGCGGATCCGGAATGCCCGGCCCTGAGCGCGCGGCTGGAATCGCTTGAGGGTTGCGCCCTCGTCAACGAATGCAGTCGCCACGATCAGTGTGCTGGGGTCGAGATCCAGGTTGTTCTCGGCGTTGGCCGCTGCGGAGGCGATCACCTTGGCGACCGGCTCGCTGGCTGCCTGCGGCGCGAACTTCAGGATGTTGAGCGCGTCCTCGACGGAGCGCCCGCGAACCAGATTGACGACGCGGCGAGCCTTCATGGGCGTGACGCGTACGTGCTTCGCGACGGCCTTGGCAGTCGGGTTGGCGGTTTCGGTCTTGCTCATCGCCTCTTCGCCTTCCGGTCGTCCTTGATGTGACCCTTGAACGTACGGGTCGGTGCGAACTCTCCGAGCTTGTGGCCGACCATCGAGTCGGACACGAACACCGGCACGTGCTTACGGCCGTCGTGGACGGCGAAAGTGTGGCCGATGAAGTCGGGGAGAATTGTCGAGCGACGAGACCAGGTCTTGATGACCTGCTTGGTCCCCTTGTCGTTCTGGACGTCCACCTTCGCGAGGAGGTGATCGTCTACGAACGGGCCTTTCTTCAGGCTGCGTGGCATTCTGAACTCCCTCCTAGCGCTTGTTCTTGCCGGTACGGCGACGACGGACGATGAGCTTGTCGCTCGCCTTCTTCTTGCTGCGGGTACGGCCCTCGGCCTGGCCCCACGGGCTGACCGGGTGGCGGCCACCGGAGGTCTTGCCCTCACCACCACCGTGCGGGTGGTCGACCGGGTTCATGACGACACCACGGACGGTCGGGCGCTTGCCCTTCCAGCGCATGCGGCCGGCCTTGCCCCAGTTGATGTTCGACTGCTCGGCGTTGCCGACCTCGCCGACGGTTGCGCGGCAGCGCACGTCGACGCGACGGATTTCACCGGAAGGCATACGCAGCGTGGCGTACGCGCCTTCCTTACCGAGGAGCTGGATGCTTGCGCCTGCGGAACGTGCCATCTTGGCGCCGCCACCCGGACGAAGCTCGACCGCGTGAATGGTCGTACCCGTCGGGATGTTGCGCAGAGGCAGGTTGTTGCCCGGCTTGATGTCGGCGCCTGCGCCCTGCTCGATCGGCGAACCCTGGGCGATGCCCTTGGGTGCCACGATGTAGCGCTTCTCGCCGTCTGCGAAGTGCAGCAGGGCGATGTTGGCGGTGCGGTTGGGGTCGTACTCGATGTGAGCGACCTTGGCCGGCACGCCGTCTTTGTCATTGCGACGGAAATCGATCAGACGGTACGCGCGCTTGTGTCCGCCACCCTTGTGCCGAGTGGTGATACGACCGTGTGCGTTACGTCCACCGCGACCGTGCAGGGGGCGAACCAGCGACTTCTCGGGCGTGCTGCGGGTGATCTCCGCGAAATCGGAGACACTGGAGCCGCGGCGGCCCGGAGTGGTCGGCTTGTACTTACGGATTGCCATGAGTCTTCTCGTCCTCTATATCCGAAGAGTCCCAGTCGCTTAAGCGACCGGACCTCCGAAGATCTCGATGGGCTTGCTGTCGGCGGAGAGCGTTACGAGCGCGCGCTTGGTGTCCTTGCGCTTGCCGTAACCGAAACGGGTCCGCTTGCGCTTGCCCTGACGGTTCTGCGTGTTGACGCTGGTCACGGTGACGTCGAAGATCTTCTCGACGGCAATCTTGATCTGCGTCTTGTTCGAGTCCGGGTGCACCAGGAAGGTGTAGGTGCCTTCCTCGATCAGTCCGTAGGACTTCTCGGAGATGACCGGCGCCAGCAAGATGTCGCGGGGATCGGCGATGGTGGTCACTTACTTCCCTCCTCGTTCTTCGCAGGCCCTGCGATGAACGTGTTCAGCGCTTCCACGCTGAAGACGACGTCATCGGCTTCGAGCACGTCGTACGTGTTGAGCTGGTCGGGTGCGATGGGGTGCACACCTTCCAGGTTCTGAACGCTCTTCCACGCTGCGATGTCCTCACGTCCGACGACGAGGAGAACCTTCTTGCGGTCGGAGATCTCGGCGATGAAGGACTTGGCGACCTTCGTCGACGGTGTCTGTCCGGCGATCAGTTCGGTGATGACGTGCAGACGCTCGCTGCGGGCCCGATCGGAAAGAGCTCCGCGCAGTGCGGCGGCCTTCATCTTCTTGGGAGTCCGCTGGCTGTAGTCACGCGGCTGCGGTCCGTGGACGGTGCCACCGCCGACGAACTGCGGTGCACGGGTCGAGCCCTGACGAGCGCGGCCGGTGCCCTTCTGGCGATACGGCTTCTTGCCACCGCCGCGAACCTCGCCACGAGTCTTCGTGGAGTGGGTTCCCTGACGTGCGGCAGCGAGCTGCGCCACTACGACCTGGTGCAGCAGTGCGATGTTGGCCGGGGCGTCGAAGATCTCGGCTGGGAGATCGACGGTGCCGTTGGTCTTGCCACCGGCTTCCTTGACGTCCAGCGTCAACTTGGTTTCAGTCTTCTTCTCGAGGCTGGTCATGCCCGTGCACCACCCTTCAATGCAGACTTGACGATCACGACGTTGCCGCGACGGCCCGGGATTGCTCCCTTGATCAAGAGCAGACCGTTCTCGTTGTCCACCTTGTGGACGGAGAGGTTCTGCGTGGTGACGCGGTCGCCACCCATACGTCCGGACATGCGCATGCCCTTGAACACGCGACCCGGGGTGGCGCAGCCACCGATGGATCCGGGACGACGGTGAACAGCCTGGGCACCGTGGCTCGCGCCCTGACCCTTGAAGCCGTGTCGCTTCATGGTTCCGGCGAAGCCCTTGCCCTTGCTGGTGCCGGTGACGTCGACGTATGCGCCGTCCTCGAACACAGCAGCGGTGAGCTCCTGGCCGACCTCGAACTGCGAGGCGTCGGCAACGCGGATCTCCACGACGTGACGGCGAGGCGTGACGCCTGCCTTCTCGAACTGGCCGGTGGCCGGCTTGTTCACCTTGCGGGGATCGATCGCACCGAAGGCGACCTGGACGGCGCTGTAGCCGTCGCGCTCCTGCGTGCGGATCTGGGTGACCACATTGGGGCCGGCCTTGATCACGGTCACGGGAACGACGCGGTTGTTCTCGTCGAAGACCTGGGTCATTCCGAGCTTGGTGCCCAGAATGCCTGCAGCAGGCCGATTCTTGTTATCAGTCATCGTTGTCTCCGCGCTCACTGGATGTTGACGTCGACACTGGCAGGCAGATCGATACGCATGAGCGCGTCGACCGTCTTCGGCGTCGGGTCGAGGATGTCAATGAGCCGCTTGTGAGTACGCATCTCGAAGTGTTCGCGCGAATCCTTGTACTTGTGGGGCGAACGGATGACGCAGTACACGTTCTTTTCGGTCGGCAACGGCACCGGTCCGACGACACGGGCACCCGTACGGGTGACCGTTTCGACGATCTTGCGCGCTGACGCGTCGATCGCCTCATGGTCGTAGGCCTTGAGCCTGATGCGGATCTTTTGTCCCGCCACGCTTAGTGTCCTTTTCTTGCCGCTTGTCGTGAAGCCTGCCGTTCGGCCTGCCTCACCTCGTCTGCACAGTCCCCGAGTCGCTCGGCTTGGCCGAAAGGACTCGAACTGCCCTCGTGCTCACACGACGAACCGAACGTTGGCGATCAGGAAAAAGACCCGATCCGTTGCCGCTGTTCATCTGTCATGGTTCTCCGGTCCACGCGGTCGGGCGTGTCGGATTTCTACTGACACGTCGCTCCGCTTGCTCATCTTCGACATCCGGTTGCGCAAGGCATTCGAACTGCCCTGCGCGCGCGGCGACATCTCCGAGCTGGCGAACCGGACGCACTCACGTGGAGTGCTGGTTCCGTTCTGCTCTTACCCGGTTCGGGCCGCACGAAAGCGCGTCCCGTGTCCAGGCAACCCGACCAGTATGCCGTACATGGTGCCGGAGTTCAAATCCGGTCCGGTATCACTCTCACCAGTTGCTTCCACCCGGAACTTACTCGGCGGTAGGGTACGACGATGGATTCCGTCGAGACCAACTCTGAGCAGGCACGCGCCTCCGGACCGACGTACGCGCTGTGGCGAAGACTGCCCCGAAACCGATTCGGCTCCGCGCTGTTCTCGGCCGGCATGTGCGTTCGTGTGCCCTATTTCGGCTCGGTTCTACCGTACGTGCGCTCTCTCGAACCGGGCAGATGCGAGGTGAGTGCACCGAAATGGTGGGGCGTCCGCAACCACCTCGGCACCTTTCACGCCATCGCGGCGTGCAACCTCGCCGAGGTCGCCATGGGAATGCTTGCCGAAGCGACGGTGCCGCCCTCGCACCGCTGGATTCCCAAAGCGATGACGGTTCGCTACATCGGAAAGGCCACGACGTCGTTGACGGCGGTTGCCGAGCTCGATGAAGTACCGGACTTCGAGGCCGTCGGCGACGGCGCCGAAGTGCAGATCCCGGTGTCGATCCGCGACCGGAGCGGAGCCGAAGTGGTTCATGCCGAGATCACGGTGTGGGTGTCGCCGGCGCGCTGATTCCCCTGAGACCGCGTCGATGCGCGAAACTCGACCGATGAACGAGTACGACGCGATCGTCGTGGGCGGCAACGGCGCCGTGGGTACCTTGCTGTGCACGCTGCTGAGCCGCGGAGGCCGATCGGTCATGTCGGTCGATACCCGCCCCTTCGGTACCGCGGTGGGCACGCCCGCTTTGCCCGCGGGCGAAGTAGATCGGGAAATCGGCGACATCGTCGAACCCGGCGCACGGCTGACGAATCTGCTCCGCGGTGCCGGCACCGTTGTGTTGGCGGTACCGGAGTCCGTCGCCCTGAACATCTCGCTGACACTGTTCACCGAGACAGCCCTCGTCGTGGAGACTTTGTCGGTCAAGTCCGCGTTCGCGGCAAAGATCGCCCGAGAAGGCGTCGCAGGCCCGGTTCTGGGGATCAACCCGATGTTCGCGCCGTCGCTGGGAATGGAAGGCCGACCGGTGGCGGCGGTGACGCACAGCCCCGGCGCAGCCGCCGAGGAGTTTCTGGGACGAATCAGAGGCTGGGGTGGCAGGGTCGTCGAGGTCGACTCGGACACCCATGATCGTCTCGCCGCGGCGACGCAGGCGCTCACGCACGCGGCCGTGTTGGCGTTCGGCAGCGCATTAACGCGGCTGCACGTCGATCCGGGGTTGGTCGAAGCCGTCGCTCCCCCACCTGCCCGAACGGCCCTCGCCCTGCTGGCCCGAATTGCGGCGGGCGAGCCGGAGGTCTACTGGGACGTGCAGGCCGGCAACCCGCACGCTGCGGCCGCTCGCAGTGCGCTCGCCGACGCAGTTCGCGACATGGACGCTGCTGTCGACACCGTTTCCGAGGGGAGGTTCGGCGAATACGTGCGAGCAGCAGGTGCCGCCGTGCCGGACATCGACGCGTACGGCGACTTGTGCGCGCGACTCTTCGGTATCGTTCGAGGTTCAGCACGTGAGGGAGACCAGCCATGATCGAGACGCCGCAGTTGCCCGACTTCGATCCGAGCGATGTGGTCGAGAGTGCCATCGTGTCGCGTCTGGCAGGCAACTGGGCCAACCGGGCAACCGTGAAGAAGCCGGAGCCCGATCTGGACGATCTGTTCGACCACGCCAAGCACGACTACCCGGAAGAGCTCATTCCGTTCGCCGAGCACGAGACGTATCGCAATCTGCCGGAGGCGACGAAGCAGAAGATCCGTGCGTGGGGATGGATTGCGTTCAACAAGAACGTCATGGATGTCGAGCAGCACGTGGTCAATCCCGGCTTCTCGCTTCTGGCGCGAGACGTGTTCGACACGGGAATGGGTGATGTCCTCGCGGTCGCCGTCACGCAGGCCATGGTCGACGAGCAATACCACACGCTGATGCACCTCAACGCCAGCGCGCTCACTCGCCGCCAACGTGGGTGGTCGATGCCCGATCGAGCACTTCCGTTCAGCGCGACGGTTCGCAGGCAATGTGCGGCGCAAGCGGAGGCCACCACCTCGTCGGAAGCAGCTCTCAGCGCGCTCGCCTACACCACGGTTGCCGAGATCTCGATCACGTCGTACCTGGATTTGATCGAGGACAACGACGTCGTGCAGCCGGTCAATCGCGCCACGGTGAAATTGCACAACCGCGACGAGTACTGCCATGCGTCCATCGCCGACGAGATGGCCGTCATCGTCTTCGACAAACTCGACTCGACCGACCGGCGTCTGTTCCTCGACGGCCTGTCCGCAGGTATGAATGCCTTCTCGAGCACCGATTTCTCGACCTGGGAGACGATTCTCCGCCTCGAGTCCGTGCCCGATTTCGACGCAATGCTCCGCGACATCGTCGACGACGGCTCACGTGCACACCTGGTCCAGGACTACAGCGGTATCCGTTCACTGTGCCGCAAACTGGATGTCGAGGACGAAATCGGCATCGACTGGGCCTGAACGCTCGACCGGCCTCAGCGCAACCGGCAGGTAACATTTCCGGCGAATACCTGGATTGGTTATCGGTGGCGGTGCACCCACTGCCGAATCCAACCCGCACGTACACCGACCGCACGGAGAATCGATGCCCTTACCCGAGGACGCAGCAGTACTGGTGGAGGACGTCCACAAGTCGTTCGACGACGTTCACGCGTTGCGCGGAATCAGTTTCTCCGCCCCACGTGGGTCGGTACTGGGAATCCTCGGTCCCAACGGGGCCGGTAAGACGACCACCGTGAAGGTTCTGGCAACACTGATCTCTCCGGATTCCGGTCGCGCCATCGTCGCGGGCCACGACGTTGCCACGGACGCTCCCGCCGTTCGACGGTCGATCATGATGACGGGTCAGTACGCCGCCCTGGACGACACGTTGTCGGGGCGCGAGAATATCGAACTGTTCGGTCGTCTCATGGGACTGGACAAAAAGGCTGCCCGGACGAGGGCCCACGCGCTCCTCGAGGAGTTCGACCTGCTCGATACCGGTAAGCGGCCCGTCCGCGGCTACTCCGGCGGTATGCGTCGACGCATCGACATCGCGTGTGGCCTCGTCGTGCGTCCCAAGGTGGTGTTTCTGGACGAGCCGACGACCGGACTCGATCCGCGGTCGCGCCAGGGCGTCTGGGCTCTCGTCGAGGCGCTGAAGGCACAGGGCATCACGGTGTTGCTCACCACGCAGTACCTCGAGGAAGCCGACGTCCTCAGCGACAACATCATCGTCATCGACAAGGGCACGGTCATCGCCGAAGGCACTTCCGACCAGCTCAAGGCCATGACCGGCGGCAACTTCTGCGAGGTTGTTCCGTTCGACCCGGATGAGCTGCCCTCCGTGGTGCGCGTGTTGGGCGAGCTTGTTCCACGGGCCGTTGCCGCCGATCTCGCTCCCGGGGCCGACCGCGTGTCGATTCCGGCGCCGGACGGTGCCGCGACGCTCTCCGAGGTGCTGCGTCTGATCGACCAGGCGGGTATTCCGCTGGCTGACATCGCACTGCGCCGGCCATCCCTCGACGATGTCTTCCTCTCACTCACCGGGCACAGCAATGCCGCGTCCGCGGATGCGGTCTCGTCGACTGCGGCGTCGACTCAGTGACGACCGCAGCGCGAGATCAACGGGCAGGCGCCGGCGTTGTCAGGTCGACCGAATCGAGCGGCAATCGCGTCGCGAAGAAGAATCGGTTCGAGCCGTCCGGCTTCGTGCAGTGGCGGGTGCTCACCGCGCGCACGGTCCGCACGATGGTGCGCAAGGGCGAACTCTTGGTTGCCGTCATTGCACCGTTGATCTTCACGCTCGGGTTCTATCTGCCGCTGAAGTTCGTCATGCAGTTTCAGGGCATCGACTACGCGCAGTTCCTCATGCCCATCATCGTGCTTCAAGCGATGGCATTCACGGCGATTTCGTCCGCACAACGCGCGTCGACAGAGGCCATGACCGGACTGTCCACCCGGCTCAAGACGATGCCCGTCGCCATCGGGGCGCCGCTGATGGCTCGCATGAGCAGTGCCTTCATCCGGTCGATCGTCACGTTGACCGCAGCTCTGATCTATGGCCACGTCATCGGATTCCGCTTCAGCGCGGGGTTGGGGCAGGCCGTGATGTTCGGTGCGATGGCGATGGCCATCAGCACTGTCCTCTCCTTCGGCGCCGACGCGATCGGCACGATGTCGAAGAGTCCGGAAGCGACCAGCCAGGCCCTGACGCTTCCCCAACTGATCCTCGGCATGGCTTCCACCGGTTTCGTGCCCGAGAGCGGCTTCCCCGAATGGATCCGGCCGTTCGTGCGCAACCAACCGATATCTCAGTTCTCGGCGGCTATGCGCGATATGGCCGACGGGACGGTGCAGTTCTCCGTCATCTTCCCGGCCCTCGCGTGGATCGTCGGGTGTGCTGTGCTGCTCGTTCCTCTTGCGCTATGGGCCAGCCTGAGACGGAGGGACTGACCATGACCGCATTGCAACCGCAACGAACCGCGCTCAGCACGCTGGACTTCCCGGAACCCAACAAGCCGTTCCCGGAGTCTTCTCTCGGCGCGTTGTGGACACACAGCCTGATCCAGTGCAAGCGTCTGCTGACGCGCTGGTCCAGGGACCCTACGACGATGATTCAAGCTGTCTTGTATCCGGCGCTGATGCTGTTGATGTTCCGCGTGGTGCTCGGCGATTCGATCTCGATGGCAACGGGTCAGTCTGCCGTGTATGGGCAGGTTCCGCTGATCGCGCTCATCGGCGCCATGTTCGGTTCCATCGTCAGCGCGGTGGGATTGAAACAGGAGCGTGCCACCGGATTGCTGTCTCGGTTCTGGACGTTGCCGATTCACCGCGCCGCCGGACTCGTCGGGCGGATGATGGCCGAAGCGGTTCGGGTCTTCCTCACCACACTGGTCATTCTGGCCATGGGCTTCGCCCTGGGATTCCGGTTCAACGAAGGCGCTCTGGCGGCAATCGGTTTGATTCTCATACCCATCGTGTTCGGACTGGGGTTCGCGGTTCTCGTCACGTTCTTGGCGACCGTGGCAGGTGACGCACCCCTGGTCGAACTCGTGTCGATTCTCTGCACGCTGCTGCTGTTCTTCAACTCCGGTTTCGTGCCCGTTCTGGCCTACCCGCCCTGGCTGCAGCCGATCGTGGCAGCACAACCGATGTCGTGTGCTGTTGACGCCATGAAAGCGCTCGCACTGGGCGGAGAGACGCTGATGCCGGTTCTCCAAACGCTCGCCTGGTCGTTCGGCTTGGTTGCCGTCTTCCTGTATCCCGCCATCAGGGGCTACCGCCGAGCATCGTCGACGGCGTAAGTAAGTTGCATTTACGATATTTAGATGTCGACGATCGAACCCCGCGCGGTCGAGCCACTGGTTTCTGTGATCATCCCGGTACGTAACGCGATTGCGCTGCTGGACCTTCAACTAGACGCACTCTCCCGCCAGGACTATCAGGATGCCTTCGAAGTAGTGGTCGCCGACAACGGCGGCAGTCCCGAATTGGCAGCCCACATCGCTTCTCACCGGCATGTGATTACGTTGGCGCTGCGGTACGTCGACGCGTCAGATCAGGCAGGGGCTGCGCACGCGCGGAATTGCGGTGCGGCCGAGGCCACCGGGCAAATCTTGGCGTTCTGTGACGCGGACGACGAAGTTCACCCCGGCTGGCTTTCGGCTCTCGTCGCTCTCGCCCAGCAGCACGATGTTGTGGGGACAGCTGTCGAGACGTCGACCATCAACTCTGCCCGGGCGCTGTCTTGGACCCCGACCACTCCGCCGGAACGGCAGGGCAAGACCGCGTTCCTGCCTTTTGCAATCGGCGCGAGCCTGGGCTGCTGGGCAGAGGTGTATCGCGCGATCGGCGGAATGGACAACGAGTTCGCCACCAGTCAGGACGTGGAGTTCAGTTGGCGTGCGCAGCTTGCGGGCTACTCGTTCGGCTGGAGCAACGAGCAACTCGTGTCTTACCGATTGAGGGACGAATTGAGGCCGCTCGTTCGACAGGCATTCGGTCTGGGTTACGGATTCGCGAAACTTCAGGGTATTTATCGTGAACGGGGTTGCCCGCCGGTGAAAGCGACACGGGTTCTCTATTGGTGGACCCTGTTGCTGCTGGGAAACCCACTCGTCCCGTCTTTCATCACTGGCATTTCGAGGGGTCAATGGATGCGAGCTGTGGCGGCTCATACAGGTGAATTACGGGGCGGATTCGCGTATAAGGCTTTCGCTTGGTAGCAGTTTGCTTTTTATCGCATTTCCCGTAAGTCTTGAATAGACCGACTGCCATGGAGACTCGAATGCATCTCGACGAGGGGATTACAGAGTGAGGATCAGCTGCACGCTGCGCGGCACCCGGACCATCTCGGCTTTGTTCTCACTCGTTGTCCTCGCTGCGACGGCCGCCTTCGTGACGTCGCCGAGTGCCGCTGCTCAGTCCGCTCCCCCGCCCACTCTGGCGGCAGCCGTCGAGCGGATGGGCACAGCTCCGGAGGGCGCAAACGATTGGACGTGCAGACCGTCCGAAGCCCACCCACGACCGGTGATCTTGATTCACGGCACAGACACCGACATGCAGGAGAGCTGGCCCACTCTGGCACCCGAGTTGGCGTCGCAGGGCTACTGCGTTTTCGCACTCAATTACGGCGCGATGCCGGTGATGTGGGACCACAGCCTACTTGTCTGGGGCATCAACGACATCGAACGGTCGGCAGGTGAGCTCGAACGCTTCGTCGACGCGGTGCTGCAGAGTACCGGCGCAAGCCAGGTCGACATGGTCGGTCACTCCCAGGGTGGAACGATGGCGCGTCAGTACCTCAAGTTCAACGGGGGTACCGATCCGGCGAATCCGGATCTGAACAAGGTGAACCGCTTGGTCACCCTCGGCGCGACCAATCACGGTACGACGTTCAACGGCCTCCAGCAGATGTACATATTGGCGACGTCGCTCGGACTGCCGCGTGAGTTCACGTCGCAATTGATCTTCGGTATCGCCGGAACCCAGCAGCTCATCGGATCGCAGATGCTGAAGGAACTCAACGCGGGATCCGAAGTGATGCCGGGCGTCGACTACACCGTCCTCGCCACCCGTGACGACGACGTCGTCACGCCGCCCGAGCGCACCTTCCTCGACGACGCCGGCACTGGCCAGGTGTCCAATCAGTGGGTTCAAGACCTGTGCCCGGCCAACACGTCGTCGCACATGGGCCTGACTCGCGACCCCGACGTGGCGTACATGATCAGCAGTGCCCTCGATCCCGCCTACGCGAACGCACACCCCCTGGTGTGCGGCCAACCGTTGTAGCTTCCGGCTTCGCAGCCGTCAGGACCACCCGAGGTCGCGCCCCAGCACCTCGTACAACTGGTCGTTGAACGGTCGGTAGAACTCCACGAGGCGGCCCCGTGCTTCGCTGTCGTGGGGAGGCGCCTTCAGTGGATTCTGATTGACGGCCTTGTGCACCACCGGTGGCGTCGGAGGTAGTCCGAGAAACTCGTGGATGCCGCATACGGTAGCGACGGTGTCGGAGAAGAAGTCTTCGGCTTTCACGACGAGCACTCGGTCGCGGCCGAACCTGTCGATCCACTTCGCCGTCGACTTTGCGTAGATCCCGGTTTGTAGCAGCGGGAAACCGGACGGCGAAGGGTAGGGCATGCCGGGGAAATGATCGAGCGACATGTCGACGTAGTTGGCATAGGTTGTGTAATAAGGGAGTTCTGATTGCGCCTTGCCCCCGAGGAACAGGTCCCATTTGTAATGCGAGTACGCCCGTTCCACCGGATTGCGCAGCATCAGAATAATCTTGGCGTCGGGGCAGGTCGCGCGGTAGTTGTCCATCAGCGGGTGGTGATGCATCCACGGCGTGAAGTAACCGGTCGATGCGTTGCCCGTCTCGCGCCGAACGCGATCCATCTCGGCCACCGTCGGATAGTGGGCACGCCACGAATTCGGCTTGTCGGAGAAGATTTCCTTCGACAGGGGCGGCACGATGGACGGGTGTTGGAAGAGGTACGTCGAGAGGTCGCTCGTACCGCTCTTGATCGCGCCGAGGCACGCGAAATCCGGCAGCGTTCGGGTTCCGACAACGGATCGATACTTCAGCCGCCAAGCGGGTGGATTGCCCCAATAGTGCGGGAGCACCTGATAGCGCAGGCCGCGCCGTGCTGCACCCGCGTAGTAGCTCAGCCGGTTCCCGCTGTCCTGCAGGTGGAGGCGGTGGAATGCGCTGATGTCGTACGGTTCCGCGAACGCCGTCGTGTCTGCGTCATCGTCGAGCGGCATCACCATGCCGTCGCCTCGCATCGAGCTGGTGATCCAGAAAAGACCTGGGTCATGGTTAGCACGTCCTTTCTGGTGGAAAAACAAACCTCATTCTTATTATTCGGCGAATAGTAGCGGGCCATCCGTCGATCGGCGCAAGATCCGCGATCAGTCGCGTAACATTCGCCGACGACGATCACCGCCCCCATGGCGGGGCAGCCGAGCCGATGTCCACCACGGCGTCGAGGTCCTCGTGCTCTCCGATGTCGTCGGGTGCCGTCGACAGAACGTGGGACACCCAGTTCTGCTCGATCACGTCCGTCACTTCGAGCTCCGGTTGCTCGACGACGAATGCGGCGCCTGCGGCTGCAGTGACGAGCACCCCGAACGCGCGCCACTCCGCCGAGTCGGCTCCGCCCAATACGGCTCCGCCCGATACGGCCGTACCCGTGTCGACTCGCGGATCGGCGATCAACAGTCGGGACTCGTACGTGATCGACCAGCGGTTCAGCGCAGCCGCGGTTGCGGTCACCGAATCACGCTGTGTGACAACACGATGAACACCACCGTCGAACAGCACCACGGCAGCATCGTCCGCTGTGAGCGGCCGCGTGCGCGACGCGTAGCCGATCGGCCTCGCGGACTGAGACGCAACTGTTGCGGCAGTGTCGGGGTCGCCGAGCACGACTGTCGGCGCGTCCGCACCGAAGGAGTCGTTGGCGTCCATGGTGACGACAACGCCTGCGCGGTTACGGGCATAGTCGCCCAGCACGATCGCAGCACCGGACTGCCATATCGCCCAGGCGATCACGACGAAGTCGAGCGACGCGCGCGCCTCTATCGCGACGTGGTCACCTGGCCCGATGTTGCGTGAGATCAGGTAGCGCGCAATGCGAGCAGCACGTTCGGCCACGTCGAGGTAGCTCAGTTCCTGTCCCGAGGTGACGATGGCGGGCGCGTCCGGCTCTGCCTCCACCACGGCGTCGAACATCTGAGGAAGGGTGCGCGCCAGCGGCGTCCTGAGCGCGTCCGTCACCGAATGCGTCGCCGCTCGTTCGGTCTCTGTCCGGATGTCGATGTTTTCCACAACGGCGTCGGGCGTCAGCGCCATTGCACGCAGGACGAGAGTCAGTCGATCCGACAGTGTCTCGACGGTGGCTCGGTCGTACAGGTCCTCGGCGTACACGAGGGTGCATGCGAGTGTGGATGGTCCGGTGTCGGTGGGTGTTCGGTCGAAAACGAACTGCAGGTCGTAGTTGGCCGTCCGCTCATCGCTTTCGAGCCCAGATATCAACAGGCCCGGTAAGTGCAGCAGTGAGGTTTCGTGGTTCTGGAGCGCAACCACGACGTCGAAGAAGGGTGACCGGGACGCCGACCGAGGTGGGTCCAGAATGTCGACCACCCGGTCGAACGGAACGTCGGAATGCATGAATGCATCGAGATCGCGTTCTTTGACTGTGTTCAGTATCTGCGTGAGCGTTGCGTCAGCGGGTACGGGCGTCCGGAGGACCAGGGTGTTGACGAACATTCCGACGAGAACGTCGAGTGCGGACTCGCCGCGTCCGGCGACCGGTGTTCCCACGGCGATGTCGTCGCTACCGGACAACCTGGCCAGCAGAACGGCAACGGCGGTGTGCAACACCATGAACAGTGTCGCGTTGTGCGTTCGCGCGACCGACCCGATGGACTCGACGGTCTCGGCGTCGATTGTGAAATGGTGCGCAGAGCCTCGACCGGAGGGTTGCGAGGCACGCGGACGGTCCACTGCAGGGCCCGACTGTTCCGGCAGGTCGGCCAACGTGTTTCTCCAGAAGCGTTCCTGGACGGATACGCCGGAAGCAGGGTCCGACGTGTCCCCCAGCACGTCACGGTGCCACAGCACATAGTCCGAGTAATGCACCTCGAGCGGAGGCCAGAACGGTGGGCGACCGGTAGAACGTGCGGCGTATGCAGCCATCAGGTCGCGGGTGAGCGGTCCCAGCGAGAAGCCGTCCGCGGCGATGTGGTGAACGACGAGCACGAGCACATGTTCGGTCTCCGAAATCTCGAGGAGTCGGACAACGACCGGCACGGCTGCGGTGACGTCGAACGTTGATGAAGAAAGTGTTCGAATCCGTTGTGCAGCAGTGGTTTCGTCGATCACTTCTGCGTCGAAAGCAAGATCGACGTCGTCGACGAGCATCACCAGTTGGCTACCCTCGCCGTCCACCTCCGGGTACCGAGTTCGCAACGTTTCGTGTCGCTCGACAACATCTCGTACGGCGTCGGCGAGAGCACTCGTGTCGAGATTTCCGCTCATCCGCAATGCGAGTGAGATGTTGTAGGCCGTGGAGTCGGCGTCGACGCGATTGGCGATCCACATGCGCTGCTGCGCGTACGACAGCGGCACGATGTTCGGCCTGACTCGACGCGTGAGCGGGGCGCGCCGGCCTGTGCCGACGTCTGTGGACAATCGGGCAGCCAATCCCGCTACGGTCGAGATCTCGAACAACGAACGCACCGTGACCGTGGAGTTCAATTCGACTCCCAGTCGCGCCGCCACCCGAGTCGCGATCAGGGAATTGCCGCCGAGTGCGAAGAAGTCGTCGTCCGCGCCCACTCGGTCGAGTCCGAGCACGTCTGCGTACACCGTCGCTACGACCTCTTCGACGGCGGTGACAGGCGCTCGGAACGTTGCCTCGCGATAGGTGGGCGCGGGCAGCGCTTTCCTGTCGAGCTTTCCGTTGACCGTCAGGGGGATGGTGTCGATCGGGACGAATACGGAGGGCACCATGTAGTCGGGAATCTGCGCGGCGACGCCCTGCCGAAGGTGATCGGGGTCTGTGGACGGATCCACGAGAACGACGTACGCGACGAGTGCGGCACCGGTGTTCGGATCGTTGTGCACGACGACGGCCGTCGACGCTACTTCGACCAGCGCCGCGACCGCTGCTTCGACTTCTCCGATCTCGATTCGGAAGCCACGGACCTTGACCTGGTCGTCGACACGGCCCAGGTATTCGAGCTCGCCGGAAGACCCTGCAGCGACCCACCGCGCGCGGTCACCCGTTCGGTACAGCCGGCCGCCGCCGTCGAAGGGGTCGGCGATGAACCTGGTGGACGACAACCCGGGACGACCGACGTATCCCCTGGCCAGTTGCCCACCGGCGACGTAGATCTCCCCCGCGACCCCCACCGGAACCGGCCGTAGGCGTCGATCGAGTACGTAGACGCGCAGACCCGGTATCGGCACACCGATCACCGACCCCGATCGCAGGTCCTCCGAGGTGATGTGCCGAACGGTGACATGCACGGTGGTTTCGGTGATGCCGTACAGGTTCGTCAGCGCCGGTCCGGGTGTGTTCGTGCCGGGTGCATTCTGGGAACCGTCGCCGTGTCGCTCCATCCACGTCTGCAATCGACGAGGTTCGAGCGCCTCGCCGCCGAAGAGCACGTGCCGCAGGGCCGTTGCGTCGGTCGGCCTCGCGCGGTCGACTTCGGCGAGTTGGTGAAAGGCGGACGGCGTTTGATTGAGGACAGTGACGCGTTCGTCGACAAGGAGGTCGTGAAACGTGTCCGGGGAGCGCGAGGTGAGGTAGTCGACGATCACCAGGGTCCCACCGTGAATGAGCGGTCCCCACATCTCCCACACCGAGAAGTCGAATGCGTAGGAATGGAACATCGTCCATACGTCGTCGGCATCGAAGCGGAAGGTCGACGCGGTGTTGGCGAACAGCCGCAGAACGTTGTCATGGGTGACGGCAACGCCTTTGGGTCGTCCGGTCGAGCCCGACGTGTAGATCACGTACGCCGCATTCTGCGACGTCAGGGGCACCGGGCGGTCCGCGTTCGTCACGAACCCATCGAACGGGCCGTCTATGCGTTCCGCGGTGGCGTCGATGACGGGAACGGATCCGAAGTGTGTTCCGACATCGGCTGCAAGCACGACGACGGGCTGCGCATCGGCGATCATGAAGTCGATGCGGTCGGTGGGATAACTCGGATCGATGGGGAGGTATGCCGCGCCGGCCGCGGATACGGCAAGGAGAGAGACGACGAGGTCGACCGTCCGCGGTAGCGCCACGGCCACCAGCTGTTCCGGGCATACTCCGACCTCGATCAGTCGGCGCGCAAGCGCGTCGGCGCGGCGGGCTATCTCACCGTACGACCACGCCTGCCCGTCGTGCCGGATCGCGACTCGATCGGGCGACGAAGCGGCTGCTGAGGCGAATGCGTCGATCAGCGTTTCGTGCGTTCGCGGCTGATCCGGGCCGCTCGAACTCCAGTGCTGCACGAGAACGTCGAGGTCTGCCTGCGCAGCAACGGCAACGTCACCGACCGGCCCCTCGGGCACCCGCAACAGGCCGGACAGCACCCGAACGAAACCGGACGCGATGATGTCTGCGGTCTTCGGCTCGAACAACTCTGTCGCATAGACGAACTCGACATCCCACCCAGGTTCCCCGCCTGCCGTCGCGGCTGAATCCGACACCGTGACCTGCAGATCGAACTTGGCCGCAACCGTATCGAGCGCCATGCCGCTGATGGTCAGTCCCGGCAATTCGAGGTGCGCCCGGCCGAGGTTCTGGAACGCGAGCATTACCTGGAACAGGGGGTGCCGGCCACGGGACCTGTGCGGCGACACGGCGTCGACGACTCGCTCGAAGGGGATGTCGGCATTGGAGAACGCAGACAGGTCGACGTCACGGACACGGCGGACGACGTCCGCGAACGAAGCCGCGTCGTCGATTTCGGTGCGCAGCACCAGAGTGTTGACGAACATGCCGATCATGTCGTCGAGTTCGGTGACCCCTCGACCGGCCACCGGTGTTCCGACCGCTATGCCGTCTGTGCCCGAGAGCTTTGCCAGCAACACTGCGAGCGCTGCGTGTACGACCATGAACGGGGTCGCGCCGACCTCGAGCGCGAACTGTGCAGCTCGCGACCGGAGGTCGGGATCGAGCGTAATGGTGGTCGCGGCACCGACATTCGATGCCCTGACCGGCCGCGGATGGTCGAAAGGCAGGTCGAGTTCGTCTGGAATGTCGGCGAGCCGTTCGGTCCAGTAGGCGACCTGGGCGGCGGCGCCGGAGGACGAGTCGTCGTCGGAGCCCAACAACTCGCGCTGCCACACGGCATAGTCGGCGTATTGGAGTTCGAGCGGCGTCCAACCGGGGTGCTGACCGTTGGTCCGCGCGGCGTAGGCACGGACCAGATCCCGGGTCAGCGGCCCGATGGAAAACCCGTCGACCGAGATGTGATGTGCCACAAGGATCAGCATGTGCGCTTGCGCGGATTCCCGCAGCAGCACGGCTCTGATCGGTACGTTGCGCGTCACATCGAAACCGAGATTCGTTTCAGCGAGAACAGCTTCGACCACTTGATCCGCAGTCACCTCTGCGTGGCGGAGGACAACGGGATTCGTTGCAGCGGGCTCGACGACCTGATACCCGGTTCCATCGATATCCGGGTAGACGGTCCGGAGAATGTCGTGTCGATCGATCACGTCATGGAATGCTCGCTCGAACGCCGGCACATCGAGTTCGCCTCCGAGACGGATGGCCACCGGTACGTTGTGGGCGGCCGAGTCGGGATCGAGTCTGTTGAGGAACCACATGCGCTGTTGGGCGAGGGACAGTGGGATCGGCGCATCCGGGTTGCGGCGTGCAGTAATGGCTGGACGCCCGGCTCGGTGGCCGCCGGTCTCGATTCGAGCGGCCAAAGATTCGACGACGGATGCCTCGAACAGTGTTCGCAGCGGCACCACGGTGTCGAGCAGAGCTCCGAGCCTCGCGACGACTCGAGTGGCAATCAGGGAGTTGCCTCCGAGCAGGAAGAAATCGTCGTCGAGTCCCACTTTCGGCACGTCGAGCAGCTCGGCGTAGACACCTGCGACGAGTTCCTCGACGGGTGTGGACGGCGGCCGAAACGTCTTCACTCGATACACCGGATCCGGGAGTGCCCGACGGTCCAGCTTGCCGCTCGGGCCGACGGGAAGGGCTGCAAGGACGACGATCGACGTCGGGACCATGTAGTCCGGAACGCGGGTGGCGGCGAGGCGACGGACATCGGCCGGCTCGACGGTGGCCGTTGCCTCGGGTACCACGTAGCCGACAAGGGTGTCGCCGGCGGTCGGATCGGTACGGAGCACCACCGCGGCCTGTGCGACCGTGGGATGCGCGGTCAGCGCGGCTTCGACCTCCCCGAGCTCGATGCGCTGGCCACGCAATTTGATCTGAAAGTCTCGGCGTCCCACGTATTCGAGCTCGCCGTGTCGGTTCCACCGAACGACATCGCCGGTCCGGTAGGCGCGTTCGCCATCCCGGCCGAACGGGTGGGCTACGAACCGCTCGGCGGTCAAGTCGGCCCTCGAGGCGTATGCGCGAGCGAGTTGCACTCCCGAAAGATAAAGCTCGCCGACCACCCCGGGTGGTACCGGACGCAGTCGGCCGTCGAGAACGTGAACACCGTTGCCGGGCACCGGCCGTCCGATCGGCATGCCGACGGTATCGTGCGCGGAATATTCGTGGAACGTGACGTCGACTGCCGCTTCGGTGGGCCCGTACAGGTTGGCCAGCCGCACGCCGGGCAGCAGAGCGGCCAGTCCGCCTGCGGTCGACGCCGGTAGCGCCTCCCCCGACGCGAATACCCGGCGCAAGCTGTCCACCCCGCGAGCAGCGGGTTCCGCGACGAACACTGCGAGCATCGACGGGACGAAGTGGGCCACCGTGACGGATCGACGCCGGAAGAGGTCTGCGAGATATGTCGGGTCACGGTGACCGTCCGGCGCGGCAAGCACCAGAGTCGCGCCGATCTGCAACGGCCAGAACAGCTCCCAGACGGACACATCGAAGGTCAACGGCGTCTTCTGCACGACGACGTCGTCGCGTCGCAGTCCGTATTCTGCCTGCATCCAGTTCAACCGGTGGACGATTGCGCGATGGCTGACTATCACGCCCTTCGGCTGTCCCGTCGAACCGGACGTGAACAATACGTACGCTGCCGCATCCGGGGTCGGGCGAGCTGCCCGCTCGTCGATCGCGATCGACGCCGCGGGGGCGTCGTTCGCCCATTCCCGGGCGACCACATCGATGTCGATGACGGCGTACCCGTCGAGAGCCAGTTGTTCACGTGACGTCGAGAGCACGACCGACGCGGACGCTGTGCGTAGCACGTGGCGGATGCGTTCAGGAGGTTGCGCGGGGTCGATGGGGACATATGCTGCGCCGGATGCCAACACGGCGTAGATCCCCACCAGCATTTCCACCGACCGCGTCGACACCACTGCGACAGCGCTTTCGAGACCGACACCTCGCGACATCAGCGCCTGCGCAAGCGTGCTCACCTGCGCATCGAACTCGCCGTAGGTCAGCTCGTCGTCGCCGAAGACGACCGCGACGGCGTCCGGTGCGGTGAGCACCTGTTGCCGGTAGCGGTCGAGAAGCAGTCCGTTGGTTACGTTCTGCGGCTCGGGCACCCAGGCGTCTGCGGCGCCGCTCCACTCGTGCATCACGGACTGCCACTCGTTGTCGACGAGCAGGTCGATGTCCCCGACGACGACTTCACGATCGGCCACGACAGCGTCGAGAACACGAAGGAAGCGCGCACTCATGGCCCTTATCGTGTCGTCGTCGAAGAGATCGGTGAGGTAGAGAAACTGCCCGAGCATCCCCTGCGGTCGCCCCGAACGGTCGAACTGCTCGGAGATGGTCAGGTAAAGATCGAATTTGGACAGTCCGGTTTCCAGTTCCATCCCGGCTGCACCGACGCCAGGCATTTCGACCGCACTGCGTTCGAGGTTCTGGAACGCCAGCATGACCTGGAACAGCGGCTGGCGAGCGGTCGATCGCGGCGGATCGAGTATTTCGACGAGACGTTCGAACGGGATGTCCGCGTTGGCGAACGCATCGAGGTCGACCTCACGGACGGAGGCGAGGAGTGCGGCGAACGTCGCGCCGTCACGCACCGGAGTACGCAGAACCAGCGTGTTGACGAACATGCCGATCAGGTCGTCGAGCGCGGGCTCACCGCGTCCTGCGATCGGGGTACCGATCGTTACGTCGTCGGTATCGGACAGTCGGGCCAGCAAGAGCGCGAACGCAGCGTGCACGATCATGAACGGAGTGCAGCCCAGTTGCAGGCCGAGCTCGACGATGCCGCGGTGCGTATCCGGGCCGATGTCGAACGAATGCAGCCCTCCGCGTTCGCTGGGCACAGTCGGGCGCGGACGGTCCGTCGGGAGGTCGATCTGCTCGGCGATGCCGTCGAGTGTGTTTGTCCAGAAGTCGATCTGGCGGCGCGCGAGAGAGCGGTCCTCGTTCTCGTCGCCGAGTATTGTTCGCTGCCACACCGCGTAGTCGGCATACTGAACGGGAAGAGGCTCCCACGACGGCGCGGATCCGGACTTTCGCGCCGAGTAGGCCTCGACGAGGTCTTTCACCAGCGGTCCGGCGGAGAAGCCGTCCGCGGCTATGTGGTGCACGACGACGGCGAGGATGCTCTCGGAATCTGCGATGCGGTACAGCCGAGCGCGGAACGGGGCCGAGGTGGCCAGGACGAAGCCGCCCATCACCAACTCCCGAATCAATTGGCGGGCTTCACTTTCGGTACATCCAACGACATCGAACAACGACGGGCTGTCGACGAGCGGAAGGATCACCTGATGTCCGACTCCGTCGATCTCCGGATAGATGGTCCGGAGGGACTCGTGCCGCTCACGCACATCGTCCACTGCCTGGGTAAGCGCTGAGACGTCGAGCTGTCCGTTCAGTCGTACGACGACGGGGATGTTGTAGGCAGCCGAGTTCGGTTCGAATCGATCGAGGAACCACATGCGCTGCTGCGCCAGCGACAACGGAATGTGCGTGGGCCGACTGCCTGCCGTCAACGGTATCCGGCCACCGGTACCGACGGTGTTCTCGACGCGGGCGGCGAGCCCGGCCACGGTGGTCGCGTCGAAGAGGGTGCGTACCGGCACCTGCGCGTCGACCAGCGCGCCGATGCGGGCGGTGACCTGCGTCGCGATGAGCGAGTTACCGCCGAGCGCGAAGAAGTCGTCATCCCGACCCACCCGTGCCAAGCCGAGTAAGTCGGCGAAGACTCCAGCGACGATGCGCTCGGTTCCGGTGGCGGGTGCGTGGAATTCGACAGCCTCGAACATCGGGGCCGGCAATGCCCGGCGGTTCAGCTTTCCTGTCGGGCCTGTCGGGAACGCGTCGAGGACCAGCAGGGCGGGAGGAACCATGTACTCCGGTAGCGATTGTGCAACGTGCTCTTTCACCGACGATACATCGATGCCCACGCCGGCGGGGGCAATGACGTAGGCGACCAACCGATCACCGCGCACCATAACAGCCGCCTGAGACACGGCCGGGTGCGTCAGGAGAGCATTCTCGATTTCGCCGAGTTCGATGCGGAGGCCTCGTAGCTTGACCTGAAAGTCGGATCGGCCGATGTACTCCAACTCCCCCGAGGAGTTCCATCGCGCCACGTCACCCGTTCGGTACAGGCGGGTTCCGTTGTTGTCGAATGGGTTCGCGACGAACCGGTCCGCGGTCAGCTCAGGTCGGGCCGCGTAGCCCCGCGCCAGTTGCACACCACCGAGGTACAACTCGCCGGCGACACCTGTCGGTACCGGGCGCAGCCGGTCGTCGAGAACGTACACCCGAGTGTTGAACACCGGCCGACCGATCGGAACCGACACCACATCCGAAACAACGAACTCATGAAACGTCACATCCACCGCAGCCTCGGTCGGCCCGTACAAATTCACCAACCGCACCGACGGCAACACCGACACCACCGCACCCGCCGTCGCCACCGGCAACGCCTCACCCGAAGCAAACAACCACCGCAACGCACCCGCCCGCACCGCCAACCGCTCCGCCGCGAACACCGCCAACATCGACGGCACGAAATGCGCCACCGTCACACCCTCATCACCGAACAACCCCGCCAAATACCCAGGATCACGATGACCATCCGGACGCGCCACCACCAACCGCGCACCCACCTGCAACGGCCAGAACAACTCCCACACCGACACATCGAACGTCACCGGCGTCTTCTGAACCACCACATCATCGACCCGCAAACCGTACTCCGCCTGCATCCACACCAACCGATTCACAATCGCCCGATGAGAAACCGACACCCCCTTCGGCCGACCCGTCGAACCCGACGTGAACAACACATACGCCGTATTGTCCGCCGACACCGGCCCCACCCGATCCGAATCCGTCACCGGCGCATCGGAAAAGCCTTGCGCCCCGTCGGGTTCGACGACAACGACAGACGTACCGCTGGTCGGGGAAAAGTCGGGTCGCGACGTCAGAACCAGCGATGCGCCGGCGGTCTGCAGGATGTATTCGATGCGGTCGGCGGGTTGGTCAGCATCGACCGGGACGTAGGCGGCGCCGGATGCAACGATGGCGTGAATAGCAACCATCATCTCCAGGGATCGGTCCATCGCCACGGCAACGAACGACTCCGGCCCGATACCGCGGGAAATCAGTTGTCGCGCCTGGCGGTTGACACGTCTAGCGAATTCCCGGTACGTGAGCGACCGCCCCTCGAAGGTAACCGCTACCGAGTCACGCGACGCGGCGACCGCTGCCGCTAACTCGGAAGCCAACGTCCTCGACTCGTCTAGATCGTGTCCTGTCGCATTGAGTTCGTCGACCAGCCAAGCCCGTTCGTTCGAGTCGATCAACTCGATGTCGCCGACGATGCACGCCGGGTTCGCGGTCGCGGCAGCGAGAAGAGTCGTGAACCGGTCGGCCAGTGTTTGGATCGTCGATGCGTCGAACAGATCGGTGGCGTAGGTGACGACTGCCGTCATTCCGTCGAGTTCACCGCGGACGGTGCGCCTCTCGGACACGGTGAACTCCAGGTCGAATTTTGCCATCGCGACGTCGATGCCGATCGGTTCGACGGCCAGGCCGGCGAGTTCGAAGATTTCGCCGCCCACGTCGCCGAAGGTCAACAGGACCTGGAAGATGGGATGCCGGCCCTGCGCCCGAGCTGGGTCCACCACCTCCACCACCCGCTCGAACGGCACATCGGCATGCGCGAACGCCGACAGATCCACCTCGCGCACACCCGCCAAAACCTCGTCGAAACTCGACGAACCCCCCACCGACGTACGCAACACCAACGTATTGACGAACATCCCGATCACATCATCGAGCGCAGCCTCACCACGACCGGCAACCGGCGTACCCACCGCCACATCCGCACTACCCGACAACCGCGACAACAACACCGCCAACGCCGCATGCACCACCATGAACGAGGTCACCCCGCGGCTGCGTGCGAGGCTCGCGAGCTGTCGGTGGACGGATACATCGAGGTCGATCACGTGCTTCGTTCCCCGCCCGGAGGACACCCTCGGGCGTGGACGGTCCGTCGGCAGGTCAATCTGCTCGGCGAGCCCCGACAATACCGACGTCCAGTATTTCTCTTGCGCGCTGATGACCGAAGTGGGATCTTCGGGAGAACCCAGAACC
>NZ_JBAWFH010000236.1:0-1705 GCF_049591685.1 Rhodococcus sp. (in: high G+C Gram-positive bacteria) | reverse complement strand
GGAAGCAACAGTGAAGCCCCGCGCGGCGCGCCGGCAGGCGTGCGGAGGCTTCCGTAATAGGTGATGCCGTCGGAAACGAATTCGACCTCGGACTCAGCTGACGGAAGCAGCGGCGCGTCGGTAGGGGCCGGCTGCGGCGGCACGTCGAGTTGGGCCGCCTCCGGCGGCACGTCGATCGGCGCCGCGTGCGCAACCGAGACGGAACCGCCGAACAGCATGAGAGAAGCAGTCGTTCCGGCAAGGATTCGCGTGGTCACCGACATGTGGGGCATGGTAACAAGCCGACGAGTGCGGGTGCTTTCACCGATCGTCGACTGCGAGCGTGACCAGCACCGCATCGACGGATTGCTCCGCCGCCGCACATCGACCGGCAGGTGTCGGAGTGACGTCGAGTTCGTCAGCAACGGTTCGGGAGATCGCTGCGCGGTATCGTTCCCCTGACACGTCGGGACGACAATGTAAGGGGCCGAAGATGGCGGGTGGACTCGTTGCATTGCTGGACGACGTTGCTGCGCTCGCGCGGTTGGCAGCGGCGTCCATCGACGACGTAGGCGCGGCGACGGGTAAGGCGACCGCAAAAGCTGCAGGCGTCGTCATCGACGATGCAGCAGTGACGCCGCAGTATGTTCGCGGACTGGCGGCCGAGCGTGAATTGCCGATCATCAAGCGGATCGCCATCGGCTCGCTGCGCAACAAGCTGCTGATCATTCTCCCCATCGCATTGCTGCTGAGCCAGTTCCTGCCGTGGCTGCTGACCCCGATTCTGATGCTCGGTGGTTGCTACCTCGCGTACGAGGCGATGCACAAGATCTGGGGTGCCATCTCGGGCCACGGCCATCACGACGAGGCGTCGGACGAGCCGAAAGACGAGGACAGTGTGGTCGCCGGTGCCGTACGCACCGATCTGATTCTGTCCGCCGAGATCATGGTCATCGCGCTGGACACCATCGCGGCAGAAGGCTTTTGGAACCGCCTGATCATTCTGGCCGTGGTCGCCGTCGTCATCACCGTCGTGGTGTACGGCGTGGTCGCGCTGATCGTGAAGATGGACGACATCGGACTCCGCCTGGCCGACACCAAGTCCGGTGCCGCGCGGAAGTTCGGCCGCGGACTCGTCAAGGGCATGCCGAAGGTGATGTCGTTTCTCAGCATCGTCGGTACGGCCGCCATGCTGTGGGTCGGCGGGCACATCCTGCTCGTCGGCATCGACGAGCTCGGCTTCCATCCGATCTACGACCTCGTGCACCACGGTGAAGAGATCGTCGGCGACGTCGCAGGCATCGGGCCGGTGCTTGCCTGGATCGTCAACACGATCGCATCCGCGATCCTCGGTGCAATCGTTGGCGCCATCGTTCTGGCCGCGCAACTCGGTATTTCGCGCATGCTCGGTAAGCGCAAGAAACCGCACCCGGATGCAGCAACGACGAACCACGCATCTTCGGACCACGCATCTTCGGACCATGCATCTTCGGACCATGCACCGACCGATCATGCTTCGACTGACCACGCACCGACGAACCACACTCCGGGAAACCCCGCTCCTTAGAGCGTGTCCTCCCTTTTCTGGGCCTGTGCACGTCAAAACGGTGCGGGGTCGTCGGTATCGGAGCGGCGGCCATCGGGGACACCTCTGTTGTCGGTGGCTTCGTCGTTCGGGACGTCGGCGCTCGCCGTTTCGTCTCGACACATGGTTCGTCGTTTTCGT
>NZ_JBAWFH010000235.1:0-7806 GCF_049591685.1 Rhodococcus sp. (in: high G+C Gram-positive bacteria) | reverse complement strand
GTCGACGACATCTGTGCTCCTGCATCTCTGTGCTTCCGGCGACCGAGGGGAGAGGCATGAACTCACCACTCGAGGCATCCGGACGGATCATGGGTCCTGACGAATGAAGCTGCGTTGCGGGAGTTTCGAGCGGGCCGGCGCAGAGCTCGGCTACAGGCTCGCTCGGCATCGACACGAGGAGCTGCACACACGCTTGAGATCGACGTGGCGGCGCGCCACGAGCCGTATCCCGAAGTCAGTCACGATGCCCATTGTGCCATGACATTCGCCCAGGTCCGACCGCAGAGCCCTATTTACCCCGATGTCGGGGTGAATAGGCTGGCGGAGGCCGGGACCGCTCGGCCACGCCGAGTGGTGAAATCGGCATTCCGGCGTCTGGGACACTGAAGTGGTGAATTCCCCCGCCGCGGTCGCCTTCGAACTGCCCGACACAGCGTTCGACGGGGTCGGGCAGCGACCCTTCGGAATTTATGTTCACGTCCCGTTCTGCGCCACGCGCTGCGGCTACTGCGACTTCAACACCTTTACCGCCGGTGAGTTGGGGACGTCGGCGTCGCCCGCGTCGTGGCTCGAAGGACTGCGTCGTGAGCTGGACACCGCCGCGGCACTGATTGGTGGCCGGGCGGGCCTCGTTCCGACCGCCGATACGGTGTTCGTCGGCGGTGGAACCCCGTCGTTGCTCGGTGGCAACGGCCTGGCCGACGTGTTGGGCGCCGTGCGCACGAGTTTCGGCCTCACACCGGGCGCCGAAGTGACGACGGAATCGAACCCGGAATCGACGTCGCCGGTCTTCTTCGACGAACTGCGTGCGGCCGGCTTCACCAGGGTCTCGCTGGGCATGCAGTCCGCCGCTGCACACGTGCTCGCCATCCTCGACCGCACCCATACGCCCGGTCGAGCAGTGACCGCCGCGAAGGAGGCCAGGTCGGCAGGCTTCGAGCACGTCAACCTCGACCTGATCTACGGCACCCCCGGAGAGCGGCCCGAGGACCTGGACAGCTCGCTCGACGCGGTGCTGGCAGCAGGGGTCGACCACGTGTCAGCCTATGCCCTGATCGTCGAGGACGGCACCGCGATGGCACGCAAGGTTCGACGCGGTGAGTTGCCCGCGCCGGACGACGACGTTCTGGCCACCCGATACGAGCGCATCGACTCCGTGCTCACCGACGCCGGGTTGCACTGGTACGAGGTGTCCAACTGGGCCACCGACGAGTCTGCGGAGTGCAAACACAACGTCGGTTACTGGGACGGCGGCGATTGGTGGGGAGCCGGCCCGGGTGCGCACAGCCACATCGGCGGCACTCGGTTCTGGAACGTCAAGCACCCCGCCCGCTACGCCGACCAACTCGCGGCCGGACAACTGCCGGTCGCTGGTAGCGAGCTTCTGAGCGACGAGGACCGTCACCTCGAAAAGCTGATGCTCGAAATTCGGCTGCGAAGCGGCCTTTCCGCCGACGCCCTCGATGACGCCGAAGTCAGTGCTGCCGATCGAGTCGTGGCCGACGGTTTGATGACGTTCTCTGCAGGGCGCTATGTGCTGACCGACCGCGGACGCCTCCTGGCGGATGCGGTCGTGCGAACCATCGCAGCCTGAATCGGGTCAGGCGCCGAGTGCGTCGTAGTCGAACACCCGGGCATGGAGCACCGTTCGGTTTCGGAGTGCCGCCCGAACGGCTCGGTGCAATCCGTCTTCCAGGTACACCACGCCGCGAAAGTGCACGGCGTGCGGAAAGAGATCGCCGTAGAACGTCGAGTCTTCGGACAGTAATCGATCCAGTTCGAGCACCTTGGTCGTGGTGACTATCTCGTCGAGCCGGAGCTGGCGCGGCGGGATCTTCGACCAGTCTCGCAATGACAGACCGTGCTCTGGATAGGGCTTGCCGTCTCGGACTCCCTTGAAAATCATGCGGTGAAAGTCGTCGAAGTCGAAGTGGCCACCGGACCACACTAAGGCCTTGCGGCGTGGGCGGTGTTTCGGCTACTAGACTCGTGCAACGGAAGCGATGCCTCGCATGCGGCACGGTATGGACGATCGGATCGGAGGGGACTGGGCAATGTCGGGCACGGATGACAGACGTTTCGAAATCCTGCGCGCGATCGTCGCGGATTACGTGTCCACCCAGGAACCGGTCGGCTCTCGCGCATTGGTCGAGCGGCACAATCTCGGTGTGTCGAGCGCCACGGTCCGCAACGACATGGCTGTGCTCGAGGCGGAGGGATACATCGCTCAGCCACACACCAGTTCGGGACGGGTTCCCACGGACAAGGGCTACCGACAGTTCGTCGATCGGATCGCCGATGTCAAACCTTTGTCGTCGGCCGAACGCCGCGCCATTCTCGAGTTCCTCGAAAACGGTGTCGACCTGGACGACGTGCTGCGACGAGGCGTGCGACTCCTGGCACAGCTCACGCGCCAGGTCGCGGTGGTGCAGTATCCGACTCTGTCGGCGTCGTCCGTACGTCATCTCGAGATCGTCGCGTTGACCCCGGCACGGTTGCTGCTGGTGCTCATCACCGATTCCGGTCGAGTCGATCAGCGCATCGTCGAGCTCGGTGACGTTCTGGACGAAGACGATCTCTCGCAGCTCAGGCGGCTTCTCGGTGGCGCGCTGGAGGGCAAGAGGCTTGCTGCGGCCTCGGCTGCCGTCGCCGAGTTGGCCGAGAACGCGCCCCCGGCCCTGCGTGACGCCATGATCAGGTCCGCGACGGTGCTCATCGAATCGCTCGTCGAGCACCCCGAGGAGCGGCTGGTGCTCGGGGGCACCGCCAACCTCACTCGAAACGCGGCGGACTTCGCCGGTGATGCAGGCTTCCCCGGCTCGCTGCGTGCGGTGCTCGAAGCTCTCGAGGAGCAGGTCATCGTGCTCAAGCTCCTCGCTGTGACACAGGACACCCGAACGGTGACTGTGCGCATCGGCGAAGAGACCCAGGTCGAGGAGATGCGTGGTACCTCGGTGATTTCCACCGGATACGGTTCGGCTGGCATGGTGCTGGGGGGCATGGGTGTGCTCGGGCCCACGCGGATGGACTATCCAGGAACAATCGCATCGGTCGCAGCCGTTGCGAGGTACATCGGCGAAGTTCTCGCGGAACGCTGACAGGCTCGACAAGTTCTCAGGCGACGACCTTCGATCGACGAGACGACGTTCGATCGACAAGACGAAAGAGACATAAGTGGCACGGGACTATTACGGAACACTCGGGGTCGGCCAGAAGGCCACCGATCAGGAGATCAAGCGTGCGTACCGCAAGCTTGCTCGTGAACTACACCCCGACGTGAATCCGGACGAAGCTGCTCAGGCGCGCTTCAAGGAGATCTCGACGGCCTACGAGGTGCTCTCCGACCCGGAGAAGCGTCGCATCGTCGACCTCGGCGGCGACCCACTGCAGCAGGGCGGCGGCGGAGGGGGCGGCTTCGGTGGCGCCGGCTTCGGTGGTGGCCTCGGCGACGTGTTCGAAGCTTTCTTCGGCGGCGGCACCGGCGGTGGCGGTCGTGGCCCCCGCGGCCGCGTTCAGCCTGGTTCCGACTCACTGCTGCGTACCAAGCTGACCCTCGACGAGTGTGCGACGGGCGTCACCAAGCACATCACCGTCGACACCGCGATCCTCTGTGACCTGTGCACGGGTGCGGGCACGAACGGCGATTCCAAGCCCGTTCGTTGCGAGACCTGCGGCGGCGCCGGAGAAGTTCAGTCCGTGCAGCGGTCGTTCCTCGGTCAGGTCATGACGTCGCGCCCATGCCCCACCTGCCGTGGCGCCGGCGAGACCATCCCGGATCCCTGCCGCAAGTGTGGCGGAGACGGTCGGGTTCGGTCGCGTCGCGACATCTCGGTGAAGGTGCCGGTCGGCGTCAGCAACGGCATGCGCATCCGGCTCGCTTCGCAGGGTGAGGTCGGCCCCGGCGGCGGGCCCGCAGGCGACCTGTACGTGGAGATCGTCGAGCAGCAACACGAGGTGTTCGTGCGCGACGGCGACGATCTGCACTGCACGGTTCGCGTCCCGATGGTCGACGCCGCGCTCGGCACGTCCGTCTCGGTCGACGCCATCATCGATGGACCCACCGAGATCTCGGTCGACCAAGGCACCCAGCCCGGCGCTGTCGCAGTACTGCGAGGCCACGGAATGCCGAAGCTTCGATCGGGCGTTCGCGGCGATCTGCATGCCCACCTCGAGGTCGTCGTGCCATCGCGTCTCGACAGCAAGCAGACCCAATTGCTCGAAGACCTGAGGCGCCTCCGCGATCGGGACACCGCCGAGGTGGTCACCACGGGCTCGCAGCACAGCGGCGGCCTTTTCTCCCGGCTGCGAGAAGCGTTCAGCGGTCGCTGACGGTGGCGGCAACCGTCTTCTATCTCGATTCGTTGCCCGATGTCGGGGGCGTGGCAGTTCTCGACGGCAAGGAAGGTCATCACGCGGCGACGGTCCGTCGAATCCGCGTCGGTGAGCGCATCGTGCTCTCGGACGGGATGGGCGGCGTCGCCGACACCGTTGTCGTCGCCGTCGAGCGCGACCGTCTCGAGTTGACGGTCGAGTCCCGAGCCACCGCCGAGCGTCCCCGGCCGTCCATCGGTCTGGTTCAAGCACTTCCCAAGGCGGATCGTTCCGAACTCGCGGTCGAACTGGCCACCGAAGCCGGCATCGATTCGATCGTGCCGTGGCAGTCGGCGCGATGCGTCGCGCGGTGGGAGGGCCTCAAGGCGAACAAGGGGGTCACTCGGTGGCGCAACGTCGCCGCGGCGGCCGCCAAGCAGTCTCGGCGACCGTTCGTTCCCGCCGTAAGCGACCTGCACACCACTGCGGCGGTACTGACGCTGGTGCGCAGTGTCGTCTCGGCCGGCGGAGTAGTTGCGGTGCTGCACGAGTCCGCTACCAAGGAGTTCGCGTCGCTTCCGTTTAGCGACGTTGCCGAGGTACTCCTCGTCGTCGGACCCGAAGGTGGCATCGACAACCGGGAGATCGTCGCCTTGACCGACGCCGGTGCAACCCCGGTCATGTTGGGGCCCAACGTGTTACGCACGTCGACGGCCGGCGCCGTTGCTCTCGGCGCCCTCGGTGTGCTGACCGATCGGTGGGCACGGCCGCCACTCGAGTCGGGTGAACAGTCGTGAACCGCACCAAGATCGCCTACGGCGAGCACCCCGAACAATTCGGTCACCTGTACCTCCCGGACGTTCCGAGCGCCGACACGCTGTCGGTGGCGCTGATCGTTCACGGTGGATCGTGGAGTGGCGACTATGCCCTCAACATGGGAACGCAGTACGCCATCGAGTGCGCGCGAGCCGGAATGGCGGCGTGGAACATCGAGTACCGGCGTGTTGGCGCGGGCGGAACGTGGCCGGAGACGAGCGCCGACGTGTTGGCCGCCCTGCAGGCCGTCGGGACCGTGGTGCAGGCTCAGTCGACCGTTCCCCTGAACACCGACGACGTACGCGTCCTCGGTCACTCGGCGGGAGGTCAGCTCGCCGTGTGGTTGGCGGGCGAAACAGACGCACCGATCCGCCCGTCGCTCGTCGTGGCGCAGGCGGGGGTCCTCGACCTCGTCGTAGGACCCGAGGGCGGGCAGCCGAGTCCGTCGGTCGAGGCGCTCATGGGTGCGACGTACGCAGAGGCACCGGAGTTGTATCGGTCCGCGTCGCCCATGCACCGGGGTTTCACCGGTGTTCGCGTGCACTGCGTCCATGGCGACAGGGACGAACTCGTACCGCTGTCGCACAGCACGCGCTACGTCGACGCCGCGACAGCCGCAGGCGACGAGGCCGCGCTGACGGTAGTCGAAGGCGAGGGCCACTTCGAATTCCTCCAGGTCGGAACCGGAAGCTGGTCGGCGTCGATGGCTGCTCTGCTGGGGCCGGCGTCCGAATAATGGGAATGCGCATCGGTGCAGGCGCGTTAAACTTCGAGCATCATCATCTCCGCCGTCAGCGACACCGAAAGCAGGCCATAGTCACCACGTGAGTGAACACAGCGAATTTCCTGCCGAACGTCAGGTTCGGTCCAGCATGGAATTGGCACCCGAGGCAGTCCCTCCGCTGCTCGGCGCATCGGACGAAAACCTGCGTGCGCTCGAAGAGGTCTTGAACGCCGACATCCACGTTCGCGGTACCGCAGTGACGCTGACAGGAAACGTCGCCGACGTGGCGCTCGCCGAACGCGTGATTTCCGAGCTCGCGGCTGTTGTGAAGCGCGCCCAGCCGCTCACACCCGACGCCGTACGGCGGGCGGTGGCAATGCTCACCGAGGGCGTCGCAGAATCACCGGCCGAGGTGCTGAGCCTCGATATTTTGTCGCGGCGCGGTAAGACGATCAGGCCCAAGACTCTGAACCAAAAACGCTACGTCGACGCCATCGATGCCAACACAATCGTGTTCGGTATCGGTCCCGCAGGTACCGGCAAGACCTACCTCGCCATGGCGAAGGCCGTTCAGGCATTGCAGCAGAAACAGGTCAGCCGCATCATTCTGACGCGCCCTGCCGTCGAGGCAGGCGAGCGTCTCGGCTTCCTGCCAGGCACCCTGCACGAGAAGATCGACCCGTATTTGCGTCCGCTGCACGACGCATTGCACGACATGATGGACGACGAGGCCATCCCGAAGTTGATGCAGGCCGGCGTCATCGAGGTCGCGCCGCTCGCATACATGCGTGGCCGCACGCTCAACGACGCCTTCATCATCTTGGACGAGGCACAGAACACCACCGCCGAGCAGATGAAGATGTTCCTGACCAGGCTCGGCTTCGGCTCGAAGATCGTCGTGACGGGCGACATCACTCAGGTCGACCTTCCCGGCGGCGCCCGATCCGGCTTGCGCGCGGCCAGCGAAATTCTCACCGATGTCGATGACATCCACTTCGCGCAGTTGACCAGCAGCGACGTCGTTCGGCATCGACTGGTGTCCGACATCGTCGACGCCTACGAACGATTCGAAGCAATCCGGGACGACGATAGCCAGGTCGGCAACCGAGCGCACCGGCGCTCGTCGGGGCCTCGTGCGGCACGCCGATAAGGTCACCGATGTTCGACGCACACTTGGATCGCAGCAGCGCGAATCAGACGATAGAAAGAATGAGCGGTAGATGAGTATCGAGGTGTCCAACGAGTCGGGGATGGATGTCTCCGAGCCTGGACTCGTTTCTGTGGCCAGGTTTGCGATCGCGAGTATGGACGTGCACCCCGCAGCCGAGCTGTCGATGGTGCTCGTCGACTCGGCCACCATGGCCGACCTGCACATGCGATGGATGGACCTGCCCGGTCCCACGGATGTCATGTCGTTCCCCATGGACGAGCTCGAACCCGGTGGTCGTCCCGACGCCCCGGAGCCCGGCCCGTCGATGCTCGGGGACATCGTGTTGTGTCCCTCCTTCGCGGCCGATCAGGCTGCGGCGGCAGGCCACCCGCTGGAGCATGAGCTGGCGCTGCTGACCGTGCACGGGGTGCTGCACCTCCTCGGCTACGACCACGCCGAACCCGACGAGGAAAAAGAAATGTTCGGTTTGCAGAACCGCATTCTCGAAGAGTGGTACGAGGACCAACGTCGCGCCGAAGAAGCCGAGCTACAGGCTGCGCGCGACAACCGGTTGCTCGGCAAGACCGGATTCGCACCGGGCACCGACCTGTGAGCAGTGCCCCGGCCCTGATCGTCGCCGCGGTGGTGCTGGTCCCCGTGGCCGGTGTGTTCGCGGCCGTCGACTCCGCGTTCAACACCGTCTCGCGCGCCCGCGTGGAGGACATGGTCAAGGACGAGCGCCCCGGTTCGGTCGGGCTGCTTGGCCTCATCGCCGATCGGCCGCGATACGTCAATCTCACGGTTC
>NZ_JBAWFH010000234.1:0-4590 GCF_049591685.1 Rhodococcus sp. (in: high G+C Gram-positive bacteria) | reverse complement strand
GCTGGGAGCGGCGCGTCGCGAGTGGAGGAGGTGAAATCAGCTCTCGGAGTCGTCCGAGCCTTCGCCGCCTGCAGCCTCTTCCTGAGTCTCGGCTTCGCCGACCTCGGAGACGGGCTCGGTGCCTTCGCCATCGGCTTCGAGGTCTTCCTCGGACGGAGCCTCGACGACGTTGACGAGCAGCAGTTCGGGATCGGAGATCAGCGTGACGCCGTCGGGCAGCGTCAGGTCGCCTGCGGTGATCTGCGTCCCGATGGCTGCGTCCTCGATGGAGACGATGATCTGCTCGGGGATCGACAGTGCGTCGGCCTCGATCTCGACTGCGGTGGAGTCGGTGGTGACGAGCGAGCCGGCTGCGGCGTCACCCTCGACGACGACGTTGACCTCGACGGAGACGCGCTCGCCCTTTTTGAGGACGAGGAGGTCGGCGTGCTCGATGCTGCGGCGGATCGGGTGGACGACGACCGACTTGGTCAGTGCGACCTGCTCGGATCCGTCGATGTCGAGCGTCAGAATGGCGTTGAGGCCGTTGTTACGCAGGACGGCCGCGAACGCGCGAGCGTCGAGCGCGAGGTGCTGGGGATCGGTGCCGTGTCCGTACAGAACGGCCGGGACCTGGCCGTCACGGCGGGTGCGGCGTGCAGCGCCCTTGCCGAATTCGGTGCGGACGAGCGCCTTGAGGTTGTTTACTTTGTTGGCCATGAGTGAACTCCTGGATCTGGGTGGACAAGGCTCGTCGGGGCGGACACGTACGAGCTTGACCCAGGGGGCCTAGCCGCGTCGATCACGGTGGATCCTGCTTCAGGACTCACCCTCGCCGAGACAACCTGGAAGACTGTACACGCTTTTATCCAGTGGCGACCACGAGGGGGCGGGCGATGGACCGCGCCACCTCGAGGGCGTCGTCCCTGGCGCCCGCAGTGCTCATCACCAAGGCACCTTCGTGGATCAGGGACAGTTTTGTGCCCAGCTCGGAGGGGTCGGCCAGGCCTGCTTCCGTTGCCAACCGGACGAACAGGCCCCTGGTCCATTCCTTCTCTCGACGAATCACCTCGAGTGCCGGGTGGTCGGTGCCGCCGAACTCTGCGAAGGCGTTGACGAATCCACACCCGCGGTGGTTGTCGCGCATCCACGCCTCGAGTGCGTCGTAGACGCCGAGGATGCGGGCGGCGGGATCCGGGTAGTTCTCGAGGTGGTCGGTCACGAAATCGCACCATCGGTCGAAGCGACGTTCGAGGTAACGCATGACCAGGCCGTCCTTGGACCCGAAGCGGTCGTACAGGGTCTTCTTGGTAGTCCCCGCTTCGTCGGCGATGAGGTCGACGCCGACGGCTTTGATGCCGCGCTCGTAGAACAGCGCGCTGGCGACGGTCAAGATGCGTTCGCCGGCGGGGGTCAATGGCTTACTTGCGAGTGTCATGAGTGTCTCCGATCACAGGTGCACTGCAAGTATACAGACCTGTATGATTACCTCGCTGTATGACCAGAACGGACAGCCTCGCGGCAGTAGCACTCGTCATCCTGTGGAGTTCGGGCTTCATCGGCGCAGAAATGGGAACAGCGCACTCATCGGCCTGGACCTTGCTGGGGTGGCGGTACCTCGTCGCCGCGGCGATTCTCGTTGCCTGGTGCCGGTATCGGCGTCTTCGGCCGACATGGCAGGGCATTCGCAGGCACGCGGTCATCGGCTTTTTCTGCCAGTTCCTGTACCTGGGGTGCCTGTTCGTCGGCGTCGGCCTCGGTGTGCCGGCCGGGACCGCAGCGCTCATCGCCGCGATGCAGCCGCTCGTCGTCGCAGCGCTGTCCGCCCGCGTGCTCGGCGAACGGTTCGGCGTCGGGCGCGTGTTGGCCCTCGTCTTCGGCATGGTCGGGGTGGTTCTCGTCGTCGCGGGCGACCTCGGCGGATCGAGCGTCTCTGCGTCGTCGTACCTGTGGCCGCTGGCAGCCATGTTGGCTCTCTCGTTCGGAACGGTGCTCGAGCGCCGGATGAATTCGACGGAGCCGATCCCGCTTGCGATGTGCGTGCAAGCCGTCGTGTCCGCAATCCTGTTCGGAGCCTGGAGTCTCATCGCCGGTGACGCGGTACCGCCTGCGGAATCGAGTTTCTGGATCGCAGTGGTGTGGATGGTGGTGCTGTCGACGTTCGGCGCGTACGGCGTCTACATGTTCGTCGTGCGCCGCAGGGGCGCAACGTACGCCAGTACCGTTCTGTACCTGACCCCGGCGACGACGATGGTGTGGGCGTTCCTGATGTTCGGCGACAGCATCACCCTCCTCGCTGTTCTCGGCGTGGCGATCACCCTCCCCGCGGTGTGCGGACCCTCTGCAGTCGCCCGCCTGCGTGCGCTCAGAGGTGCGTCCTCACGCGGCCCGCAAGCGCAGCAACCATCTCGTCCAACTGCTCGAACGTCACGAAGTAGTGCGGCGACGCCCGAACAACCGCGTCCAATCCCCGTTGGTTCATATCGACGAGCGTCGAACCACGATGACTGACGGTGACCGTGACGCCTTCCGCGGCGAGGGCGTCACGAACGTCGGTGGGCTCTCGGCCGTCGATGCCGAACGAGACGATTCCGCTCTTGCGGTCGCCGAGATCGTGCACGGTGACGCCGTCGATCTCGCGGAGCTCCGTGCGCAGGTATTCGGCGCGGTCGCGGACGGCGTCCCCCACGTTGTCGATGCCGAGCTCGAGCAGATAGTCGACGGCGGTGCCCAGGGCGAGGCGTGCCGCCACGTCGCATTCCCAGAATTCGAAGCGGGTTGCGTCGGGCGCGAGGCGGAATTCGCGTTCGCCGACCCATTGCGCGCTGTGCAGATCGAGCGCCGGTGGTTCCAGGGTTTCGGCCAGTTCACCGCGGAGGTACAGGAACCCGGTGCCGCGTGGTCCTCGTAGCCACTTTCGTCCCGTTGCGCTGAGTGCGTCGACGCCGAGTTCGGTGACGTCGACGCGCATCTGGCCGATCGACTGGCAGGCGTCGAGCAGCACCAGTGCACCGTGTCGGTGGGCGAGTTCGACAACTTCTCGGGCGGGGTTGATCAGGCCGCCGTTGGTCGGTGCGTGCACGAGGGAGACGATGCGGACGCGATCGTCGAGCATGGATTCGAGGGCGGTGAGGTCGATCAGGCCGGCGGGGTCGCTGGGCACGAATTCGACGACGGCTCCCACGGCGGCGGCACGCTGAAGTGCAGCGATCGCGTTGGACGCGTACTCGACCTCGCACAGCAGGATGCGGTCGCCTTCGCGTAGCGGTACGGAGTAGAAGAAGTCGCTCCACGACCGGGTTGCACTGTCGCTCAACGCTATCTCCGACGTACGGGCACCGATCAATGTCGCGATCGAATCTTTGACCGCCGCCAGATCGGCCATCCGCTCGTTCGCTGCGCGATACCCGCCGACCACCGCTTCACGACGCAGGTGCGCGATGGCCGTCTCGACGACGGGTGTGGGGGGCAACGAGGATCCGGCGCTGTCGAGGAACACGGCGGTCTCGGCGGCCGGGGTGTCGCGACGGATACGGTCGAGATCTAGCATGGCGGCGCCTTCCTGGAAGGAAAATTTGTCGGTGCGCTGTGGTCGAGTCGCGGTTACTGTCGAAGCCAGGCTGTCACAACCCGAGCGTTTCGGCCCCGAACCAGCTGGGTAGTTGGTGCCGAACTGAGGAGGCAAGTGTGTCGTCCAACGAGAAGTCCTTGGAGCTGAGTTCGCGTCCGGCTGCCGAGGCCTATGTGTCGAAGGTGTGTTTCAAGCTGGGTCCGCCACAGCTCATCGGCGCCGAACTGGAGTGGTTGACCCACACAGCAAACGGCACCAGGCCGTCTCTTGACAGCATTGCCTCTGCGCTGGGGGAGTACACACCGCGCAGCATCTCACCTTCTTCTCCCGCCCTGTCGTTACCGGGTGGAAGTGCCGTCACCGTCGAACCAGGCGGCCAAATCGAACTCTCCAGTTCGCCGCACGCGTCGGTCAGCGAATTGCAGCGCGCGTTGAACTCCGACGCGCAGCACCTGTCCCACCTGTTGAGCGTGGCCCACCTCGGAATGGAGTCCGTTCCCGCCGATCGTCACCGCGATCCGCAGAGGTTGCTCGCGCTTCCCCGTTACTGCGCGATGGACAAGTACTTCTCCGCCATCGGGCCGTACGGCAAGCTGATGATGTGCAGCACCGCTGCCGCACAGATCAGCGTCGACGCCGGTGTAGACCACGCTCAGGTGACGCAGCGCTGGAACATGCTGGACGCAGTCGGTCCCGCGTTCGTCGCCGCGTTCGCCTGCTCACCGCACCTGCGCGGCGCTCCCGCGGGAGAGTGGACGTCGCAGCGTATGCGTACCTGGCTCGAATTGGACGCCGGCAGAACCACTGTGCCGAGCTTCGGCGATCCGGTAGCCGATTATGCGAGGTGGGCGCTCGACGTTCCGCTGCTCTGTGTTCGTGGTGACGGTGACGTCTGGGACGCCCCCCGCGAAATGACGTTCGCCGAGTGGCTGGTCGATGCGTCCCGCATCGGCAGGCCGGCCACCGTCGCCGATCTCGATTACCACTTGACCACTCTGTTCCCGCAGGTCCGAGCCTGCGGTCATCTCGAGGTGCGCTAC
>NZ_JBAWFH010000233.1:0-7505 GCF_049591685.1 Rhodococcus sp. (in: high G+C Gram-positive bacteria) | reverse complement strand
GTCCATGCATCCAACTGTATTCGAACATATGTTCGACTACAACCCCTTGACGTCTCGAATGGTTCTGCGAGACAGTAGCTTCGAATTCAATCATAATGTTGAAAACGTAAGTATCCGGCGGGTATGAACCGATCCGTCCAGATCGGAGCGCCTGGAAGGTGACCGGGCAGGACTAGTGCTGCGGCTTGATCATTGGACGCCCTGAGCTGCCGCACCGGGGGCTATAAAATAAAAGCCCAAGAGGGGTTCGTGGTGAGGCAATCTGCTCGGCGGGGACTCTGATAGCTATGCAGCCGTTGCGGTTCCGTCCAAAAAAAAGCTTACGGGCTCGGGAGCCAGCGATGCTGACCGCGGTGGTTACGTCTCGTTCTCAACGGGGGTCAGCTACGGCGGGCGAGGTGGCAGAATCCTGATCGGACCGGCACGGGCGTCCGGAACCTTCACATCGCCGCTGCTGATGTTGACATCCCTTGTCGCGGGACCTTCTCAGGCGTGCGGCGGAAATGTAGGTGGGGCGTACAAGTGACGGCACCCTCGTCGGCGCTGACAGCCTTCGAGGCTCGGTCGGCTGACTCAGGTCAGTAGGCGCGCCGACTGCGGCAGTGGGTGCCGACTGGTAGGCCGGTGACTCGTTGGAGCGCCAGCATGGCGCCCCATGGTCCGATGACCCAGATGGGCCACGGGTAGAGGAAGTTGCCCGTGGCGATGGAGGTGACGGCCCAGATCGTCAGGCAAAGGATCCCGACGCCGGCCCAGGTCAGCCAGTCTCGACTCGTCGAGGAGTGGGGCGTCTCGGATTCAGACGAGACCGGTGTGGGGGACGGCAGGTCGATCAGTACGTCGCGAAGGTCCGACCTGGTCACCGCCGCATAGGCCCGGCCGGCCCGGGCGTCGAACTCGTCGATCGCCAGGCGACCAGTGGCGACATGGGCGGTCAGTTCTTCCACAGCATGTTCGCGCTCGGCGTCGGTCACCCGCATGGTCGGGGCGTGCGAGTCGGGCGAAGGTCGGTAGTCCATCGTGAACTCCAGTCCGGCGGTTTGACATTCCATTGTGGAACGTTGCGATATCCCCAGCATCGACCTCCCACAATGGAATGTCAAGGTATGTGACGATGGAACCGTGGCAACGACCGAACCGACACTCAACGCGACGGCAGCGTCTCTCCTGGGGTTTCTCCACCACGGGCCCATGACGGGGTGGGATCTGCACGCAACCGCTGAACTGTCCATCGGCGGCTTCTGGACCGTGACGCGTAGTCAGGTCTATCGAGAGTTGACCGCGCTCGCCGCTCGGGGGCTCGTCGAGGTAGGTGCCGTCGGTGCCCGAGCGCAGAAGCCGTTCACGATCACCGACGCGGGCAAAAGAGCCTTCGCGCAATGGATCGATCGCGAACCGGGCGAGGAGAACATTCGGCATCCGTTGTTGCTGACCATCGCGTTCGGCGAGCACCTGGCACCGGCCAGGCTGGCCGCCATCGTCGTCGAACATCGCCGACGGCACGAGCAGACGCTCGCCAAATACGAAGCTCAGCGCGACAGTTCGGGCAACGCCAGCCTCTTCGACTCCGCCACGCTGGATTTCGGAATCCGTTACGAGCAAGCGACGTTGGCGTGGTTCGACGCGCTCCCGTCCGAGTGGACCGGTGGTCAGGCCAGCAACTGAGGCTTCCGGGCGACGGTGACTGCCCAGTCCGCGTCATCGCGCCACGGCCGTAGGTCCCACGTCGAAAACCGGTGCTCGACGAGTAAGCCCACGGCGGCAAGATCGGCGTCGAACGCCTCGAGCGTGTAGTCCCGATCCGTCGCGAATCCGGCAACGAACACCCCGCCCGCGGTCAGGTGGGCTGCCATACGTTCCACTGCGAGGCGCTCGGTGCCGGGAGTCATGAACACCATGACATTGCCTGCAGCAACGACGGCGTCGAACTGCTCGCCGAGGTCGAATTCGGTCAGGTCGGCACGGTGAACGGTCAGATCGGTATGTGCGCGCGCCACGTCGACGAACACCGGATCGAGATCGACCGCGGTGACCCGATGTCCTCGATGTGCGAGCTCCGCGCCCAGACGGGCTGTGCCGCAACCGGCGTCGAGGACTGCGCTCCCTGGGGCGAGCAAGGCGTCGACCATCCGCGCCTCACCGTGCAGATCGACGCCTCGCGATTCCAGACGCGCGAACCGTTCGACGTACTGCTTGGACTGGTCGGGCGAGTTCTCGATTTGCCAGCGGGTCGGAGCCATGTCCTCACACTAGGCGAACCGTCGGTCGATTTCGTCACCGTCGAGGCCGAAGTCCTCGAGGGTGTATTTGTGCGCGGGGCGACGTTTCCCGCTGCGGCTTTCGTTGTGCATCGCGGCCATGTTCAATTGTGCATCCGGGTTGAGGTCCAGACCGAAATACTCGTAGACCTGAGACACGGTGTTGAGTGGATCGGCAACGAAATCGTGGTAGTCGACGTCGTAGAACTGCGTCGAATCGGCCTTTGCTCGGGCGTCGGCGAAGGTGTGAAGCCCGCGCTCCCACAGGTCGACCTGCGTACGCCCGATGACGTTGCCGCGGAACAGATCCGACCATCCCTGCGTCGCGTGCTCGGCAAGGCTGCACATCGACGGCATGATCGTGCGCGGCTCACGGTGGCACTGAACAATCAGTGCGTCGGGATAGACCTTCAGCAATTCGTCCAACGCGAAGAGGTGGCTCGGGTTCTTCAAAACCCATCGGCGGTCGACGTCGTGCAGGCCGATGAGCTGCAGGTTCTTTCGGTGCCGTCGATACGTCGACAGCCAGCTCTGCTCGGCGAGCCAGGACGAATACGTGGGAAGGTACGCCAGGCATTCGTACGAGATCGAGTGGACGGACTGACGCAGTAGCTGCCAGCACTCCTCCACCTCGGCGGCCGACATGTAGTGCACGCCCATGAATTCCGGGTGCTCGACGTGATGTTGCGCGAAGCCCTGCTCGATCTGAGTGAAGATCGGGTTCGCTTCCCACGTGCCTCGTGGGGGACGCGGCTGCGGCATCTCGGTGAGCCACATCTCCAGGCCCTGGTGCGCGGGGTCCGCGGTCAGCAGTCGGTGCAGCGCAGTCGTGCCGGTCCTCGGTAACCCGGTGACGAAGATGGGCCGCTCGACCGGAACCTCGGTGTGGCGCGGATTCTGCTGCCAAGCAAGCTCGCTGAACGATCGAGCAATCAGCGCACCCCGCAGGAAGAACCGACTCATCTTCGATCCCAGCGCGGTCAATTGCGCATCGCGGTGATACGAGTCGAGCAGTACACCCAAAGCTTCGACGTAGTCCTCGGATCCGAAATCGGTGAGGCCGGTGAACTTCGTGGCCGATGAGTGCAGGTCCTCGATCGTGCCGACGTCGGTGCGTTCCATATTGGTCATCACGACTCCTAGTGGTGGTACTCGCCGCAGTTGACGTCGAGGCATTGACCGGTGATGGCGCGCGCTCGGGGGGATGCGAGGAAGACCACTGCGTCGGCGATCTCGTCGGGTTCGGGGAGGCGCCGCAGGTCCGTGCCGGCCGCCGTCTGCTCGTAAATCTGCTCCGATGTCGTTCCGTACTTCTGCGCCATGTGGGCGAAGTAGCCCTTCAGATTATCGCCCCAGATATAGCCCGGTGCAACGGTATTGACGCGAACCCCCTGCGGTCCCAGTTCGCTCGCAAGCGTCTGTGACATTGCGAGCAGTGCCGCCTTCGCGATCTTGTAGCTCCCGTACTTCGGTTGCGAATGGCGGATGACGGCCGAGTTGATCATGACGATCGATCCGCCCGATTCGGCAAGTGCAGGCGTGAACAGTTGAGAAAGCCGCAGAGTCGCGAACAGCGACAACTCGAGTCCCCGTCGGATGACGGACTGGTCCGTGTGGGCGAGGTCCTTCATCGACGGAATCGCGAACGCGTTGTTGACCAGGGCATCGACCCGGCCGAGCGCGTCGACGGCGGTGTCGACGAGTGCGGTCGACGAGGCTTCGTCCGTGATGTCGGTACGGACGGCTACTGCGCGGCGGCCGAGCGCGGTGACCTCTTTCGCGACGTCGTCGAGGTAGTCGGCGCTGCGGGCAGCAAGTACCACGTCGGCACCGGCCTGCGCGCTGCGTAGGGCGATCGAACGACCGAGCGACGGGCCGACGCCCGAGACGACGACGACCTTCCCGTCCAGCATCGGGCCGGTCACCCGAGCATCCGTTGGTCGACGGCGTGGCGGCGAGCTGCGATGCGTCGCGCAAAATCCTGCGGTGAGATCTTGTTCGAGTCGTAGTAGGGCAGCCGTGAGGGAACGTCGTCGAGGGCGACCACTTCGACGGCGGGCCCGTCTGCGGCGGTCATCTCGCGGCTGACGCGTTGCCACCGAAATTGTGCGTAGCCGCGCGAGTGTCCGGTGGTCTCGATCCAATTGGCAACGCCCGGACTCTGCTCGCTGACGACGAGTCTGATGTGCCCGTCGGGGTCGGTCTGAGCCTGTTCGGAGGTCAGCGAGGTTTGGTGGTGGATGTAGTCGAGCGAGACGTACCACATGCTACCTAGTTGAAAACCCTGATAGGGCGCATCGGATTTCGGGACCGTGACGACCATCGCCTGGTCTCGGCGTAGGTCATAGTGTCCGGCCGACGAGTACTGGGTGCTCAGGCCCCCCGGCGTGAGCCTGGGCTCGGTGAGGGTGTTGACCTCGAGGTTCAGGTAGAACCAACGGGGGAACTGCAGGAAGGTGTGCAGTCGACCGAGGAGCAACTTGCCGGCCGTCGAATAGCGCTTGGAGACGGTGTCCTTGCTCGGAGGCTTCGGTGCGCCGCCGTCCTCGTCGGCTCGGCGGATGGTCAAAGTCCCTCGGGTCGCCGACCAGTCGTTGTACACCTCGCGGACAACCAGCATCGACGAGCCCGCGCCCAGGGTGAAGTGATTGGGTTCCTCCGACGGTCGGCCGAATCGCAGCGCGAAAGTACCGTCGGGGTCGATGTCGAAGGAGCGATCGTCGAATGCGGTGAGGCTGTCCGGGACGTCGACGGGGGAGTAGTCACCCTTCAGGATCTGGAAACTGAGATCGGTTGTGCTGCCTCGTCTTCCCTCGACGATGTACTCGCAGTCGTCCGCGATGTTCGCGTGAAAGTAGAGGGTGTCCGGGTTGTCGAGCCCCATTTTGGTGTATGGCCCGGTGGAGGAGACAAAGAACGGGAATTGCTTGTCGTAGGCCCACGCCATCTGAATGGACGCGCGAATGCTTCCCGCAAGGTACTCGTAACCCTCGACCAGGTCTTGCTCGCTCTCGATATGAGGCGCTGCCTCGATGATTCCTTCGGCAGTCGCAATCGCTTCGGCCAGTGCGTCGGTCAGCACACCCATCTCCTCGCTTCGGGGGTACAGATGTGTACCGCTGTGGTAGAACGGGTTCGACGATGACAATAGAACGTGTTCTAGTGAGGGTCAATGACTACTCGGACATCCCCACCCACCGATCGGGTGGTTGCGGTGCTCGACCACTTCGTCGCTCGCGGTGCGCGGCGCTTCGGATTGTCCGAACTCTCGCGCGCGCTGGGCCTCAGTAAACCGACGTGCCTCGGCATCCTTTCCTCACTGACGGGAGCGGGTTACCTCGTCCGTGACCCGGCCACCGTGACCTACGGTCTCGGACCTGCGCTGATCGCTGCCGGGCGAGCCGCGCAATCCGGCTACGCGCTGGGGCCGATAGCGCGAACGCATCTCGCGGAGTTGAGCGCGCGGTACGGCACCACCTGCACCGCGTCGGCTGTGGTCGCCGATCGCATCACCGTCCTGGAGGTGACCGACCCTGCCCGTTCGGATCGATCGCGATCATGTTCGCCGCGTCGTGGACATCTGCAGGCGCACCGGCTGCCTGGTCGAGACGCTGACGGCGGTGGGCCTCGAGCTGCACTCCGTCATGGCCGGGGTCGCGGACGAACGACGAACGTCCCGAGGAGGTTCGCGAACTGCTGGGGGAGATGGTCTCCGGTCACGGTGAGCGGGTCTGGCTCGACGAGGCCGAGGGCGCAGCAGACTCCGCCCACGAGGTCAGCGTCATCGCGGCGCCCACGTACGACTCGTCGGGGTCGCAGTCGCTCGTGCTCACCCTGCATGTCGGCGCCGCTGTCACAGCAGCGCAGATCGCCGAGCGTGGCGAAGCGTTGACGGCCGCCGCTCGGGCGATCACCGCCGACATCGGTGGGCGCCGTCCCACCCGTTGACGCGTGCGAGAACACGTTCTATATTGCGTGGGTTCGAATCTACCGGTGCGGTACTTGTTCGTACCGTTTGCGGCTACTGAAGGGCGGGCCTCGTGGGGGCGTCGACTGCATACGAACTCTCGCACCTGGCCGCGCTCGAAGCCGAAGCGGTGCACATCTTTCGTGAGGTCGCCGCCACGGCGGAGCGGCCCGTTCTCCTCTTCTCGGGTGGAAAAGATTCGGTCGTCATGCTGCACGTGGCGGCCAAGGCTTTCTGGCCGGCGCGCGTGCCCTTCTCCGTCATGCACATCGACACTGGTCACAACTTCGACGAGGTCATCGAGTTCCGCGATCGCGCAGTGGACGCCTATGCAGTCGACATGGTGATCGCCCGCGTCCAGGACGATATCGACGCGGGCCGAGTGCGCGAGGAGGTCGGCCCGCGAGCGAGCCGAAATCGACTTCAGACGCGAACGTTGTTGCGTGCCATCGGTGAGCAATCGTTCGACGCCGTGTTCGGTGGTGCCCGTCGCGACGAGGAGAAGGCGCGCGCCAAGGAGCGCGTGTTCAGTTTCCGCGACGAGCACGGTCAGTGGGACCCGAGGCGTCAGCGCCCCGAATTGTGGCAGCTGTACAACGGACGCCACCGACGCGGCGAGCACATCCGAGTGTTTCCCCTGTCGAACTGGACCGAACTCGACATCTGGCAGTACATCGAGGCCGAGAACATAACCCTCCCGAGCATTTACTACGCGCATCGACGGCTCGTCATCCCTCGTGACGGAATGCTCCTTGCTGCAACCCGATTCGTCGATGCCCTGCCGGGAGAGCAGCCGTTCGAGACGACCGTGCGATTCCGTACCGTCGGCGACGCCACCTGCACCGGCTGCGTCCGGTCCACGGCGTCCGATGCGCACCAGGTGGTCGAAGAAGTAGCGGCGAGCCGGATCACCGAGCGAGGGGCGACGAGAGCAGACGATCGAATTTCGGAAGCAGGCATGGAAGACCGCAAGAAAGAAGGGTACTTCTGATGGCCCAACTGTTGCGGGTGGCCACTGCGGGCAGCGTCGACGACGGGAAGTCGACGTTGATCGGGCGGCTTCTGTACGACTCGAAGTCCATTTTCGAAGATCAATTGGAGGCTGTGGAGAAGACCAGTCGAGAACGCGGTGGCCACGCCACCGATCTCGCGCTGCTGACCGACGGATTGCGCGCCGAGCGCGAACAGGGCATCACCATCGACGTCGCGCACCGGTACTTCGCCACCCCGAGAAGAAAATTCATCATCGCCGACACTCCAGGCCATGTGCAGTACACCCG
>NZ_JBAWFH010000232.1:0-3150 GCF_049591685.1 Rhodococcus sp. (in: high G+C Gram-positive bacteria) | reverse complement strand
GGAGACTGCTGTCAGGCCCTGTTACGCCGAATCGGACTGACCGCTGCCCCGGGGGCCGTCGAACGTCACCTCGATCTCCTCGAAACCCTTGCTCCGTTGAGCCTCGGCCTGGCCGGTGTAGGTGAGCTTGTCGCCCTCGGTCAACTCCACATCGTCGGTGAACGGCGTCAACAATGCACGGGGGTACAGCTTGTTCACGCGGACAGCGTTGATTTCCACCGACACGACGACGAGCAGAGCTGCGACGTACATGAACGCCAGCACGCCGAGCACTACCGCGAACACCCCGTTGGTGACCGATGCGCGAGAGACCACATACTTGATGTACACCCCGCCGAACGCCTGAAGCAGTTGCCAGATCACCCCCGCCACGATCGCCCCGGGCAGAACGTCGGTCGTCGACAGCGGCCTCGCAGTGGCGAGCCGGAATGCCACAGTGAACACCGCGACGTTCAGCACAACCATCACCACGAATACGACAACACCGCTGACACGTCCGAAATACCCGGCCGAGCTGACCACGTTGACCGCGGTGATCGCGAGCACTGCGATTCCCACCGTGCTCAGAAGGGCCAGCCCCTTCACGCGGGCGAAGATCGGATCCGGGCGCAGATTTTTGGGCACCGCCCACGCGGTGTTCGTTGCGTTCTGAATTGCCACTGCGACACCCAGTCCGCCGTACAGCGAGCCGAGAACGCCGACGATCAATCCTGTGGTGCCGCCGCCGATGTTCTCCGGTTCGCCCAGATCCGGTCCCAGGAGCGGGATCTGGTTGAGCGCGGAGTCCAAGATCTGTTGCTGAAGTTCGGGGTTACCTGCGAGCAGAATTCCGAGAACGGTGGACCCGAGCAGCAACAACGGAAACAGTGAGACGAACGCGTAGTACGCCATCAACGCGGCCAGGTAACCGCCCTGGTCGTCGACGAACTTGTAGACCACAGCGATCGGGAAGCCGAGTACGCGATGGGCCCGCTGAGTCTCGTCGAAGCGTGCGACGAGACTCACCGGGTCACCCCGACCATGTGCTCATCGGTGATCAGCCGACCGTGGCGCGCGCGGCACGCAGACGTGCCAGCGTTTTCTCGCGCCCGAGTAGTTCCATCGACTCGTACAGCGGCGGGCTGATGTGCGAGCCCGTCACCGCGACACGGACGGGCGCGAACGCCTTGCGCGGCTTCAGCTCGAGGCCGTCGATCAGCGCGGTCTTGAGTGCCTCCTCGAGATCCGCTGTGCGCCACTCGGATACTGCGTCGAGTGCGGCGATCGCCGCGTCGAGGACCGGCGCGGAGTCGGCCCCGAGGTTCTTCGCTGCGGCGGCCGGGTCGATCTCGAAATCGGCGTCACCTATATAGAGGAACCTCAACAGGCCCCACGCGTCGGACAACACGACGATTCGCGTCTGCACCAAATCTGCGGCGACAGCGAACTGTGCTTCGTCGATGTCGGCCGGAAGGTGGCCGTGCTGGGTGAGGAATGCGCGAAGTCGGGTGGCGAACTCGGCCGGCTCGAGCAAGCGAATGTGCTCTGCGTTGATCGCGTCGGCCTTCTTCTGATCGAAGCGAGCCGGGTTGGAGTTGACGGTGGCGATGTCGAAAGCAGCAACCATCTCGTCGAGCGAGAACACATCGTGGTCGTCCGAGATGCCCCAGCCCAACAGGGCAAGGTAATTGAGCAGCCCCTCGGGAACGAACCCTCGATCACGGTGAATGAACAGGTTCGACTCGGGATCGCGCTTCGAGAGCTTCTTGTTTCCCTGTCCCATCACGAACGGCAGGTGGCCGAACTCCGGCGTCCCGTCCGCAACCCCGATGCGAGTCAACGCTTCGTAGAGAGCGAGCTGCCTCGGAGTCGACGACAGAAGATCCTCGCCTCGCAGCACGTGCGTGATCTTCATGAGGGCGTCGTCGACGGGATTGACCAAAGTGTAGAGCGGGATCCCGGTTCCGCGTGTGAGCGCGAAGTCCGGGACGGTTCCGGCCTTGAACGTCGTCTCGCCGCGCACGAGGTCGGTCCACGACAGGTCGTGGTCCGGCATGCGAAGCCGCACAACGGGTTTGCGACCTTCGTCCTCGAACGCCTTCTTCTGCTCTTCGCTGAGGTCGCGGTCGTAGTTGTCGTATCCGAGTTTCGGATCTCGGCCCGCAGCCTTGTGCCGTGCCTCCACCTCCTCGGGGGTGGAATACGACCGATAGGCCTCACCGGCCTCGAGCAGCGACTTCACGACCTCCATGTGCTGCTCTCGGCGGAGCGACTGCCGGTACGGCTCGTACGGACCGCCGACCTCGGGGCCCTCATCCCAGGACAGTCCCAACCAGCGCAATGCGTCGAGAATTGCGGCGTACGACTCCTCGGAATCACGGGCCGCATCGGTGTCCTCGATGCGGAAGACGAAGCTGCCGCCGTGGTGTCGGGCGAACGCCCAGTTGAACAGGGCGGTGCGAATGAGTCCGACGTGGGGGGTTCCCGTCGGGGAAGGGCAGAATCGAACACGTACATCGGTGGAGGTCATTGCTCGCTCACGTTTTTCAGGGATGGGTACGGCGTTGCGGAGTCGACGCTGTCAGTTCTTTGCTGCCACCGGGTTGGTGAGGGTGCCGAGGCCCTCGACCGTGATCGAGACGGACTGCCCGGCCGTGATCGGTCCAACGCCCTCGGGAGTGCCCGTGAGAATGACGTCGCCCGGCAGAAGCGTCATGACCGCCGACACCCATTCGATGATCTTGGGGATATCGTGCACGAAGAGCGATGTCCTGCTGCGCTGCTTGACCACACCCTCGACCTCGGTGACGATTTCGACGTCTGAAGCGTCGAGGGTCGTGTCGATCCAAGGACCCAACGGGCAGAAGGTGTCGTGCCCCTTCGCTCTCGTCCACTGGCCGTCCTGGCGCTGATGATCGCGGGCCGAGACGTCGTTGGCGACGGTGTAGCCGAGCACGACGTCGAGCGCCTTGGCCGCGGGAACGTCCTTGCACGGTCGTCCGATCACGACCGCGAGCTCACCCTCGTAGTGGACCTCCGTGGACGTGCGCGGCAGAACGATCGGTGCGCCGGGCCCGACGATGGACGTGTTCGGCTTGATGAAGATGACCGGAGACTCCGGAGCTTCGCCACCCATCTCGGCCGCGTGGGCAGCATAATTCTTCCCGACGG
>NZ_JBAWFH010000231.1:0-5821 GCF_049591685.1 Rhodococcus sp. (in: high G+C Gram-positive bacteria) | reverse complement strand
CGGGTCACCACCACACCGGCCGTCGACGGTCACTTCTACTGGATCAACGACACCCAGGTGCGGTGGCTGCCCAACGAGTTCTACCCGGCAGGCACCCAGGTCACGGTCGAAGCAGCGGGTTCGCGTGCCGACTTCTCCACCGGGGACGCACTGATCACGACGGCCGACGACGTCACCAAGACCGTTACCGTCACGCGAAACGGTGAAGTGGTCCGCACCATGCCCACCTCCTTCGGCAAGCCCGGGCACGAAACCCCCAACGGCACGTACATAGTCGGCGAGCGAGTGCGCGAGATGTACATGGATTCCTCCACCTACGGAGTCCCCATCGATTCGCCCGAGGGCTACCGCACGTACGTCGAGTACGCGACGCGGATGTCGTACAGCGGCATCTTCCTTCACGCCGCACCGTGGTCGACTTCGTCGCAGGGCTACGAGAACGTCAGCCACGGCTGCCTCAACGTGAGCACCGAGGACGGCAAGTGGTTCTACGAGAACGCCAAGAAGGGCGACCCCGTCGTGGTCGTCAACACCGCAGGCGGCACCCTCAGCGGCTCCGACGGATTGGGCGACTGGAACCGCTGAGTTCTTGGTTTCGACTTCCGTAGCAGTTGGGGCGTAGTTCACCATTTGTTGGCCGCGGGTAAGGACAGTCCCCGCAGTGAGTACATCAACGGAACGAGTGCTGCCCACAGCAGGCCGGAGAAAATTCTTCGGTCGGCCGTGGAGTGACTACGCACTGTTTCTCATTCTTCTCGGGCCGAACCTGGCCCTGCTGATCGTGTTCACCTACCGACCGCTGGTGGAGAACTTCCAATTCTCGTTCTACGACTGGAACCTCTCCTCTCCCACATCCACTTTCGTCGGCCTGGCGAACTACCGCGAGTGGTTCTCACGCGACGATACCTGGGTGATCGTCTCCAACACGGTCATCTTCACCATCGCCGCCGTCGTGGGCAGTCTCGTACTGGGGCTCATCCTGGCGATGTTGCTCGACCGAAAGCTACGCGGTCGCAACTTCGTGCGTTCCGCCGTGTTCGCGCCGTTCGTCATCTCCGGTGCAGCCATCGGTATCGCCTTCCAGTTCGTCTTCGATCCCAACTTCGGGCTCGTACAAGATCTGTTGCAGCGCATCGGATTCACCTCACCGGACTTCTACCAGGACCCGGACTGGGCGCTGTTCATGGTCACGGTGACGTATCTGTGGAAAAACCTCGGCTACACGTTCGTCATCTATCTCGCGGCGCTGCAGGGCGTGCGCAAAGAACTCATGGAAGCCGCCGAGATCGACCGGGCGAGCAAGTGGACGACCTTCCGCAAAGTGCTGTTGCCGCAGTTGCGTCCGACCACGTTCTTCCTGTCGATCACCGTGCTGCTCAACTCGCTGCAGGTGTTCGACATCATCAACGTGATGACCCGAGGCGGTCCGCTGGGCAACGGCACCACCACGATGGTGTTCCAGGTGTACGAGGAGACCTTCCGCAACTTCAGGGCCGGCTACGGGGCAACGGTCGCCACGATCATGTTCATGATCCTGCTGATCATCACCCTCGTGCAGGTCCGCATCATGGATCGGGACGATCAGCGATGACACTGCTGAAAGCACGCACGGCCCGCGCGAGCGAAATGCCACGTTCGGCGCCGAAAGACCCGCAGCGCCAACGCAGTCTGTCGACGGTGTTCGGCTACATCGCCATGTTCTTGGTGCTGCTGATGATCGGCTTACCGCTCTTCTGGATTCTCGTCACCTCCTTCAAGGAACGTGGAGACATCTACGTGCAGCCCGTCACGTGGTGGCCGACAGTATTCCACCCGCAGAATTACACCCAGGCGACCACCGAGGTGCCGTTCTTCACGTATCTTCGCAACTCGCTCGTCATCACGGGTGCCCTGGCGTCGATCAAGTTCGTACTCGGTGTACTCAGCGCCTACGGGCTCGTGTTCCTGCGCTTCCCGGGCAAGAACCTCGTATTCCTCACCATCATCGCCGCGCTGATGGTGCCCAATCAGATCACCGTGATCTCGAACTACTCGCTCATCGCCGATCTAGGATGGCGTAACTCGTTCCAGGGCATCATTCTCCCCCTCGCAGGCGTCGCCTTCGGCACGTTCCTGATGCGCAACCACTTCCTGTCGCTACCCGCTGAGATCATCGAGGCGGCGCGGATGGACGGTGCTGGGCCGATACGGCTGATGTTCCGGGTCGTACTCCCGCTGTCCGGTCCGACGATGGTGGCGTTCGCGATCATCACCATCGTCAACGAGTGGAACGAATATCTTTGGCCGTTCCTGATGTCCGACGACTCGTCGGTGGCCCCACTGCCGGTCGGATTGACCCTGCTCCAGAACAACGAGGGCTACACCAACTGGGGCGCGGTGATGGCAGCGACCGTGCTGACCATCCTGCCGATCCTCCTCGTCTTCCTCGCACTGCAACGCCACATGATCAAGGGCCTCACCTCCGGTGCGGTCAAAGGCTGATCCGCTTTCACCCCGAAGTAGGAGAACAACACTCATGGCACATATCAATCGTCGCGGATTCCTCACGCTCACCGGCACCCTCGCCGCCGGTGCAGCGTTGGCCGCATGCAGCGGCCCGGGATCGGACTCGTCCGGCTCGTCCTCGGATGCTGCGTCGGGTGACGCGAGTACCATCAACTTCTGGTCCAACCACCCCGGTAAGTCGCAGCCGTTCGAACAGGAATTGATCAAGCGGTTCCAGGCCGAGAACCCGGGCCTCACCGTCAACCTCATCGACGGCGGCAAGAACTACGAAGAGGTGTCGCAGAAGTTCAACGCTGCGCTCTCCGGCAACGATGTTCCCGACGTCGTCGTGCTGTCGGACGTGTGGTGGTTCAACTACGCTCTCACCGGGGCCATAGAGCCACTCGACAAGCACTTCGACGCAGCAGGTGTCGATTCCAGCGACTACGTCGATTCGCTTCTCGCCGACTACAACTGGAACGGCAGCCACTGGGCCCTGCCGTACGCGCGCTCGACACCGCTCTTCTACTACAACAAAGAGGTGTGGGCGCAGGCCGGCCTCCCGGATCGCGGACCGACCACGTGGCAGGAATTCGACGAGTGGGGCCCGCGCATCCAGGCCGTCGTCGGCGGCGGCAAGCTCGCCCACGGCTGGGGCAACGCTGTGGACTACCTCGGTTGGACTTTCGAGGGCCCCATCTGGACGTTCGGTGGCGCATACTCCGACGAGTTCACCCTGAAGTTCGACGACCCCAAAACCATTGCTGCAGGGCAGTTCCTCAAGGACATGATCCACACCAAGAAGTACGCGGCAGTCTCGAACGACATTGCGAACGACTTCGGCGCCGGCATCATCGCCTCGACCATCGCTTCGACGGGCGACCTGTCCGGCATCAAAGAGAACGCGGCCTTCGAGTTCGGCACCGCGTTCCTCCCGACGACCGACGGTCAGCCCGGTTGCCCGACCGGTGGAGCCGGTCTCGCAATCCCCGCGAAGATCTCCGACGAGCGCAAGGTCAACGCACTGAAGTTCATCGACTTCGCCACCAACGGCGCGAACACCGCCTACTTCTCGCAGAACACCGGCTACATGCCGGTGCGCAAGTCGGCACAGCAGGACCCGAGCGAGATCGCGTTCCTCGAAGCCAACCCGAACGCGAAGACGGCCGTCGACCAGCTCGCCAATACGCGTTCGCAGGACTACGCCCGCGTCTTCGTTCCCGGTGGCGACAAGATCATCGGTACCGGTCTCGAGCAGATCGCCCTCCAGAACGCGGACGTCGCAACGACGTTCGCCGGCGTCGCCGATCAGCTGCAGCAGATCATCGACCGTCAGATCACCCCGAACCTCCCGAAGTAATGGCAGCCGTTCACTACGCGGGAGTCTCACACCGCTACCCGGGTGCCGACACGCTCGCCGTCGACAGTCTCGAACTCGATATCGCCGACGGTGAGTTCATCGTGCTCGTCGGTCCGTCGGGTTGCGGCAAGTCGACGTCGCTGCGCATGCTCGCCGGACTCGAATCGGTGGAGAGCGGACATATCGATATCGGCGGCGTCGACGTTACCTCTCTGGCGCCGCGGGAGCGCGACGTCGCTATGGTGTTTCAGAACTACGCGCTGTACCCGAACATGACCGTCGGGGACAACATGGGTTTCGCGTTGCGGAACGCAGGAATGAGCAAGTCCGATACGGCATTTCGCGTGCTGGAAGCTGCCAAGATGCTCGAGCTCGAGTCGCTGTTGGACCGCAAGCCCGGAAAGCTCTCCGGAGGCCAACGGCAGCGGGTCGCGATGGGACGCGCCATCGTGCGTCAGCCCCAGGTGTTCTGCATGGACGAACCGCTGTCCAACCTCGACGCGAAACTGCGCGTGTCGACGCGTGCACAGATCGCGGGGCTGCAGAAGCGCCTCGGGACGACGACGGTGTACGTCACGCACGACCAGGTCGAAGCGATGACCATGGGCGATCGCGTGGCCGTGTTGGAGGCAGGCAAGCTGCAGCAGATCGCGTCACCGCGCGAGCTGTACGACAACCCGGTCAACACGTTCGTCGCGGGGTTCATCGGTTCGCCAGGCATGAACCTCGTCGACGCGCCGGTTGCCGACGGCGCGGCTGTGGTCGGTGATGTCCGAATACCGGTTCCCTCGACGGTCGCGGAATCACGGGTGACCGTGGGAATCCGGCCCGAGTCGTGGGACCTCGTCGGTGACGGCGTCGAATCCGTCGCTGTGGCAGTCGAACTCGTCGAGGAGCTCGGTGCGGAATCGTTCCTCTACGGAGCTCCTTCGCTCGGCTCCGATTGGCACACTGCGTCGGGCCGACTCGCGGTGCGCGTGGACCGCAAGCTGGCAGTGGGCCTCGCCGAAACCGTCCGGGTGGTGCCGAAACGTGACGAGGTGTTCTTCTTCTCGGCAACCACCGGACAGCGCCTGTAGGGGCTCAACGTTTGTAAGGGGCTTACAGCAGGACAGGTTGCCCCAGGTCCACCGGTAAGGACGCCCAGCCGTGCAGCACTCGGGTGTCGCGGCGAATCCCCTCACCTGCCGACTGCAGGTGGGGGAATTTGTCGAAGAGGGTCTTCAATCCCACCTCCGCCTCGGCTTTCGCCAGCGAGGCGCCGAGGCAGTAGTGCCGGCCGCCGGAGAACGAGAGATGCTTGTTGGCGTTCTCCCGCGTCACGTCGAACCGGTACGGGTCTTCGAAAACCTCCGGGTCGCGGTTGGCCCCGGCGAGCACGAGGATGACGAGTTCACCCTCCTTCAGCGGGATCCCCTCGATGGTCACGTCGTGCTTTGCCATCCGAGCCGTCAGCTGGACGGGCGATTCGAGGCGCAACATCTCCTCGACCGCCGTCTGCCAGTGCGTCGGATCTTCGCGGAGGATGCGGAGCTGATCCGGGTGATCGAGCAGCAGGCGGATACCGCTACCCAGTAGGTTGACGGTCGTCTCGAAGCCCGCGGCGAGAACGAGCCCGGCGGTGGCCCGCAGCTCTTCGTCGTCGAGGCCAACCCCGTCCTCCTTGGCCCGAATGAGCTGGCTCATAAGATCGTCACCGGGGTTGCGCCGCAGTTCCGCGAGATGGTCGCCGAGCCAGGCGTCGAACTGCGCGAGGCCCTTCTCCACGCGGGTGAACTGCTCCCAGGACAGTCCGATGTCGAGGCTCGGAGCAGCCATCTCGCCGAACTCGAGCACGCGCTGCCTGTCATGGTCGGGGACCCCGAGGATGTCGCTGATGACCGAGACGGGTAGCTGAGCGCAGTACTTGTCGACGATGTCGACCGTCCGACCGGCGGCGGAAAGCTCGTCGAGCAGGCTGTCTGCTTTCTCCTGCAC
>NZ_JBAWFH010000230.1:0-14888 GCF_049591685.1 Rhodococcus sp. (in: high G+C Gram-positive bacteria) | reverse complement strand
GCCGAACGCACCCCTTGCCGGCGTGCTGTCCAAGGACTCACCGTTCGGGCTGGTCTCGGAACGCGCGGTCGAGGAGTTCGGGCCCGACGCGCTTCGGGCGATCGGCGTCGGGTGGAGCTTCGGCGTCGTCACCGACGAGCTGCCCACCGGGCCCGATCACGACCTGGACGACGAAGAGTCCTGGTGGGCAGCGCTACCCGAGGATCCCGCGGTGCTCGTTGCTGTGCGAGACCTCGATCTCGTCGACGAGCGATCCTGGCCCGAGGCGCTCGGTCGGCTCCTCGAAGATCCGGCCACGCACGCGACACTTACGATGCGCGACGGGTACACCGCGTGGTGGCTTCGCACGCACGCACGGGTGGACGACAGAAGGCTGGGGTCGTTCCGGGCGCCGTCCGACGGGACGTTCGCCGGTTTGCTCGATGTGCTCGACCATCCTCGGGCGGACGAGTTGTCGGCCGCGCTCGCGCCGTCGACCTGCGACACCGCCTGGTTCACCCGACTGATCATCGCGCGGCTCGCAGAATCGTCACGGTCGCCTACGCCTGCGGTGATCGCCCGTGCACACCGACTGATTGCCGAGGCCGTGTCGTCCGGGCGCGTCGAAATCGACGATCTCGATCTGCCGCCCCGGGTCCGGGCCGTGTCGGGTGCGCTGGTCGATCCCGACGACGCAGTTGTGCTCGACCGGCCATGGTTGGTCGGCGTCGTGCCGGCGGACGTCGCGGTGCTCTCGTCGATGGACACGGCGTCGACCCTCGCGCGGGTATTGGACGTGCGGACGGCGTCGGACGCCATCGAGGCCGACATCGTCGGCGTGGGCCGGGTCAGTTCGTGGGATCGCGAGCCCGGTGCGGTGCTCGCCTGCGCAGCGCTGGGACTCGAGCTGCCCGTCGGCCGCGTGGTCGTGCACCGAGAACTCGTCGTTCGGTTGCGCGGAGCGGTTTCCGGCGAACGAGCGGTCCCCTGGTGGGTGACCGAGGACGGCATCACGCACTGCACCGATAGGTGGGAGACCCACGGCACCGAAGGGTGGGAGCGCCCGCGTGGACAGTGACGTTCTGCTGTGGATGGTCTTCCATCGCGTCGCATGGTTGACGACGGTCTTCTGGGTGATCACGACGCTCGGCAACACACTGTGGGTGTTCGTCTGGGCGACGGCCGGCTGCTCGGCGCTGGTGGTGTCGGGCAGGCGCGTGGAGGCAGTCATGGTCGCCGGTGCGATGCTGACGGGCTGGGCCGCGATGGGCCTGGCGAAACTACTGTTCGGACGGGTGCGGCCACCTGTTCCGGAACGGCTGGTGGTCATCGAATCGCACTCGTTCCCGTCCGGGCACGCGATGATGTCGGCGCTGGCTGCCACGGTGGCGATCGCAGTGATGCTGCGATCGGCCACACCGTGGTTGCGCAGGGGCTCTCTGCTCGCCGTCCCCGTCGCGGCGTCGCTGGCGATCGGGGTCTCCCGGATCTACCTGGGCGCGCACTGGGTGACGGATGTGCTGGCGGGCTGGTTGTTCGGCGCCGCGTGGGGGTTGCTGTGGATCTATGGTTTCCGCGGGGTCAGCGGCCGGCGAAGTCACTTCGCTGTGCGATGACCAGCAGTTCGTCGCGCATGGACGGGCTGCTGACGGCATGTGCGCGGGCGTAGAGGGCGCGGAGTGAGCGAGCGTGGTTGCGGCGGGTGCGGAACTGCGAAACGAGCTTCATTGCCTTGCTTTCGTGGTGATCGTTCGTTGAAGGTGACACCATTGATGTTCCTCGTTACGGTTGTGTAACTCAACCGATTCAGAAGTGAGTTTCCGCACGTCAAAGGCTTCTTCGAAGTGACGGCGGCAACGTCACTGGCGAATGGTGAGCGCAGTTACGCCCGGTGGGTCAGATGAGGCCGCGTTGCGCGGTCTTGCGGCCACGACGGGCTGCCGTCCGCTGGACGACGAACAGCAGAAAGCCCACGGTGCCGACTCCGATGCCGGCAAGGCACGTCGGTAGCGCGGATTCCCAGTGTTCACCCACGACGAGCACCACGGCAGTCGCGACGACCCACAGTGCGATTCCGGCGGCGATGACGGGCGCTGGATTGGTCAGTCTCGCCGGGAGACGAAAAGTCTCGTCGATCGAATCACCTGTACCGAGCGCAAGAGGTTGCTTCGGTGCGTCGGGCGCATTGGCTTCCGGCTCCCGCTCCACGAAATGTAGGTTACCCCCATGGCAATGCAGTCCCGGCTCCTGGACAACTACTTCAAGATCACCGAGCGGGGATCGACCGTCGGTTCCGAGGTCCGCGGCGGCCTCGTCACGTTCGTCGCGATGGCCTACATCGTGGTGCTCAACCCGCTGATTCTCGGCAGCTTCTCCGCCGACGATGCGGCAGCGAAAACCGACGTGCTCGGCAACATCCTCCCGGTGTCCCAGGTGGCAGCCGTCACCGCGCTGGTCGCAGGATTCATGAGCATCCTGTTCGGCATCGTCGCCAACTACCCGTTCGGCATCGCCGCCGGTCTCGGCATCAACACGCTGCTGGCGGTCACGATCGCACCACAGGTGACCTGGCCGGAAGCAATGGGCCTCGTCGTCATCGACGGCATCATCATCGTGCTGCTCGCCGTCACCGGATTCCGCACCGCCGTCTTCAACGCCATCCCCATGGAACTCAAAGCCGCCATCGCAGCAGGCATCGGCGCGTTCATCGCCTTCATCGGTCTCGTCGACTCGGGCTTCGTGCGACGCGTCCCCGACGCAGCAGGCACGACGGTTCCCGTCGGACTCGGCATCGACGGCTCCATCGCTTCGTGGCCGACGGCCGTGTTCGTCTTCGGTCTGCTGCTCATGGGCGTTCTGGTGGCCCGCAAGGTCCGAGGCGGTCTGCTCATCGGAATCGTCGTGACCACCGTCGTCGCGGCGATCATCGAAGCAGTCACCGACGTCGGCCCGTCCAATGGCGTCGACCCCAAGGGCTGGAACCTCAGCGTTCCGATGCTGCCCGACAACCTGTTCCAGGTCCCGGATCTCTCGCTCGTCGGCGACGTGAACCTGATCGGCGCCTTCACCCGCATCGGCGTACTGGCCGCGAGCCTGCTCGTCTTCACCCTCGTTCTCGCCAACTTCTTCGACGCCATGGGCACGATGACCGGGCTCGGCAAGGAAGGCAACCTCGTCGATTCGAAGGGCACACTGCCCGGGATCGGCAAGGCACTCGTCGTCGAGGGCGCAGGCGCGATCGCCGGTGGCGGTGCGTCGGCGTCGTCCAACACGGTGTTCGTCGAATCGGCGTCGGGTATTGCCGAAGGCGCTCGAACCGGTCTGGCCAATGTCGTCACCGGCGTGTTGTTCCTCGCCGCGATGTTCCTGACGCCGTTGACGGCGATCGTTCCCATCGAAGCGGCGGCTCCGGCGCTGGTGATCGTGGGTGCATTGATGATCGGTCAGGTTCGCGACATCGACTTCACGCAATTCGAGATCGCCCTGCCCGCGTTCCTCACCATCGTCGTCATGCCGTTCACGTTCTCCATCGCCAACGGCATCGGCGTCGGATTCATCGCGTGGGTCGTACTCGCGGTCGGTCGGGGCAAGGCGAAGGCGATACATCCCCTGCTGTGGGTAGTTGCACTGCTGTTCGTCGCATATTTCGTGGTCGGTCCCATCACCGACGCCGTTACCTGAGCTGGGGCGGGTCCGCAGGCGTAGTCTCAGCGCTGTGACGTCGGGAAATGTTATGAAGGACAACCGTGAACTGGCGAGCGATCTTTCACTCGCCGTGGTGCGGCTCACTCGCCATCTCAGGGGTAGGCGGGTCGATTCGCAGGTGTCGTTGACTCAACTGTCGGCTCTGGCCACGTTGAGCCGTGAAGGCGACATGACGCCGGGCGCGCTGGCCGCCCGCGAGCGAGTTCAGCCGCCGTCGATGACTCGGGTCATCGCATCGTTGGCAGAGCTGGGCCTCGTCGATCGCACTGCACATCCCACCGACGGCCGTCAGGTCATCGTGTCGCTGTCGGACACCGGACGTACGTTGATCGCGGACGAGGCGAGCGCGCGCGAGGCGTGGATGACCGCGCAGTTGGCGGGCCTGGAGGAGGCACAGCTGGGCGTCCTGCGGGAAGCCGTGGACATCATCAGCGCCTTGGTTAACGACTCGGAGTAGTCGAGGGCGGGATAGTTACCCAGGTTTAGTATTTACGGGTGCCCACTGCTTCCCCGATGTTCGCCGCGCTTCGCACGCGCAACTACCGCCTGTGGGCATCAGGGCAGATCGTGTCCCTGGTCGGTACATGGATGCAACGGGTGGCCCAGGACTGGCTCGTCCTGACGCTGTCCGGCGGAAACGGTTTAGCGGTCGGCGTCGTCATGGCCCTGCAATTCGGGCCCACGCTGTTTTTGTCGGTGTACGGCGGGGTGCTCGCGGATCGCTACGACAAGCGCACACTCCTGATGATCACTCAGGTGTTCGCCGCGGTGTGCGGGCTGGTTCTCGGCCTACTCGACGTCGGCAACATCGTCGAACTGTGGCATGTGTACCTCATCGCATTCGTGCTCGGATGCTCTTCGGCCATCGATGCGCCCGTGCGTCAGTCGTTCACCATCGAGATGGTCGGCAAGGAGAAGCTGTCCAACGCCATCGCGCTCAACTCGATGACGTTCAACATGGCCCGCATCATCGGCCCTGCCGTCTCCGGCGTCTTGATCACGCTGATCGGCACGGGGTGGGTGTTCCTGATCAACGCCGGATCGTTCACCGCGGTGTTCGTCGCGCTCGCAGCCATGCGTGCGAAGGAACTCTTTCGCGTCGAGCCTGCGCCCCGCGCGAAGGGGCAGGTTCGGGCCGGCTTCGCGTACGTGTGGTCTCGTCCCGACCTTCGAGTGCTGTTGGCGACGGTGTTCATGGTGTCGACCTTCGGGCTGAACTTCCCGTTGAGTCTGGCGGTGTTGGCCCGCAACACCTTCGGCAGCGGCGCCGATGCCTACGGATTGCTGTCCACGACGCTGGCCGTCGGCACCCTCGCCGGTGCGACGGTGGCGGCCCGACGCGTGAACACGCCCCGACTCCGGTTGTTCGTCGGCGCGGTCATCGCTTTCGGAGTTTTCGAGATCCTCGTGGGCATCATGCCCAACTACCTGCTCGTCGCCGTCCTGCTGGTGCCGACCGGCGCGGTCACCCTCACGTTCACGACCTCGGCGATGAACATTTTGCAGATGTCCGTGCCGTCGGACATGCGCGGTCGCGTGATGGGCATCTACATGCTGTGCTTCCTCGGTGGGACGCCCCTGGGGAGCCCCGTTCTCGGGTGGCTCGCGGACGTGCTCGATCCGCGTGCGCCGCTGGTGTTCGGCGGCGTCGTGTCGTTGGCATCCGGACTGTTCGCGGCCGTCTATCTGCTTCGGCGGGGCAATCTGAAACTCAGCGTGACCAAACCCTCGCCGGGACACCGGCTTCCGGGGTTGGACCTCTCGTCAGATCCAGCCGTGACGCCGCGCGACCGCTGACGCCTCGTGCCGGTTGGCCGCGCCCAGTTTCGCGGCGGCCGACGACAGGTAGTTGCGGGTGGTGCCCTGCGACAGATGGGCTCGTTCGGCGACTTCGGCAATGCTTGCACCGTCGGCGGCGAACTCGAGAACGTCAGCTTCCCGTGGTGTCAGCGGTGAGTCGCCCGCGCCGATTGCCTCAGCGGCGAGCGAGGGATCAACGTAGCGCCCACCGCCGTGCACTGTGCGGACCACCTCCGCGAGCGTCGCCGCGGACGTCGTCTTGGGCAGAAAGCCTCTGACTCCTGCCGACAACGCCTTCTTCAGATAGCCCGGTCGGCCGTGACTGGTGACGATGACCGACACACACGACGGCACGGCCGCCGCGATCTCCGTGGCTGCCTCGATACCGTCGATGCCGCCCATCTGCAGGTCGAGCACCGCGACGTCGGGCGAGTGTTCCTTCGCAGCGACCACCGCGCCCTCACCGGACTCGGACTGCGCCACGATCTCGATGTCGTCCTCGAGCGCCAACATCGTCGCGAGCGCCGAACGGATCAGGTTCTCGTCGTCGGCGAGCAGTACGCGAATCATGAGTCGACCCTAGGCGTGAAAGTGGCCGTCAGGCTGTATTCGTCGGCCGTGCTGTGGGTGGCGAGAGAACCCCCCACTGCCGCGAGGCGTTCGGTCAGCCCGGCCAATCCCGTTCCGTCCGTGGATCTGTGCGGGTGGGGCCGGTCGTTGACGATGCGCAACGAGTCTCCGGTGATGTCGACTCGGCACCGGGTCGCGTCGGAGTGCCGGAGAATGTTGGTGGCGCCCTCGCGCACGATCCACGCCGCCGCCTCGGCGAATTCGGGTCCCACGGTGGTTGGACTCCCGACCACCGTTGTCTCGATACCTGCAGCGCTCAGCAGCGACGACGCGCCGTCGATCTCGGCCTGCAGATCGATGGAGCGGTATCCGCGCACCAGCCGTCGGGCATCGGTCATGGCCTGCTGCGCGAGATCGCGTACCTCGTCCATCTGATCGGCCGCGCGGTCGTCCCCACGGCGTGACAGCGCGGCTGCGAGTTCGCTTTTGACCGCAATGGCGGCGAGTGCTCGACCGACGACGTCGTGCAGGTCGCGCGAAAAGCGCAGGCGCTCCTCGGCAACCGAGAGCTGGCCGGCGGCGTGCCGGGACGAGTCGAGCTCGGTGACGACGCCGAGCAGCCAGATGGACAAACGCATGATCGCGGCCATCAGAACCACGGCGACGAACGCGGCCACCGCTCCCGGCACCCCGTACCGGGTCATCGTGGTGGCCCCACCGATGACGACGCCCAGCGCGAACGACCACCGGAAGGTGAGGACCGCGGTGACGGGAACGGCCGCGATGAGGAGCGCCCACATGGCGACGGCGCCGCTTCCGGTAGCCCCGGCGAGAAATCCCGCGGCGACGGACACCGCGATCGGCCATCGAACGTCACCGGAAAGCCTCCCGCCAACCCCCGGTACTCGAAGGAGTGCGAGCGTCGCCGCCGCGGCGGCGACGGTGATCGCGACCGCGGACAGCCAGGCGTCGTGGGCGATGGAGTCTGCTACGGACGCTATCCCGGTGAGGACGATGAGTGCGACGAAGGATTGCACGGTGTAGAGCCGAACCTTGTCGACCTCGGAGGTATCCCGCCAGGTGGCCCGGGGATCGAGGTAGCGCCGCAGTTCCATGCGGTCCACCTTCTCAGACCGGGCCGTGCCGGAGTTAAGCACGCGGCTCCCAGCGGAAGTGTGTCTTCGCGATGACGATCGATCCGACGGTCCAGGCGGCTACCACCAACAAGGGTTGCAAAGCGGGGGAGAAGGTGTCCGCGAATCCGAGCGCTGTCGCATCCGGGTCGATGCGTCCGATCCAGCCGAGGTTGATCAGGTCGGATACGGCGGCAATTGGGGTCAGTTCGACGACCGAGCTGACGGAATCGGGGAGGGCTTCGCGCAACAACGACGAGCCGGCCATCGCGACCAGGATGACCGGGAAGCTCGTGATTTGCGCGGCCTCGGCGTTGCGGGTGAAGGTGGAGGTGATCAGCGCGAGCGCCGCGAACATCGCGGCGCCACCGCCCAAGGCCGCCAGAAGCAGGATCGGGTTGACCGGGACACCGCCGCCGAGTGCGATGACAACAGCTGTCAAAACGACGGTCAAGATCACCGTCAGCACGAACGACGGCACGGCGGGGCCGACAAGAATCTCGTTGTCGGTGGCTTCTCCGGTGCGTAAACGTTTGAGTACCAACTCGTCCCGACGGGTGGTGTACGCGGACAGCAGGTTGTAGAACACCAGGAAAACCAGCAGGAACAGCGCGAATATCTCGAGCGCCGACGACACGACCACGTCGGTCAGGCCCGAATCGCTGCGCCAGCCGATGACGAGGACCACGACGGGAAAGACCAGCGGAAGCACGAACGCGTTGAACAACAGCACGCGGTTTCGGAGCAGAAGCGTGAATTCGGAGCGGGACAGGGTGGCCAGGGTGCTCATGCTGCAATCTCCTTGCGGTCGTCGAACTCGTCTGCGATCGACAAGAACACCGTTTCGAGCGATGCCGCCCGGGCGTCGAGTCCTTCGATTCGCACCCCTGACTGCCGGGCCCACATCAGGAGATCGGTCAGTGTGTCCTGCATGGTGGCGGTCGCGATCACCAACCGGCCGTCCTCGATGTCCAACGCCGCGCCCGGTAGCTCCGGTAGCGGCACAGGCGGCAGCTCGAGGTGGATCTTCGCCGGATGACCGGCGACGACGTCGGCGACGGTCCCGCTGCGCACCACCCGGCCCTTGTGCATGATGGCGAGCCGATCACACAGTCGCTCGGCCTCGTCCAGGTAGTGGGTGGTGAGCATGATGGTCACGCCGGACCGCTTGAGTTCCTCGATCAACACCCACGTGTTACGACGGCTCTCGGGGTCGAGCCCGGTGGTCGGCTCGTCGAGAAAGAGCACCCGGGGCTGTCCGATGATCGCGCACGCCAAGTCCAGACGACGCTGTTCGCCGCCGGAAAGAAACTTGACCCGGGTGTCGGCGCGATCGGCCAGATCGACCCGGCCCAGAACGTCGAGCGCAGGAAGTGGGTTGCTGCAGGTGCCAGCCCACATCTCGAGGCTCTCGAGGGCCGTCAGATCGGAGGGTAGCCCGCCCTTCTGCAGCATGATGCCGAGGTTGGGGCGGACGTCTCGGCGATCTCGAACCGGGTCCATACCCATGATGGACACGGTGCCTTTGCTGGGACGCGAGAGTCCCTGAATGATCTCCAGCGTCGAGGTCTTGCCTGCGCCGTTCGTGCCGAGCAGGCCGAAGAGTTCGCCTTCGCGAATCGACAGGTCGAGATCACTGACTGCTTCGAAAGCGGTTTTGCCCGTGCCGTATCGGCGCGTCATCGCGTTGACCTCGATGACGTTCGAGCCGCTCATCGCTTGTTCCATTCACGCAGGCCCACGACGAACCGCCCGGCCATGAACAGAACGAGGACAACGGAGACTACGACGAACGGGATTTCCGGTCCGATGACCGCGAACAAGACGGCCAGAATGGCCAAAGTGATGATGAGAACGACGATTTCGCGGGCCATCGTCGGGGCCGGCCCGAACTCCATCAGGTCGGTGAACAGGTTTCCTTCGTCCGGTTGCTTCATGCCTCTCAGCTTGGCCGGAGACGGACGCGCACAGTAGTGCACGCCGTCACCGGCTTCACTGACGATGTCATCGACCGGGCATGACAAATGTCATCGACGAAAACCTCTTAAAAAGCCCAGCCCATGATCGACGCACGGTCGGTGGCGAAGACCATGTCCACCGTGTGCAGCGCCTCGGGACTGCGGGCCCAGAGGCGTGATGCGGCGGCGAAACGCGTCGCACTGTGGGTGCCGAAATACATTGCGGACAACACGTCGAGCTTGGTCTTCACATCCGGTGCCGCCTCGGTGCGAGTGACGCTAGCCTTGCCCCCGGTGATCGTCACGTCGAAGGTGCCGCCCGCGTCCAGGAACGGGTCTTCGACCTCGAGCACGAACTGCGCGTCGACGCCGTACGTTCGCGCCTCGAGCGCCGCCTCGACGTCCATGACGCGGCACCACAGGGCGTCGAAGTGCCCGGTTGTCTTCGGCAGTCGGTTGTTGGTCAGCAAGAAAGGCAGCGCCTCGTCCGGGGCCTGGCTCACCTCGATCGTGTTCACCAGATCGACACCGGCGAGAACCTGCCAGAGCTCGGCGTAGGCCTGGTCGGTGACCGCGATGAACTCCTGCACGACGATCTTGCTCTCGGTGGCACTGCGGCGATAGGCGACGTAACCGTCGGCGTGCACGATGAAAAAGAGCTCGGTCAGGCCGTGCCGACGATTCTCGCGATCGGCGAAGAAGCGCTCCCACCGGATCGGCGGCTTCGGCTGCGCGCCCGCCGTCGCCCGCTGCCAGCGGTGGTAGATCTCGGGCAACAGAGTCGACGCCTCGGCGGACTCGATGAGCCGAACTCCCGTGACCGGCGGAACGTCGGCGTGGAACTGTGCGAACCTGCGGTCGAGAACGACCTGGTGCTCCTCCGTTGCCGGTCCGTAGCCGAAGCGGCCGTAGATGGTGGCCTCGCTCGCCGTCAGCAACGACAGCGGAGCGCCCGCCGCAGCGAGCTTGCGGTGCTGCTCGGTGAACATCCGACGCAGAATGCCGCGCCTACGGTGCGTCGGCGCCACCGACACCCAGGACACCCCCGAGGCCTCGACCTGCGCGCCGCCGGGAACCGTCACCGACATCGGAAAGTGCATTGCCAGACCGACGGGTGTTTCACCGTCCCATGCCATCACGACGTGTTGTGAACTCGTCAGGATCTGGGTCTCCGCCAGGTCCTCCGAGTTCTGGTGCTCGCCGAAGGCATGGGCGTCGAGAAGAGCGACGGCATCCCAGTCGTCGTCGGTGGCAGTTCTGATGGTGATCGTCTCGTCGGTAGTCATCGCCATCGAGTTTTTCACACGGATGCCAAGATGGTCACGTGGTACACGTAATCGACATCGACGATCCGGCAGATTCGCGGCTCGACGACTTCCGCGATCTCAACTCCTCCGACCGTCGGCCGGATTTGCCCGAGGGCAAAGGTCTGGTCATCGCCGAGGGCGTCCTCGTCGCCGAGCGCCTGCTCACATCCCGGTTCACCCCGATCAGTCTTCTCGGCGTCGAGCGGCGTCGGGAAGAACTCGGTGCCCGACTCGACGATGTCGACGTGCCCTTCTACCGGACGAGCGCCGAGGTGATGGCCGAAGCTGTCGGCTTCCACCTCAACCGAGGTGTACTCGCGGCGGCGCACCGGCCACCCGAACTCGACCTCGCCGATGTTCTGGAGACGGCACGAACCGTCGTCGTCCTCGAAGGCGTCAACGACCACGAGAACCTCGGTTCGATGTTTCGCAATGCCGCCGGGCTGGGAGCAGACGCCGTGCTGTTCGGTGCGGCCTGCGCCGACCCCCTGTATCGGCGCGCGGTCCGAGTGTCCATGGGGCACGTGCTTCGAGTACCGTTCGCGAAGGTCCCCGACTGGCCACGGGGCTTGCAACTGTTGCGAGATAGAGGGTTTCAGACCATCTCGTTGACTCCCAACCCGTCGGCCATGACGCTCGCCGAAGCGATGACCGGCGACAAGGTGGCGTTGCTTCTCGGCGCCGAAGGACCCGGACTCACCGAACATGCGATGCGCGCCAGCGATGTTCGAGCACGCATCCCCATGGCACCGGGCACCGATTCGCTCAACGTTGCCACCGCCGCCGCGATGGCGTTCTACGAGCGCGTGCGAGTGCAGTGAACGCAGACCGGGGGGTCCTCTACACCGGTATTCCGGTGGCGCTGTTCGGCGCCGTGCTCGTCGGTGCCGCCCTCTTGGCGTTCGGACGCGAACTCGCGAACGTCAACGTTCTGCTCGCCATCGGCATCAACCTGATCGTCGTCGGCGGAGCCGCACCGACGGTACTGCGCTGGCGGCACACCCCGGTGTGGAGGTGGCTCGTGTACGGGGCGTGCGTCGGCGCCGTTCTCAGCTTCGTGGCTCTGGGGATTTCCGTCGCCACCAGCGCGTGAGCGACCGCTCCCGAGGCTGCCGCAGCTGGGGTTCCTCGCGTGGTGCCTCGGCCGGAACCGGCGCTTGCCCGGGCGCATACATGCGGAACCCGCACACCGGAAGCGAGCGCGGATCGAACTCGTCGCCGCGCGGCGCGCCGGTGTACCTGAACCCGAGCCACTCCGCGTTGGCCGTCTCGGCGAATTCTTGGGGATGGAACGGCAGCGACTGAGGGTCCGGCATCACGTCGGGCGGATAGACCAGCGGATGTTCGCCCGCCCAGAAGGTGCGTTCCCACACCAGTGGAAGGCCGGTGTCCTCGTGAATGTAGATCGGCGTTGCACTGAACGACCTGCGCAGTTCGCCGCGCTCCCAATAAGCGAACGCGCCCCACGCGCTCGACGGATCGGTGGCTATCAGGTAGGTGCGGGACGATGTCGAGTCGGTTTCCCGAGGGGACCGAATGACGCTCTCGGGCAACAGCGACGGTTTCGGAACCGAGAAGGCAGGGCCACAGACGACGGTGACACCGCGATAGCAGCCGATGAACACTTCGTCGTGTTCTGCCGCGGCGGCGTCCGAGATCGGTCTTTGGTCGGTCGGAACGGCAGTCTGATCAGGAAGGAGGCGCGCCACCAGAGCAGTCGCCGCATTCCAGTCCGACGCAGTTGCCTCCCGCAACAACGAAATCGGATCAGGCGCGTCGATGTACCAGATGGTCGATGCCTTGGCCCCCACTCCCGCACCCTTCTCGATCTGTCGTCAGCCGCTCCGGGTCAATTGTGACCGCTGCTGCGAACTCCCAGCAGCACATCCTCCCACGATGGCATCGCGGGCTTACCCCTCTTGTCTTTCTTGGGTGCGGACGCAACCTCGTGCCTGGGCTCGGTTGTAGGCGACTCGGGCAGTGCCGGCGTCACCTCTTCTTCGATCTCGCCTTCGAGTTCGCTGTCCGCGGTGGTGCCGTAGTACTCGTCGAACGACTGCTGGGTCTCTTCGGGAGCGACCTCCAGCGCACGGACCGGCGCGAGGCCGCGTAGCTGACGCCCGAAATCGGGGTCGACCAATTCGGCCGCAGCGTCGTCCAGTGCCGTGATGGTTCCGCCGTGACCGTCGGGCAGGAACTGCCAGTGCGCCTTGTTGGTGGTGCGGCCCGCCTGCCATTTCAGCTGCGCGACCCACTTGTTGTCCTCGTCGCGCCAGGCATCCCAGGCCGCCTCGTCGAGGTTATGGCCACGAGCGCGGAAGGCGAGGGCGACGATTTCCGCCAACGTCTGCACGGCAGGGCCGTCGTGTCGCAGCGGATGACCCGCCTGCGCCATCGACGCGGCCTGCGAACGCTCGAGGAGAACGGGGTGCGCGAACACCTCGACGCGGCTCAGAGCCATACCCGAATCGGCAGCAACCTGTTCAACGCTGGCGCCGGAGCGGATTCGAGCCTGGATTTCCTTCGGCCTGAGCAAGCTGTCCATTTCGATCTCAATCTGTCCTAGTCGAGCGATGTCGCCGCGAGAGGCCGCGCGGAGCTTGTCGTCGGCCGGAAGCCGGAATTTGTCGCCGGTTTTGGGATCTGCGCAGATGACGTACTGCCCGTCCGGTTCGAGACCGACCACGCGTAGATCTCGCACCTTGACCTCCTCATCGCGCCGACTCGCGATATCGTCTCGTTCGACAGTAATCCACTCGTTATCTTCGGGGCGTCTCCGACACGCAGTGACCCACCCGTGTTCGAAGAGTAGTCACCGAGCGCGCCCAGCGCAGACGTTCTCGTTCGAAGCCGGAATGCCGCAGCAGCGAACGAAACTCGCTACCGGCCGAGGCGTCGCGAAACGACTCGGGCGCCCCCGAGAAGTCCTGTGCAGGATCTTCTCGGGAGCGCCCGGTTTCGAGAAATTCACGACAGAGTCGACACGACCCAGTCGATGCTCTTGGTCAGCGCCGTCACGTCGTCCGGCTCGATGGCCGGGAACATTCCGACGCGCAGCTGGTTGCGGCCCAGCTTGCGGTACGGCTCGGTGTCGACCACGCCGTTGGCGCGCAGGATCTTCGCGACCTGGGCGGCGTCGACCTTCTCGTCGAAGTCGATTGTTCCGACGACCTGGCTGCGGTGGGCCACGTTCTGCACGAACGGTGTGGCGAACTCGCTGGCCTCGGCCCACTGGTACAGGCGCGACGACGAGTCGGCGGTGCGGCCCGTGGCCCAGTCGAGACCACCCTTGCCGTTGAGCCACTCGATCTGATCGGCGAACAGCAACAGCGTTGCCACCGCGGGTGTGTTGTACGTCTGATCCTTGCTGCTGTTGTCGATGGCGATGGGCAGCGACAGGAAGTCGGGAACCCAACGGCCCGACGACGCGATCTCACTGACGCGTTCGAGCGCAGCCGGGCTCATCAGCGCAACCCACAGGCCTCCGTCGGCAGCGAAGTTCTTCTGCGGAGCAAAGTAGTAGACGTCGGAGTCGGCGACGTTCACCGGCAGACCGCCTGCGCCCGACGTCGCATCGATCGCGATGAGTGCGTTCTCGGAGCCGGCCGGACGGCTGACCGGAATGGCAACACCCGTCGACGTCTCGTTATGAGCCCAACCGATGAGGTCGACGGACGGATCCGACGTCGGCTCGGGCGCACTGCCCGGATCGGCCTTGACGACGATCGGGTCACCGATGAACGGGTTGTTCTTCGCGACGGACGCGAACTTCGAACTGAACTCGCCATTGGTCAGGTGCAGCGACTTCTCGCGAATCAAACCGAACGCCGCAGCATCCCAGAACGCAGTGGTACCGCCGTTACCCAGAACGACCTCGTAGCCGTCGGGAAGCGAGAACAGCTCACGCAGACCGCTGCGCACCCGCCCGACAACGTCCTTGACCGGCTTCTGTCGATGAGACGTACCGAACACGGATGCACCCACGTCGACCAGTGACTGCAACTGCTCGGGGCGAACCTTGGACGGTCCACAGCCGAAACGTCCATCAGCGGGCAGAAGATCAGCGGGAATGATCGGCAAATCGGCCATTGAGCAGCGCATCCTAGCGTCGGAGGAATATGGCCCCTACAGGGTAGTCGCTGCTGGCCGCATGTGTTCGCGCAGGCCGCAAGCGCAGTGGGCTAGGGGTTCGGGTCTTTGGTTGGTCCCGGTTCGGACTTTCGCGCAGGTTACGTTCGTTGGCGCAGGTTGCAAGGCGGGCGGTTGGGTGGAAGGTGCGCGGTTGGTGGCGCGCTGTCCGCCGCTCCTCGCTCGTCGTCCGCCCACGGTTCCGCGCAGGTTGCGTTCGTTGGCGCAGGTTGCAAGGCGGGCGGTTGGGTGGAAGGTGCGCGGTTGGTGGCGCGCTGTCCGCCGCTCCTCGCTCGTCGTCCGCCCAC
>NZ_JBAWFH010000229.1:0-4147 GCF_049591685.1 Rhodococcus sp. (in: high G+C Gram-positive bacteria) | reverse complement strand
GGGCGAGGGTCAACGTCAACGACCGCACGGCAGGCGGGGTGGCGTACGCCTCGTCGTAGGGCGCGCCGTCGAGCAACGCGAACCACTTGTCGAGACCGTCGGTGACGATCGAAATGGTCTGGTCGGGCTTCCGCTCGCCGTACAGATTGGACGGAACGACGCGGCCCTCTCGGAACGACGCCACCATCTTGTTCATACGAGAAAGCTTGGCAAACAACGATTGTCGAGCTTTCGGGTGCCGGCGATCGGAATTGCCCTTCGTCTCCGTTCCACTCATCGGTCCGCTGATCGCGCCGCCGGCGACGTCGCGAGGTACTGCACCGCCTGGGCCGTCGAACCCTCCTTGGACGGGTGGTAATCGCGCTTGAAATACCGCAACGACGCCCTCCACATGTCCATCGGGGTCGGAAACAGTCCGAGAGCCGTGACTCGGCGGAAATCGCGGAAACTGGCTTGGCGCTTCTTCGGCGGCAGGTGCGCGAGGGACGGATCGTTGTCCATCAAGTACTTCACACCCCGCGTCCAGAACACCACCATGAACGGCACGATGGCGATGTAGGTACGGATACGACGAGCGGGCCGACCGTCGAAATACCGCATCACCTCGTACGCGACGGCCCGATGCTCCACCTCTTCCGCACCGTGCCAGCGCAGCAGGTCGAGCATCGTCGGGTCGAAGTCGACGCGGTCGAGCTGATCGGCGTTGAGCACCCAGTCACCCAGGAAAGCCGTGAGGTGTTCGACCGCCGCGATGAGCGACAACCGCTCGACCAAGCTGTTGCGACCGTGTCCTGGACGATTACCCAGCGCGCGCCCGAACAGGAACTTCATTTGGTCGACGTACGGATCGACGTCGATACCGTGTGCTCTGAGTTGATCATGCACCTCGGTGTGAGCCTGCGCGTGCATGGCCTCCTGACCGATGAAGCCGATGACGTCGTCACGTAAATTCTCGTCGTGAATCAGTGGGAGCGCTTCCTTGAACGTGCGCACGAACCACTCCTCGCCCTCGGGCAGGAGAAGGTGCATCACATTGATCAAGTGTGTGGCGAGAGGATCCCCCACCACATAGTGAAGAGGAAGGTCGTCCCAGTCGAAAGCGACGTTTCGTGCGTGCAGAAGCACTCGATCGTCGGGTGCCGTCCTGACGCCGGTGGCGATGTCGTTTCGCATGTTTTCGTCGGGTGACATGTGAGACTCCTCATCCGTCCGGCAGCGATATTCCCACCGACCCCGACCGCCGATGCTGTCGCCACGCTACGCATGACGCCACGCGCAAAGCAAGACAGATCACAAAGCAGCGTCTCAGCACAACGCCGTTGGCCCCGTCGGCGTCGCCACGCTATCCGTATGTATCGCGAGGTCCGCGGCCCTTTACATGCCGATCACCCTTGCGCCAACTCATTGTCGTCGGACCGTGAATCTTCAAAGATGTCACAACTCCGTGACCGACCGCTGCAGCGATTTTCGCGAGAATCTGAGCCTGCATCAACCGCAGCTGAGTGGCCCACGCCGTCGATTCCGCGGTAACACTGAGTATGCCCTCGTCGAGTTTGGTGGGTACGGCGTGCGACGCGATGTCCTCCCCGACGACGGAAGCCCATCGACCGAGAACGGTGCCCTCGGCCACCTTGTCGGACCAGCCACGCTTCTTCGCAATCGACCCGGTGAGCGACCCGAGAGTCTGCGGATCGCGATCGTCGGGCCCCGCCCCGGACCACCCCCGTTTACGACGCCCACGAAGAGCGCGCACCCCTCCCGACGGCGACGATCGCCCCTGACCGACGGCCTTGCCACTGGCCTTGGCCGCGGCGCGCGCATCCTCGAGGGCACGGCGCGCCAGATCGACACCCTTGAGCTCCGGTTCCGGTATGGATCCGGTGCTCTCGCTGTTCTCGCCACCGTTCGAATTTTCGCTCACAGGCCGGCCTTCCCGGTGTGTTCGGCGCTCTCTACGGTGGAAGCGTCGACAGCAGTGACGTCAGCCGACGAGATGGTCGATGTGCGCGTCGAATCATGCTGTATCGCTTCGACATTGCGTCGCCGCGCATTGAGCTCCGCGGGAACGTCCTCCCCGACGGCAGCGGTGATCAGCACCTGCTCGGCGTCGCCGGCAACCTTGGCCAATGCACTGCGACGCTTGCGATCCAACTCGGCGAACACATCATCCAACATCAGAACTGGATCCGTGCCTTCCGCACGCAGCAACGAGAACGAGGCCAACCTCAGAGACAACGCGAACGACCACGACTCACCATGACTGGCAAAGCCCTTCGCAGGCTGATCTCCCAAGATCAACTCGAGGTCGTCGCGGTGAGGTCCTACCAAACACACACCGCGTTCGATCTCTCGCTGACGCATGTGCGAAAGCTGATGCAGGAAGGCAGCTTCCAACACCTCGACGTCGTCCGGTTCCGGCGCCCGATCGGCGTCGGAGAATTCCGGTGGCAGTGCCTCTGCCAGACTGCTTCGGTATCGAATTGCCGCGGGGCGTGATTCGGGGGCTATCGACGAATACGACTCCGCAACGAACGGCATCAACTCGTGAACCAAACCGATGCGCGCGGCCAGAAGATGCGCACCGTGAGCCGCGAGGTGACCGTCCCAGACATCCAGGGTTGCGAGGGCACTTGCACCGTCGCTCGAGTGGCCACCGCGTCGAAGCGCCCCGCCGGCCGTCTTGAGCAGAGCCGAACGCTGTCGAAGCACCTTGTCGTAATCCGCACGGACACCGGCCATTCGAGGTCGACGGGTGGTGAGCAACTCGTCCAGATAGCGGCGTCGCTCCCCGGGATCACCGCGAACCAGCGACAAATCTTCCGGCGCGAAAAGCACACTCTGCAGGACACCGAGAATTTCGCGCGGTCGACGCACCGGCGACCGGTTCATCCGTGCCTTGTTTGCCTTACCGTCGATGATCTCCATGTCGACCGTGAGCTCGCGACCGAGATTGACCACCGACGCACTCGCGAACGCGCGCTCCGACCCGGACCGGATCAGCGGTGCATCCGACGACACCCGATGCGAAGACAACGTCGACAGGTATCCAAGCGACTCGATCAGGTTGGTCTTGCCGTGCCCGTTGGGTCCGACGAACACCATCGAACCTGGCTCGAGGTCGATGGTGACGTCGTCCCACGAACGAAAGTCACGCAGGGTGAACGAGCGAACGAACAACGGCTAATGCTTGGGGCCGGGAGCGCGGAGAGTCTCGTCGCTGGTCGAACGCTTGACGGCATGGCCGCCGAACTGGTTGCGCAGCGCCGATACGGCCTTCATCGCCGGCGAATCGGCCTGCCGCGACGCAAACCGGGCGAACAATGCAGCAGAGATCACCGGAGCGGGAACCGCGTGCCTGATCGCCTCTTCGACCGTCCATCGACCTTCGCCGGAATCCTCCGTGTAGCCGGAGATTTCGCTGAACTCGGGGTCTTGCTCGAGAGCCTGGACCAACAGGTCGAGCAACCAGGAGCGAACGACCGTGCCCTTGCTCCACGCACGCAGTACGCCCTGGGTGTCCTGGACGAGCTCCTCCGCCTCGAGGAGTTCGTAGCCCTCGGCATACGCCTGCATCAGCCCGTATTCGATGCCGTTGTGCACCATCTTCGAATAATGCCCGGCTCCGACAGGTCCCGCATGCACGAAACCGTCGGCGCGCTCACCTTCGGGGCGCAAGGCGTCGAAGATCGGCATCGCGCGCTGCACATCTGCCTCGGCGCCGCCGACCATCAACCCGTAACCGTTCGCGAGGCCCCACACGCCGCCGGAAACACCGGCGTCGATGTAGCCGATGCCCTTCTTCGCGAGCAGTTCGGCATTGGGTGCATCGTCGGTGAAGCGCGAGTTTCCGCCGTCGATGACCAGGTCACCCTCTTCGAGGGCATCCGCGAGACCCGAAATGGTGCTGCTGGTGATGTCACCCGACGGAACCATGACCCACACCACGCGCGGCGCGGTCAACGCGCCGGCCAGTCCCTCGAGCGACGGGGTGTCCGTCACCTCGGGGCGCGGGTCGTATCCGATGACCTCGTGACCGTGAGCGCGGAGACGCTCACGCATGTTGAAGCCCATTTTTCCGAGTCCGACCAGTCCCAGCTGCATGCGGAGCGTCCTTCTCTTTCGGTGTACGTATCGACCGGTGTGTACC
>NZ_JBAWFH010000228.1:0-7003 GCF_049591685.1 Rhodococcus sp. (in: high G+C Gram-positive bacteria) | reverse complement strand
CGTGTACCCAGTGGGGTAGTTCTGAAGGTAGTCCTGGTGCTCCGGCTCTGCTTCCCAGAACTGTCCGGCGGCGGTCACTTCGGTGACGACCTTGCCGGGCCACAACCCTGAAGCGTCGACGTCGGCGATCGTGTCCAACGCGACTCGCTTCTGCTCGTCGTCGGTGTAGAAGATCGCCGACCGATAGCTCACGCCCACGTCGTTGCCCTGACGGTCCTTCGTCGACGGGTCGTGGATCTGGAAGAAGAACTCGAGCAGGTCCCGGAACGAGATGACCGACGGGTCGAACACGATCTCGACCGCCTCGGCGTGCGTGCCGTGATTGCGGTACGTGGGGTTGGGTACGTCACCGCCGGAGTATCCGACGCGCGTCGAATGCACGCCCGGCTGATGTCGAATCAGTTCCTGGGCTCCCCAGAAGCAGCCTCCGGCGAGGATGGCGGTCTCGGTCGTTGCGCTCACTACTGCACTCCTTCGTCTGAACTTGCTGTGTTCGCTGCGGGATCGTCGTTCGCGGCGGCGGATCGTGTCGTCGAGATATCGTCGAACATCGCTCGGTATTCACCGTAGCCCTCGGCCTCGAGGCGCGTCGCCGGCACGAATCTCAGCGCCGCCGAGTTCATGCAGTAGCGCAAGCCACCCTGGCCCTTCGGGCCGTCGTCGAACAGGTGCCCCAGGTGCGAGTCGCCGGCTGCGGAACGGACTTCGGTGCGCACCATCAGGTGGCTGAAGTCCCGCTTCTCGACGACGTTGGCCGCCGCGACCGGCTTGGTGAAACTCGGCCAGCCGGAATGACTTTCGAACTTGTCCGCAGAGGAGAACAACGGCTCACCCGTGACCACGTCCACGTACAGGCCGGGTTCGTGATTGTCCCAGTACTCGTTCGCGAACGGACGTTCCGTGCCGTTGTTTTGCGTGACGCGGTACTGCTCGGGCGTCAGAGCGGTCAACGCGGCGGGATTCTTGCCATACGAGCGTGTCAAAGTCTGTCCTTCCTGCTGGAACGGGACCTTTCGGCCCCACAGGACTCAACAACGAGTACTCGTCGATATTCCGCATCGGAGTGCGTACATCGGCTTGCGTACTCTGGCCGGGACGGTGCGTGCTGCATCGCGCAACTTGCACGTAGGGATTGATGAATGGCATTCGGATCCGATCGATTCTGGAACGTCCTCGGGCGCTCGGCGCAGAAGGGCCAAGCTCGGTCGCGGAGCCGTGTCGGGAAGTCACTGGACCATGCCGAGTGGGCGTCAGGGTTGTCAGATGCCGACATCGCAGTCGCTGCTGGGGACCTCCGAGTCGCTGGTGTCGCCAAGCTCGACGTTCCCCGGTTCCTCGCGCTGGCACGGGAAGCATCGACACGATCGCTCGGAATGACGCCGTTCGACGTCCAGTTGCTGGCAGCACTTCGCATGCTCGAGGGCGACGTCGTGGAGATGGCCACCGGTGAGGGCAAGACGCTGGCGGGTGCATTGGCAGCAGCCGGGTACGTTCTCTCCGGTCACCACGTGCACGTCGTGTCGATCAACGACTTCCTTGCGCGCCGCGACGCGAAGTGGATGGGTCCGCTCTACGACATGCTCGGCGTCGGGGTCGGTTCCATCTCCGAATCGTCGACGGCGGCCGAACGGCGGGACGCCTACGGGCGCGACGTCACCTATGCGTCGGTCAACGAAATCGGATTCGACGTGTTGCGCGATCACCTGGTCGACGACGCCGCCGACGCGGTGACGCCGGAGCCCGACGTGGCGTTGATCGACGAAGCCGATTCGGTGCTCGTCGACGAGGCTCTCGTGCCGCTGGTATTGGCCGGATCGGTGTCGACGGACGTACCGACCGCGCAGGTGTTCGAGGCGGTCCGGACGCTGGAGCGAGGCGCCGACTACGACACCGACGCCGACGGTCGCAACGTGTTTCTCACCGACGCCGGGGCCGAGCGGCTCGAAAAGGAGCTCGGCGGCATCGATCTGTACTCGGAGGAGCATGTCGGCGCGACGCTCGTCGCCGTCAACGTGGCGTTGCACGCACAAGTGCTCGTCGAGCGCGATGTGCACTACATCGTCCGCGATGGACGCGTCCAGCTGATCAACGCCTCTCGCGGGCGGGTCGCCGAACTGCAGAGGTGGCCCGACGGCCTTCAGGCAGCGGTCGAGACCAAGGAGGGCTTGAAGCCCACGGAGACGGGGGAGATCCTCGACACGATGACGGTGCAGGCCCTCATCGGTCGGTACCCACGGGTGTGCGGCATGACGGGCACCGCTCTTGCTGCGGGTGAGCAGCTCAAGAAGTTTTACGGACTCGGCGTCTCGGTCATCGCGCCGAACGAGCCGAACGTACGCGTCGACGAACCCGATCGGGTGTACGACACCGCGGTCCACCGTGATGCCGCGCTCGTGCGGTACGTGCGGGAGGTGCACGAGACCGGGCAGCCAATATTGATCGGCACCCATGACGTCGCCGAGTCGGAGAAGCTCGCTGCTCTCCTCGACGAGGCGGATGTGACTTCCGTGGTCCTCAACGCGAAGAACGACGCGGAGGAAGCGGACGTGATTGCACAGGCAGGTGTCGCTGGAGCGGTGACGGTCTCGACGCAGATCGCCGGCCGCGGAACAGACATCAGGCTCGGTGGTCCGTCCGGCGAGGGAACGGCCAAGGACGAGGTCGCCGAGTTGGGCGGCCTGTTGGTCGTCGGCACCGGCCGCCACACCACCGAGCGGTTGGACGGCCAGTTACGGGGCCGCGCGGGTCGGCAAGGAGATCCGGGCCGGTCGGTGTTCTTCTCCAGCTGGGAGGACGAGGTGATCACTGCCAACCTCGCGCCGAAGGACCTACCGAAGAGCAGCGACGACACCGGACTCGTCGGCTCCGCGGGGGCTGCAGCGAAGATGGATCACGCCCAACGAATCGCCGAGGGCGCGATGCTCGATGTGCACGCGCGGACCTGGCGATACAACCAGCTGACGGCGCAGCATCGTGACATCCTCGACAAGAGACGGACTTCGCTGTTGCGGACGGACGAAGCGTGGGAATTGCTGGCGTCGGCGGCCCCCGATCGCGCGGCGGCGCTGCGTGAGTCGGTGTCCGAGGAGATTCTGATCGTGGCGGCGCGCCGCATCGTTCTGTTCCATCTCGACCGGGCCTGGTCCGACTACCTCGCGCATCTGGCAGATGTACGCGAGAGCATTCACCTACGCGCGCTGGGCCGCGAGAACCCCCTCGACGAGTACCACCGCATCGCCGTCGACGCCTTCCGGACTGTGTCGGACAAAGCAATCGAGCAGGCTGTCGTCACCTTCGACACTGCCGACATCACGGTCGACGGAATCGACCTGGAGGACGCGGGTCTACAGAGGCCGACGTCGACCTGGACGTACATGGTGCACGACAATCCGTTCGCCGGAAACACCGCCAACAGCGCCGGACTAGGGCCGATCTTCGGCGGCTGACTACCGGTCGATCAGACCTTGGGCTCGCCCGGTCTTCACGCCCGCGCCCGATCGCCCAATTGATGCCGGACGCCGTCGACGAACAAGCCCAGGCCGAAGTCGAAACGCGTCGTCGCATCCGGGGTGTCGAACAGCGGGGTATCGAACGGCGGGGTATCGAACGGCGGGGTATCGAACAGCGGTGACGCACTGTCCGGCAGCGCGCCTGCGGAGTCCATCTGCAGCCGGGTCTGTTCGTCCACTGTCCGACCGAGGACGTAATAGAGCACCGTGTCCGCTGCGGATTCGGCGTCTGTGCGTGCGAGCCCTGCCCTGATGCAGATCGCGGCGAGACGCTCACGTACCCCGTTGGTGACCAGTCGCGATGCGTAGGTGGCTGCGATCAGTTCCGCCCCGTCACGGTGAGACAGCAGCGCATCTCGCAGCCGGTGGGCGAGCTCTCTGATCTGGTCGTCCCATTCAGTGCTGCTGGGAGCGGCGTCGACGCCTGCCAACAGCGCGTCCGCGATGGCGCCGAGGAGGGATTGCTTGTCCTTGAAGTGCCAGTACAGCGCTCCGGGCTGCACATGCAGCGAGGTGGCCAGGCGACGCATCGTGAGGTCGGCCAGGCCGTACTCGTCGAGTATCGCGATCGCCCCGGCGAGGACGTCGGCTCTGCGTAATTGCACGCGGGCACTCCTGTGGTCGTCGGGCCGCTGTCCGGGTGTCGACTGTATCGGACCCCGAGCCTAACCTGAACATTGTTCAACTCGGGCGGCATCTAAGGTGAACGGGATGTCCGCTACGTACGAGAGGCGGTAGCTGTGTCACTCGATCCCCAGAACCCCGATCCTCAGAACCCGGATCTGCTGCACTCGACGCACCTCGGTCCATCGGCCGTGGACGCCGATGTGCCTTCTCGGTCGAAGATCGTGGGGTCGACGCTCGCCCTGTCGATTCTCGTCGGTGTTGTGGCGGCCTTCGTGTGGGCGGTCCTGGCACCCGGAGAGCAATTCGCAGTCGTCGAGCCAGGTGTGGGCGCGGCGTTGACGGGGGAGAGCCTGCATCGTTTCGATGCGGTGGCCGTGTTCGTGTGTGTGACTGCCGTCGCGGGAATTGTTCTGCCCTTGGGGTTCTGGGCGTGGACACGGGCACGTGGGCCCATGCTCGGCGCCGGCCTTGTCATCGGTGCATTCATTGCAGCGGCGGCGACGCTCGGGCTCGGGGTGTGGGTCGCGGGTCTTCGGCAACCACCGTCGGACGACGCAGTCGTGGGCGCGGTCGTCTCCGTGGCGCCGGGGTTCGAGACGCCCCTGGTGCTCATCGTGCAGCCGCTGGTCACCGCCCTTGTCGTCGTATTGCTCGCGGCGTTGAACCCGCACGACGACCTCCGCTTCACGCCAGGCGACGACGTCGTGTCCGATCAGTCCGAGGACGTACCGAACCCTCCTTCCGCTGCCGGCCACTACGCGTCGGGAGTCTGATTCGGCGGCCGCAGCGCTGCGAACTCGTCGGTGACACGAAGCGAGGACTCGGCGAAGCGGAACAGTGCGGGTGGACGGCCACCGGTTTTCCCCGACGGAGATGTTCGGCCGGTCGGCTCGATGACCTTGCGGCGCCCCAGTACTCGCTGCAGGTTTGTCGTGTCCACGGGGTAGCCGAGGGCTGCGGTGTAGATGTCCCGCAACGTCGACATCGCGAATTCGGCCGGAGCCAGTGCGAAGCCGATGTTGGTGTACGAGAGCTTCGCAACGAGGCGGTGGTGCGCGTGCCGCACGACGGTGCCGTGGTCGAACGACGCTGCGGGCAGGCGCGCGACCGGGTGCCAGGCGGTGTCCGTCGGGAGTGACGGATCCGCGTGGATGGGAACGAGTCCGATGAAGTTCGAGGCGATGCGTCGGTCGCCGGGTACTCGGTCGGGAACGCTGAAAACCGAGAGCTGCTCTAGGTGGGCAACTTGACGTACGTCGACCTTCTCGGCGAGTTGGCGCCGCGCCGAGGTGGGGAGGTCCTCGTCGTCGCCGAGCATACCCCCGGGGAGTGACCAGCTGCCCTTCTCCGGGTCGAGCGCGCGTTGCCACAGCAGGACGGCCAATTCCGGTGCCCGACCTGCGGCGAAGGCTCGAACCTGGAATACGGCGATGAGCACTTCGTGCACGGTGATACGATGTGGCATGTTTTCGATCCTAAGTCGAAAACCCCAAAGAGCGAAATCCGGCGATCGGAACCGGATGATCGGTGAAGGAGTGGTCGCCATGACGAGCAGCATCGGATTCGATACGCAGGGCGTGTCGGTCGAGTCGGTATGGGCCGGTACGGCCACCATCGTCGACGGCCCGGGCGGATACAGCGGCGTCGAGCCGACGGAGGAGTGGGCAGCCGAAATCAAGCGGTTGGCACGCAAACGGGGCGCAACCCTGCTGGCGCACAACTATCAGCTGCCGGCGATTCAGGACGTCGCGGACCACGTAGGGGACTCGCTCGCGCTCTCTCGCATCGCGGCCGAGGTGCCCGAGGGCGAAATCGTCTTCTGCGGGGTGCACTTCATGGCCGAGACGGCGAAGATCCTGAGCCCGTCGAAAACGGTGCTCATTCCCGACCAGCGGGCCGGTTGCTCGCTTGCCGATTCGATCACAGCCGAACAGCTTCTCGAGTGGAAGGCGGACTACCCCCACGCCGTCGTCGTGTCGTACGTCAACACCACGGCCGAAATCAAAGCCCTCACCGACATCTGCTGCACTTCGTCCAATGCCGTCGAGGTCGTCGAGTCGATCGATCCGAGCCGCGACATTCTCTTCCTCCCGGATCAATTCCTCGGTGCGCACGTCAAGCGCGTCACGAAGCGGGAGAACCTGCACATCTGGGCCGGCGAATGCCACGTACATGCAGGCATCAACGGCGACGAGCTCGCAGCCAAGTCGCGCTCGCACCCGGATGCAGAGCTGTACGTGCACCCCGAATGCGGTTGCGCCACATCCGCTTTGTACCTGGCAGGTGAAGGCTTCGTCACCGAGGACAAGGTCAAGATCCTCTCCACCGGCGGCATGTTGGACGCGGCGCGCACGACGGGTGCCAAGCAGGTGTTGGTCGCCACCGAAATCGGCATGTTGCATCAACTGCGCCGAGCTGCACCGGACGTCGAATTTCTCGCCGTCAACGACCGCGCGTCCTGCGGTTACATGAAGATGATCACCCCGGCGGCACTCCTTCGGTGCCTCGTCGAGGGCAAGGACGAAGTGCACGTCGACCTCGACACCGCACACGTGGCGAGCAAGTCGGTGCAGCGGATGATCGAGATCGGCAACCCCGGAGGCGGTGAGTGACGCCTCTTCCCGGGCCGGTGATGCCCGGGCCCCGGATTAGTTGGGAAGCGTCCGCCGATCTGGTGGTCGTCGGCGGAGGAGTTGCCGGTCTGAGCGCCGCAGCGGCGGCCAGGCACCGCGGTCTGCGGGTATTGACCGTCGCCAAGGGTGGGCCCCTCGACACGGCAACTCGATACGCGCAGGGCGGCATCGCAGTTCCGGGCGACTCCTCGACCGCGGACTCGGTGGACATACACGTCGAGGACACGTGCGATG
>NZ_JBAWFH010000227.1:0-10238 GCF_049591685.1 Rhodococcus sp. (in: high G+C Gram-positive bacteria) | reverse complement strand
CTCGTTGGTCATCGTCAGCGCGCGGGTGGGGCACGCTTCTATGCACAGGCCGCACCCGATGCAGCGCAGGTAGTTGATCTGGTACACCTGCCCGTACCGTTCGCCGGGCGAGTAGCGCTCCTCGTCGGTGTTGTCGGCTCCCTCGACGTAGATCGCATCGGCCGGACAGGCCCAGGCGCACAACTCGCAGCCGATGCACTTTTCCAATCCGTCGGCGTAGCGGTTGAGTTGGTGGCGCCCGTGGTACCGCGGCGCAGTCGGGACCTTGTCCTCGGGATAGAACTCGGTCACCGGCTTTTTGAACATCGTCGCGAACGTGACACCGAAACCCGCTATCGGGCCGAGAAATTCAGGCATCGCTGCGCTCCTTCACGTCGGGCTGTGGTGTGTGTCCTGGATCGGTCCGGTTTGGTGGCACCTGTCCTGGCATGGGCGGCACGGGAAATCCTCCGGCCATCGGATCGAACGGCGGAGGCGGCGCCGCCGCGACGCGATCGTCGGCTTCCGGCGCCCGCTTCGATCTGCGTCGCAACCACAGCGCTGCTGCCACCGCCACGATCGCACTCCCGACCACGAGCACCACGGCGATCGACGAGTAGCCCTCGATCCTGAAGGCGCGGACGGTCGCGACCAGCAATATCCAGACGAGCGAGATCGGAATGAGTACCTTCCACCCGAGGCTCATGAACTGGTCGTACCGGAGGCGGGGGAGCGTTGCGCGCAGCCAGATGAAGACGAACAGGAAACCCCACACCTTGAGGGTGAACCACAGGACGGGCCACCATCCGGAATCCGCGCCGTCCCACAGGCTTATCGGGAACGGGGCGTGCCAACCTCCGAGGAAGAGTGTGGTGGCCAGCGCGGACACCGTGACCATGTTGACGTACTCGGCGAGCATGAACATCGCGAAGTTGAGCGAAGAGTATTCGGTGTGGAAGCCGCCGACCAGTTCGCCCTCGGCTTCCGGGAGGTCGAACGGCGCCCTGTTGGTCTCGCCGACCATCGAGGTCACGTAGATGACGAACGACGGGAAGAGAAGGAAGACGTACCAGGTGTTCGACTGCGCCGCAACGATCCCCGAGGTCGACATCGTCCCGGCGTACAGGAAGACGGCCGTGAAGGACAGGCCCATCGCGATCTCGTAGGAGATGACCTGAGCTGTCGATCGCAGTCCACCGAGAAGCGGATACGTCGACCCCGATGCCCACCCCGCGAGCACTATTCCGTACACCCCGACGGAGGTGACGGCGAGGATGTAGAGCACTGCGACGGGCATGTCGGTGAGCTGCAGTGGAGTGCGGTGGCCGAGAATCGACACTTCCGGACCGAACGGAACGACGGCGAAGGCCATGAACGCGGGAACCGCCGCGATGACGGGTGCCATCAGATAGATCGGCTTGTCCACGCCCTTCGGGACGATTCCCTCTTTCAGCGCGAGTTTCACTCCGTCGGCGAGGCTCTGCAACATTCCGCCCGGGCCGACTCGGTTTGGTCCGACGCGCATCTGCATGCGTGCCATCACTTTTCGCTCCGCGAGGATCGCCACGAGCGGGGTCAGTATCAGGAAGACGAAGATTGCAATCGCCTTTGCGACCACCAGCCACCACGGGTCCGTTCCGAATCCGGGGATCACGGGATCGACCTCTGTTCTACCGGCGCTCGGTTCGGCGCAGGCGCGATGGTCACGATCGCGCCGTTGCCGACGCCGAGTGCCGCACCGACGTCGGATCCCGGTGAGCGACGTGGGAGCCAGACCACGCGGTCCGGAATCACGGTCACCGCGAGGGGCAGAGTGATCGCACCCCGGGCGGAACCGACGGTCACGGGGTGCCCGTCCACAGCGCCGATCTCGTCGGCGGTTGCAGTGGAAATACGAACGACGGGTGATCGCGCGGTGCCGGCGAGGTGTGGTTCCCCGTCCTGCATCCGGCCCGAGTCGAGAAGCATGCGCCACGTACCGAGCACGGCTTCTCCGCAGCCGGGGGATGCCGCCGGCTGCGGCGACGTGGTCGGGGGCTCGACGCGAAACCCGGACCACAGCGGGAGCGTCATCATCTCGCGGCGAGTGGTGGCAACGTCCTCGAGCCCGAGTGCGAAGCCCATTTCCGCGGCGAGGGCGTGCAGAACCCGTCCGTCGGTGAGCGATCGGGTGCCGACCACCGCCGCGTCGAACTCTCGTCCTCGCCCCTCCCAGTCGACGAAGGTTCCGGCTTTCTCGGTGACGGGGGCGACGGGGAAGACGACGTCGGCCATCTCGGTGACGTCGCTGTGGCGGATCTCGAGGCTGACGACGAACGACGCACGCCGCAAGGACTCCCGAGCACCTGCAGGATCGCGTAGGTCGGCGAGTTCGACGCCGCCGATCACCGCCGCTGCGCCTGCCGCCGAAGCGCGGATCATGTCCGACGTGTCGAGTCCAACGCCGTCTGGAATATCGTCGACGTTCCAGTGACGCGCGATCTCGGCACGGGCGTCGGCGTCGACGACAGGTCGGCCGCCGGGAAGCAGGGTGCCGAGGGCGCCCGCGTCCAGGGCTCCGCGATCGCCGGCCCGGCGGGGGATCCAGGCGATTTCCGCCCCTGACCTGTGTGCGAGTCGAAGAACGGCGGACAGTGCGCCCGGGCTTTCCGCCGATCGTTCACCGACGAGAACGATGGCGCCGGGAGCGATGTCGTCGATGCCGTCGAGTGCGCGGGCCTCGTCTCCCGGGAAGCAGGGTACGAGTCGGGCGTTCAGCTTGGCGACGCCCGCCGACGCGTACGGGGCGATGGCGCGCACGACGGTGCGTCCGGCGCGGACGGCCTTGCGCAGCCGCAGGAAGACGATCGGCGACTCCTCCTCCGGCTCGAAGCCGACGATCACCACTTCGGGTGCCTGTTCGAGTCGGGCGTAGCTGACGGTGATGCCGCTGCCGGCGACGACTCCGGTGAGAAACTGCGTCTCCTCGGCGCTGTGCTCTCGTGCACGGAAGTCGATGTTGTTCGTGCCGAGCGCAATTCGAGCGAACTTGGAGTACGCGTACGCATCTTCGGCGGTCGATCGGCCACCGACGAGGACGCCCACGTCGGAGCCCGCCGATGTCAGCCCTCGGGCGGCGACCGCCATGGCTTCCGACCACGATGCGGGTGCCAGCGCCCCGTCGGCCCCGCGAACGAGGGGAGTGGTCACGCGGTCACGCTCGGTGGCGTATGCGAAAGCCCACCTGCCTTTGTCGCAATTCCACTCCTCGTTGACGGCGGGGTCGTCTCCGGCGAGTCGACGCAGAACTTTTCCGCGGCGGTGGTCCGTACGCTGACCGCATCCGCTGGCGCAGTGCTCGCACGCGCTGGGCGTCGACACCAGATCGTAGGGTCGGGCGCGGAATCGATATGCCGCGCCGGTCAACGCCCCGACCGGGCACACCTGAACGGTGTTGCCGGAGAAATACGATTCGAACGGTTCGGCCTCGTAGATGCCCACCTGCTGCAGCGCGCCACGCTCGAGGAGTTCGATGAACGGGTCACCCGCGATCTGGTTCGAGAACCGGGTGCACCGGGCGCAGAGCACACACCGTTCCCGGTCGAGCAACACCTCGGACGACAGCGGTATCGGCTTGGGATAGGTGCGCTTGTCCTCGACGAACCGTGACTCCGATCGACCGGCCGACATCGCTTGGTTTTGCAGGGGACATTCGCCGCCCTTGTCGCACACCGGGCAGTCGAGGGGATGGTTGATCAACAGCAGTTCCATGACACCCTTTTGCGCCTTGGCTGCAACGGGTGAACTCAGCTGTGTGCGAATCACCATGCCCTCGGTGACCGTGGTGGTGCACGAGGCGAGCGGCTTGCGCTGGCCTTCGACTTCGACGAGGCATTGACGGCAGGCGCCCACCGGTTCGAGTAGTGGATGGTCGCAGAAACGCGGAATCTGTATGCCCTGCAGCTCGGCGGCCCGGATGACGAGAGTGCCCTGCGGCACCGCCACCTCGATGCCGTCGATGGTCACTGTGACGGTGTTCGTTCGGGATTCGATACTCATGCGGTCAGCTCTCCCGCCATCAGTGTGGAACGGTGTGGGTCGAACGGGCACGGTGCCTCGATGTGTGCTGCGTACTCGTCGCGGAAGTGCTTCAGCGAGGAAGTGATCGGGCTGACGGCGCCATCGCCCAGCGCGCAGAACGACTTGCCCGCAATGGTGTCGGCGATGTCGAGCAAAGTGTCCAGGTCACCTGCGGTGCCGCGGCCGGTCTCGAGGCGCTCGTAGATACGAACCAGCCAGTAAGTACCCTCCCGGCACGGCGTGCACTTGCCGCACGACTCGTGCGCGTAGAACTCGGTCCAGCGCCGCACCGCGCGAACCACGCACGTGGTGTCGTCGAAGATCTGCAAAGCTTTGGTGCCGAGCATCGACCCGGCCGCCCCGACTCCCTCGTAGTCGAGAGCGACGTCGAGGTGCTCGTCGGTGAAGATCGGCGTCGACGACCCACCGGGCGTCCAGAACTTGAGGGTGTGACCGGACCGAACTCCGCCCGCGTAGCCCAACAATTCGCGCAGGGTGACTCCCAATGGCGCCTCGTACTGACCGGGTCGGGTGACGTGACCCGAAAGCGAGTAGAGCGTGAAGCCGGGTGATTTCTCGGTGCCCATCGACCGAAACCAATCGACGCCGTTGCGGAGAATCGACGGCACACTCGCGATGGACTCGACGTTGTTGACGACGGTCGGGCAGGCGTACAAGCCCGCGACTGCCGGAAACGGTGGACGCAGACGGGGTTGCCCGCGACGGCCCTCGAGCGAATCGAGTTGGGCCGTTTCCTCGCCGCAGATGTATGCACCCGCACCGGCGTGAACCACGACGTCCAGGTCGAAGCCGCTGCCCAGGATATCGGCTCCGAGGTAGCCCGCTGCGTATGCCTCCTGCACTGCTGCCTGCACCCGACGCAGCACGGGCACGACTTCACCCCGCAGATAGATGTACGCCCGGTGGGCACGAATTGCGTACGCGGCGATCAGAATTCCTTCGACCAGCACCTGCGGAGTCGCCAGCAACAGCGGCATGTCCTTGCACGTCCCCGGTTCGGACTCGTCGGCGTTGACCACCAGGTAGTGCGGCTTACCGTCACCCTGCGGAATAAAACTCCACTTCATGCCGGTGGGAAACCCGGCTCCACCGCGCCCGCGCAGGCCGGAGTCCTTGACCGTCGCGATGACGTCGTCCTCCGGCATGGTCAGTGCGCGCCGGGCGCCCTCGTACCCTCCGTGTCGCTCGTAGGTTTCGAGCGTCCACGATTCGGGGTCGTCCCAATAGCTGCTCAGCACAGGCGTCAACGGCACCTCAGTCCCCTTTCCCGGGCGGTACGGCTTCGTTCGGTGCGGGCGCAGGCTTGTCTCTCGCATGCTCTGCGGCATTCGCCTCCGGCGATCCGAGCGGGGCGGCACCGGCGTCGGTCGGTCCGAGCGCGAACGGCGCCGTCATTCCGGCGTCGCGTGCAACCCGCAGACCCGCCAGGGTGGGGTCACCCGGTGTTCCGCCCGCTTCGACCGCGCCGAGACGCTCGTCGGGAAAGCCGGCGAGAAGTCGCTCGGTTTCCCTGAAGGTGCACAGCGAGGCACCGCGGGTCGGGACGACTTCTCGGCCGGCGCGGAGATCGTCCACCAGCGACCGCGCCGTTTCGGGCGTCTGATTGTCGAAGAATTCCCAGTTGACCATCACCACGGGCGCGTAATCGCACGCCGCATTGCATTCGAGGTGCGTCAGGGTGATGCGATTCTCGCGCGGGTCGACGTGCTCGCGAAGAGCGTCGTAGATCGCGTCCCCGCCCATGACGGCACACAGCGTGTTGGTGCAGACCCCGAGAAGATAGTCGCCTGTCGGCTCACGCCGGTACATCGAATAGAACGTCGCAACGGCGGTCACCTCGGCACCGGTCAAGCCCAGCGTGTCGGCGCAGAACTCGATACCGGTGGGCGAAACGTATCCGTCCACGGACTGCACGAGGTGCAGTAGCGGCAGTAACGCCGATCGGGCCATCTGCGGATCCGGAGCCGACGGCGGTGAATAGCGGGCGACGATCGTCTCGGCGTCCGCATCGAGCCGGGCGCGGATGTGGTCGGGGTACGGATCGGGCCGAACGCCGAGTTGCAGGAACACTCGCTCGCTCATCGGTCGACACCTCCCATGACGGGGTCGATGCTGGCGACAGCGGCGATGACGTCGGCAACCATGCCTCCCTCGCATGTCGCTGCCACGGCCTGCAGATTGGTGAACGACGGATCGCGATAGTGCACCCGGAACGGCCGGGTGCCGCCGTCACTCACCATGTGAACGCCCAGCTCACCGCGCGGTGATTCGACGGCGACGTACACCTGGCCTGCGGGAACGCGGAAGCCTTCGGTGACCAATTTGAAGTGGTGGATGAGGGATTCCATCGAGGTGTCCATGATGTCGCGTACGTGCTGCTGCGAGTTGCCCATGCCGTCCGGTCCGACGGCCAGGTCGGCGGGCCAGGCGATCTTCTTGTCGTCCACCATGACGGGGCCGGGACGCAGACGGTCGAGGCACTGCTCGACGATCTTCAGCGATTCCTTCATCTCCGCCACTCGAATGACGTAGCGGCCGTAGGCGTCACAGCCCGTATCGGTGCAGACGTCGAACTCGTACGTCTCGTACCCGCAGTACGGTTGCGTGACGCGGAGGTCGTGCGGAAGACCGGTCGATCGCAGCATCGGTCCGGTGATCCCGAGCGCCATGCATCCGGTGAGGTCGAGGTACCCGATCCCCTGGGTGCGTGCCTTCCAGATCTTGTTGTCATCCAGAAGATTCGACATGTCTTCGAGCCGCGCCGGAAGCGTTTTCAGCAACTCGGCGACCTTCCCCGCGGCGTCGTCGGGGAGGTCCTGGGCCAGGCCGCCGGGGCGGATGTACGCGTGGTTCATACGAAGCCCGGTGATCGTCTCGAAGACGTCGAGAATCAGTTCACGCTCCCGGAAGCCGAACAGCATGGCCGTGACCGCGCCCAACTCCATGCCTCCGGTCGCCAAGGCAACGAGGTGCGAGGAGATGCGGTTGAGCTCCATCAGCATCACCCGCACGACGGTCGCGCGCTCGGGGATGTCGTCGGTGATGTCGAGTAGCTTCTCGACGCCGAGGCAGTAGGCGGTCTCGTTGAAGAACGGTGACAGATAGTCCATCCTCGTCACGAAGGTGACGCCCTGCGTCCAGTTGCGGAATTCGAGGTTCTTCTCGATCCCCGTGTGCAGGTAGCCGATCCCACACCTGGCTTCGGTGACGGTCTCTGCCTCGATCTCGAGAATCAGTCGGAGGACGCCGTGTGTCGACGGGTGTTGCGGTCCCATGTTGACCACGATGCGTTCTTCGGAGGCATCGGCCGACTTCTCCGCCGCCGCAGCGACGACATCGTCCCAGTCCTGGCCGGACACCGTGAACGACTTCTCGTGTCCTGCGATGTCGGTCATCAGTTGTAGTCCCGTCGTCGATCGGGGGGAGGAATGGTCGCGCCCTTGTACTCGACGGGAATCCCCCCGAGTGGGTAGTCCTTGCGCTGTGGGTGTCCGACCCAGTCGTCGGGCATTTGAATTCGAGTCAGCGATGGGTGGCCGTCGAACTGGATACCGAAGAAGTCGTACGTCTCCCGTTCGTGCCAATCGTTGGTCGGATACACGCCGACGAGGCTGGGAATGTGCGGGTCCGATTCCGGCACCGACACTTCGAGTCGAATCCGCCGATTGTGGGTGATCGACAGCAGGGGATAGGCGGCGTGCAATTCGCGCCCCTCGTCGAGCGGATAGTGCACCCCGTTGACGCCCAGGCACAGCTCGAATCGAAGAGCGGGATCGTTGCGCAGTGCTGTGGCGACGGGTTGCAAATGTTCCCGGCGTACGTGCAGCGTGAGCTCGTCGCGAAACACCACCACGGTTTCGATGGCCTCGTCGAACGACAGGTCGGCGTCCCCCAGCGCGTCCGCGAGTTGGTCTGCGAGAGAGTCGAACCAGCCTCCGTAGGGTCGTTTCGCAGCGTTCTGCACGACCGTCGGCCGGACGAGGTTTCCATATCCCGACGTGTCGCCGCTACCCCGAACTCCGAACATTCCGCGTCGATTGGCCGTCACCGCAGCAACCCCTTCAACTCGATCGTCGGCCGTGACTGCAATGCGGCAGCCTCCGCGGCGCGGGCAACCTTCTCCCGATCGGCGCCGAGGGGCATCTCCTGGATCTTCTCGTGCAGTTTGAGAATGGCGTCGAGGAGCATTTCAGGTCGGGGCGGGCAGCCGGGCAGATAGATGTCGACGGGGACGACATGGTCTACGCCCTGCACGATGGCGTAGTTGTTGAACATTCCCCCCGAGGACGCACACACTCCCATCGCCAGAACCCATTTCGGTTCGGCCATCTGGTCGTAGATCTGCCGCAGCACCGGTGCCATCTTCTGGCTGACGCGTCCCGCGACGATCATCAGGTCCGCTTGCCGGGGCGACGCGCGAAACGCTTCCATCCCGAAGCGCGCGATGTCGAACCGGCCGGAACTGGTCGCCATCATCTCTATTGCGCAGCAGGCGAGTCCGAACGTTGCCGGCCACAGCGATCCCTTCCGGACGTAGCCGGCGAGACCTTCCACCGTGCTCAGCAGAAAGCCGCTCGGCAGCTTCTCCTCGAGACCCATGTGACGACCCTTCCCAATTTGCAGTGTTGTGACGCGTGGGAGTGTCAATCCCAGCTGAGCCCGCCTCGGCGCCACTCGTAGGCGTACGCGACAGCGGCGCTGACGACGAACATCCCCATTGCCAGCAGACCGAAGATTCCGAGCGCGTCGAAATGCACGGCCCAGGGATAGAGGAAGACGATTTCGATGTCGAAAATGATGAACAGCATGGCGGTGAGGTAGAACTTCACCGGATATCTGCCGGCCCCCATGGGCTGCGCAGTTGGTTCGATGCCGCACTCGTAGGCGTCGAGCTTCGCGCGGTTGTATCGCTTGGGGCCCACCACGGACGCGATGACCACGGACACGAGGGCGAAAACGACGGCGACAGCACCCAGAACAAGGATGGGGATGTACTCGTTCATCGATTCACCTCTCCGCGCCTGCCTTGTGGGCATCCCTGGAGCTCCGTCGGCCAAGAGGTCCTTAGCCAATAGAAAAATGTGAGCTGAAGCACAGCCTACTAGTGCGATGCCCCGGCGTGTCTCGGTTTTCACGCGGTGAAGTCGGCGTGTCCTCGAGAAAGTTGATCTTGCATCGCGCCCGGTCGGTTCGACTCGGAAACGGTGGCGATGAACGTCTTTCGCTCAGCCCCGTATGGGTCGGCGCGCGAGGAGCGCAGTGACGGCTTGGGTGAGAACGAAGGGATCGAGCGGTTGTGACACCGCGGCCTCGGCGCCGGACCAGTCGGCCAACCAGCGGTCGTCCGGCCGGGCCGTGAGCACGACGATCGGCGGACAGTTCTCGATCTCGTCCTTCAATTGTTTGGCGACTCCCATGCCGCCGGCCGGCGTGGCCTCACCATCGAGGATCGCGAGGTCGATTCCGCCCGCGTCCAGGTAGTGGATGACCATCGGCTCGCTCGCAACTTCGAGGTACTCGAAGGGTGGAAGGTTCTCGTCGGGGCGGGTGCCGATCGCGGAGGTGACGTCGGCGCGCGTGAGCGCATTACTGCTGTAGACGAGGATGCGCAGCGGTGCGGTCACGTCAGCGATGCTACGTCTCCGGCACCCGACGCACAGGTGATTCGCAGGGGTCGGAGCACCGGCGTCACGGCCGGTACGGCGGGTGTCGGTCTGCCGGGCCGACTGCTTCCGGCAACGATTTCCGGCGACCCCGAACGCCCCGACGTTCCATTTGCCATCAATGTGTAACGAATATCGTCGATGGATTGATAGACATTTCAACTCCGGGGAGGTGTCGCGCCCCCCCGACTCGGTACCGCCCCGGAGCCATGAAAACACAGCGCCCTGAAAACACAGCGCCCTGAAAACACAGCGCCCTGAAAACAGAGCGCCCAGAACGCCGCGTCCTGACCCCAACAGCCGTCGAAGGAAGCTCATGGCCGACAACGCGACAGAACGGTTCCCCCGCGGGGATGGTCTCACCGACGACGTGCTCACCCACTTCGGCGTGAGCAGGCAGGTCTTCGTGCGCCGGCTGCGCGAGATCTTGCTGAAGAATCCGCCCGAGGGCCTCGACGACGTCGACGTCGCTTATCTTCTCGCGACCTGTTCCTGAGTCTTCGACGATCTGATTCC
>NZ_JBAWFH010000226.1:0-7636 GCF_049591685.1 Rhodococcus sp. (in: high G+C Gram-positive bacteria) | reverse complement strand
CGACCACGGCCGCGACGGTGAGTTCGCTTTCCTCGTGATGGAGCTGGTGGAGGGCGGCACGCTGCGTGAACTGCTACGCGAACGTGGTCCGATGCCGCCGCACGCCGCAGCGGCCGTCGTGCGTCCGGTACTCGACGCGCTCGGCACGGCACATCGCGCAGGGTTGGTTCACCGCGACATCAAGCCAGAGAACATCCTCATCTCCGACAGCGGTGATGTGAAGATCGCCGATTTCGGACTCGTCCGTGCGGTCGCCGCGTCCAATGCGACGTCGAGCAGTGTGATTCTCGGCACGGCGGCATACCTGTCGCCTGAGCAGGTCACGACCGGTTCGGCCAACGCAGGAAGCGACGTCTACGGGGTCGGTGTCGTGCTGTTCGAGTTGCTCACCGGCCGAACACCGTTCAGTGGAGACACCTCGCTGTCCATCGCCTACCAACGCATCGACAACGATGTTCCCCGGCCGGGCCACTTCATTGCGGGCGTCCCCCCAGAGTTCGACGAGCTGGTTGCTCGGGCGACCGTCCGTGACCCCGCGGGCCGTTTTCAGAACGCCGACGAGATGGCACGTGCGCTCGGTGGCGTGTGCTCGCGGCTCGAGCTTCCGCCGTACCGGGTACCCGCCCCGCGTCGATCGGCCGAGCATCTCAGCGCCGCCGCACTGGGGGCACCCACCACGTTCGCCGGCCGCGAATCTGCCGGGTCTCATGCACCTCCCACCGAAGTGGTGTCGCCGCCGCCTGCCGGCGTGCAGCACACCCGGGTACAGACAGCGCCCACTCATCGCAGCGGCGACGACCTCGTCGAGCGGAACGGGGTCGACCGGAACGGCGGCGAGGACATCGGCCGCGACAGCGGCGGCAACGACGCCCCACCGCCGCGTCACGTCGGGCGCCGACAATACGAGTTCCCGGATTTCGACGCCGACAGGCAACGCTCCCGTCGCGCCATCGTCGTGTGGCTGACCATCGTGGCTTTGCTCGCGGTGCTCGTCGGCCTCGGTGGGTGGTGGATGGGTTCGGGGCGGTACACGACGGTGCCCGAGGTCGGCGGGCTCGACCTGATGGGCGCCGAAAGCGCGCTGGCCGCTGCCGACCTGACCACCGAGATACGCGGTACCTACTCCGACACGGCACCAATCGATACCCTCATCGGCACCGATCCGACGTCGGGTGCGCAGGTCGGGCGAGGCGACACCGTTGATCTGTTGGTGTCCCTGGGCCAACCGACCGTTCCGGACATTGCACCGAACATCAGCGTCGGCGACATGCAGGATCAGTTGCGTGAGCGAACTTTCGCTCCGACCGACGGCGGGGAAGCCTTCAGCACCACCGTGCCGGTCGGCGGCGTCGCCGCTTTGGAGCCACCACCCGGAACTGCGTTGGCGGTGGGCGCCACGGTCGCGGTACTGCGTTCGAAGGGCGCTCCTCCGGTCGATGTTCCCGACGTCGGGGGAATGTCCGAGGACGAGGCCGTCGCGACGCTTGCGTCGGTCGGAATATCGGTGTCGGGCACGGACATCGCATTCGACGAGAAAACGGACGGCGGGAAGGTCGCGGGCACGTCACCCGCTGTCGGCACCAGCGTGCGCGCCGGAACGGGTGTGCGCCTTCAGGTATCCGACGCCATCACGGTGCCCTCGCTGCTCGGACGGTCCGTCGGGTCGGCTCGCGAACAACTCGATCGACTCGAACTCGGCGCACAGGTACGGCAGGTGTTCGACACGGACGGATCCATCGTCGTCTCGCAGACGCCGGGCCCGGGCACCAGAGTGGCCCCGGGCTCGACGGTCACCGTCGTGTCTCTTCCCTGAGGGTCAGTCGCGAAGCATTTCCGCGACGAGGAAGGCCAGTTCGAGCGACTGCTGCGTGTTGAGCCGTGGATCGCATGCCGTCTCGTAACGACCGGAGAGGTCCAGATCGGAGATTTCCTGCGCGCCACCGAGGCACTCTGTGACGTTGTCCCCGGTCAGTTCGACGTGGATTCCACCGGGGTGGGTCCCGAGGCTGCGGTGGGTCTCGAAAAAGCCCTGGACTTCGTCGACGATGCGGTCGAAGTGTCGGGTTTTGTAGCCGGTCGACGCCTCGTGTGTGTTGCCGTGCATCGGGTCGCATTGCCAGATGACCTGATGCCCGGTTGCCTGGACCTTTTCGATGATGGGCGGCAGCAATTCGCGAACCTTGCCGTTGCCCATGCGGGAAATCAACGTCAATCGTCCGGGCTTGTTGGTCGGGTCGAGCCGTTCGACGTACTCGACGGCCATGTCCGGCGTGGTGGATGGGCCGATCTTCAGCCCGATCGGGTTGTTGATCAGTTCGGCCAGAGCGATATGGGCGCCGTCGAGCTGGCGGGTACGGTCACCGATCCACAGGAAGTGCGCCGACAGGTCGTACAGCTTGGGATGGTCGGCGTTTGCGTCGTCCAGGCGAAGCATTGCGCGCTCGTAATCGAGTACGAGGGCTTCGTGACTGGCGAAGATCTGCGCCGTTTCGAGGTTCGGATCCGTCACTCCGCATGCGTCCATGAAGCGGAGACCGCGATCTATTTCGCCCGCGAGTGCTTCGTAGCGGGCGCCTGCCGGTGAGCTGGCGACGAACTCGCGGTTCCAATCGTGCACCTTGTGCAGGTCGGCCATACCGGCGCCGGTGAGGGCGCGCACGAGATTCATTGCGGCGCTGGCGTTCGCGTACGCACGCACCAACCGCGACGGGTCGTGCCGACGGACGGATTCTTCGGCGACGAGGGAGTTGACCATGTCGCCGCGGTACGACTTGAGGCCGAGGGCGTCGACGTCCGCCGAGCGGGGCTTCGCGTACTGGCCTGCGATGCGGCCGACCTTGACCACGGGCATGGAGGCGCCGTAGGTAAGCACGACGGCCATCTGCAGAAGCGTTCGAATGTTGCCCTTGATGTGGGGCTCGGTGTTGTCGACGAATGTCTCGGCGCAGTCACCGCCCTGCAGCAGGAATGCCTCTCCGCGAGCGACCGCGGCTAGCTGGTCCGACAGCGCCTCGACCTCGCTTGCGACGGTGATCGGAGGAACGCTCTCGAGCACCTTGCGCATATCGGCTGCCTGGCCCGCGTCCCACGACGGCTGCTGCGCCGCGGGCCTCGCCAGAGCGTCGTCGAGTTGCTGGCGCAACGTCGGGGGCAACGGTGGGAGTTCGGGCAAGCGGTCGATGGGTACGTCGACAGTCCAGTTCACCCGATCAGGATATTCGCTCCCGGTCACGAGTCGGCGCTCGGGCCGTCGGGTCAGGCCTGCGCCGCCTCGATCGCACGGAATTTGGCCAGGTTGTGCCGCGCGTCGGCGAGGGCGTCGTGCGCATCGTCGGGCGCCGGGGGGAGATACGGACTACCCCTGTCCTCCCAGCGCTGCCGCATCTCACGAGTGAATCTCGGCAGCGAACGCGGCAGTTCGGTCATCGAACCCCAGAGCTGACAGAGTGCGACGTGATCGTACGCGGCGACCCATGCCCACAGTTCGACCTCGGCCCCGGGGTGGGGCACCAGGAACTCGAGCAGCTCGTCGCGGATCCGGGCGCGGCTTTTCCACAGCGGCGACGAGTACGGTGGCAGCTTCGGCAGTACGTTGCGCCGGACCCAGGTACCGGCGCGCTCGGGGTCGAACTCGGACGAGACAGCATAGAATTCGCGGCCGTCCTCGGACACCACACCGATCGAGACCAGCTCGATTGTGCGACCATCCTCGATGAACTCGGTGTCATAGAAGTAACGCACGCCGCACAGACTATCGAAGTGCTACCCAGCCCTACCCGGCGCAGCCAGTGCTTTCCAGCGCAGTACACAGAAGGAACGAAGTTGACGTCATCGCAGACCCCCGCTCCCGCGGAACCGACAGCGCCGACGCTTCGGCATCGGGTAGCGCCCACCGTGACGGTGATCGTGTGCTTCGTGGTCATGGTGGCCGCGTTGGCGGGCATCGCGTACAACATCTTCGGCCTACCCGGCCTGCGTGACCTCCCGGCATTGGCCAATTACTACCGGATCGATCTCGACGTCTACCGGATCGGCGGCGAGGTGTTCGCCTCCGGCAGTCCGCTGTACGGCCAGATGCCGCCCACTGCGCTGGGCAACACCCTCCCGTTCACCTATCCCCCGATTGCCGCGGTGTTGTTCGCGCCGCTGTCGCTGGTGTCGTTGTTCACGGCGGGTCTCGTCGTGACTGTTCTGTCGTTGACGGCGCTGTTCTTCACCATCGTTCTGACGCTCCGCTCGCTCGGCTACTCGCCGAGGACTCTTTTGCTGTGGACTGCAGTGGCGGTGTTCGCGGCGTCGATGATTCTGGAGCCCGTCTTCTCGACGCTCGACTACGGACAGATCAACATCATCCTGATGGCATTCGTCGCGGCCGATTGCCTGCCTCGAAAGACCCCGTGGCCGCGCGGTGTACTGATCGGGTTCGTCGCTGCGGTCAAGCTCACGCCCGCAGTGTTCGTTCTGTACTTTCTGTTGCGCAAAGACTTTCGTGCGGCGATCACTGCCGGCATCGGCTTCTTGGCGTTCACCGCGCTGGGTTTTGTCATCACCCTCTCGGACTCGTTCACCTACTGGACCGACACCCTCATCGACTCCGATCGCATCGGGCGGCCCGCGTACCCGGCGAACCAGAGCATCACTGGCGTCCTCGCCCGAATGGGCCTCGACGACACGGTGCGTTCCGGCGTATGGATCGTGCTCTCCTGCTGCCTACTTGCGGTTGCCGCCGTGGCCATGCGTCGTGCATTCGCAGCACACGAAGCCGCCCTGGCGCTGAGCATCAACGCATTGTTCGGCTTGCTGGTCTCGCCTGTGTCCTGGTCTCACCACTGGGTATGGGTTGTACCGTTTCTCGTCACGCTGGCCACGCTTGCATATCGCAGGCGCAACTACCCGGTGCTGGCGTTCGTCGCGCTCGGTGCTCTGTTGCTGCACTTCGCACCGCACTGGCGATTGGCACCCGGCCGCAGCTCAGGCCTCGACTGGCCGGTGTGGGATCAGGTGGCCGCGTCCTCGTATGTGTGGTGGGGACTTGCGGCGATCGTCCTCGTCGCAGTCGTTCCGTGGCAGAACATTCCCGGGGATCAGCGAGCGCGAGAGGGAACCATAAAAGCGCCGGGCGCCACCGCGTGAACGGCGGCACGCCTGCGTGAAGCCGATCAGCTGGCCTTGGTGTCCGGCATCCGACCGGTCGTCGACGCGGGGCACGCGCTCTGCGGCATGGGCTCGCTCTTGTCGGCCGAGTTCTTCGACGATCGAGCAGGCTTCTTCAGCGATGCTGCATATACGTCGACGTATTCCTGACCGGAGAGCAGCATCAGCTCGTACATGACCTCGTCGGTCACAGCCCGCTCGACGAAGCGGTTACCCGACAATCCCTCGAATCGGGAGAAGTCGATCGGCTTGCCGACCTTGATGGTGATCTTCGCCGGCCGCCAGACCTTCGATCCGATCGGGTTCATCTTGTCGGTCCCGATCATCGCGACGGGCACGACCTGTACCCCGGTCTGCAGTGCCAGGCGTGCCATTCCGGTTTTGCCCTTGTACAGCCGACCGTCCGGCGAGCGAGTGCCCTCCGGATAGATGCCGAGGAGCTTGCCCTTCTCGATGACCCGGACGCCTGCGTTCAGAGCGTCCTGCGCAGCGTCGGCGCCAGTTCTGTCGATGGGGACCTGGCCGACCGCGGTGAAAAACCACTTTTGGAACGCCCCTTTGAGACCGGGGCCGGTGAAGTACTCGCTCTTCGCGAGGAAAGTGATCCGCCGCGACACCTTCAGCGGAAGATAGAACGAATCCAATACCGCCTGATGATTGCTCGCCAGAATTACCGGCCCGCGCGCCGGGATGTTCTCGAGCCCTTCGATCGTGGGCCTACCCAGAGCGGTCAGGAGCGGACCGATGAGGACGTACTTGAACAGCCAGTACCACATGGCGTCCTTCCTGAATTCTCTCTTCGCCCTGTCAGGTTCAGAGGAGACTGTACCTACTGTTTATGACCCCAACCACAGCAATCGAGCAGTGGCGACGGAGCTCACATTCAGGGTCGGCGCGACGGTGTCAGAAACTCCGATCGGGCCAGATCGGCTGCACCGATCATCCCTGCGGCCTCACCGAGCTGCGTGCTTCTGATTCGGGCAAGCGGGCGGTGCCCAGCCCCGGTCAGTAACCGCGAATAGTGCTCTTGGGCCTCGTCGATGAACTGGCTCGACGACGTGGCGACACCGCCTGCGATGACGATGAGGTCGGGGTCGTACACGTCACTGACCATGGCAAGCCCGACACCCAACCAGCGAGCGAAGTCCTGCATGGTTCGACGGCCGATCTCGTCACCGTCCTGCGCCGCGGATGCGATTCGCCTACCGGTCAGCGAGCCGGGGTCGAGGAAAACCTCGCGCGCAAGGATGGTCGACGAGCCAGGGTCGGCGGCGAGCAACTCCACTGCAGTATCGACCAAAGCCGTTCCGCTGCAGTACCTTTCCCAACAACCACGCTTTCCGCACGGGCACGCTCGACCCTCCTGGACCACCTGAATGTGTCCCAATTCCGGTGCCACACCGTAACTCCCGCGGTAAATGCGACCATCGATGAGAAGTGCGGCGCCGATACCCGTTCCGATGGCGACCATGACCACGTTTCGCCCGTCGGCGGCGGCGCCGAAGCGATATTCGGCCCACGCCGCGGAATTGGCGTCGTGTTCCAGCAACACGGGGAGGCCGATCCGTTCGCTCATCTGTCTCGCCACCGGCGTGTCGACCCACGGAAGATGCGGAGCAAAGCGCACAGCGGTGCGGTCGGAGTTGATGAAGCCTGCCACGGCGAGGCCGACTGCCGAGACGGGGTGTCGCGCAGCCAATTCCTGAACGGCCCGATCGAGCCCGTGTTCGAGGGCCTGCGCGGAATGAGGTGTCGGCGACTGCGTCGAGTCGATGACCTGTCCGCGGCCGTCGACAACCGAAGCCCGCAGGCTGGTTCCGCCGACGTCGATGCCGATCGTGAGAGCATCCCGATGCCGCTTCATTGTCCGACCTTCCTCGGCCGTCCCCCAACGGCGTACGAACTCGTCGCGACCAGTCCTTCGACCGGCCCCTACTCGTGACGACCTTCACGTTCCGCTGTGGTCGAATTCTTCACGGTAACGGTAATGGGTACGAATTTCGCGCGTCGGACTACCGGGTCAACCGTGTCGGTTGCGACAGTCCGGTCGCCACTATGAAATGCACCACTGCCGCCGGTGGGCTGACCCTCACGCGGCGCTTCGGGAGCAGAACGAGTGGCGTCCGACGAGTCGGTAGTGCGCGGGGAGTGCTCGGCCACGAGTTGCCGAAGGAGAGCAAGAATCGTGGCACTCTCGCTGGCCAGGAGCGTGAGCAAATCGTGCTGCTCGCCTCGAACGAGCGCAGCCAACGCGCACACCGGACACCAGGTACAGCCCTGCTGCGGACGTTGCGATTGCCCGCCTGGGTCCGGGGAAGCTTGGCCGGAGATGTCGACGGCTTGTCGCAGCATCGGTTCGATCCGCGCCAGCACCGTCTCGGCCAGAGACCACAGCTCCGCCGCGACATCGGAATGTTCGCTACCCACCTACCGCCTGCCTCTCATGCCGGCCAGACCGAGGGGTCCGGACGGAAACGCAGCA
>NZ_JBAWFH010000225.1:0-11501 GCF_049591685.1 Rhodococcus sp. (in: high G+C Gram-positive bacteria) | reverse complement strand
TTTCTTCCAAAGACGCGCCGATTTCGATGAGGCGCACGATGTTCTCGTGTTCCTGCACCGATTCGTGGGCGCGTCCGGGTACGAACGTGAAGGTCGAGGCACGCAGACGGCCGAGCCGTCCCCATTCGGCTTCGACGAGGGTGATCATGCGGGAGTTCGGGCACTTGGCGAACAAAATTTCGTGAAATTCACGGTTCAGCGAGGTGAACAGGCGCGGGTCGAAGTGCCCGAGGGACTCGATCATTCGTTCGTTCACCGACCGGGCCCGGCGGATGTCGTCCTCGGAGAGTCGGCGCGCAGCCAATGCTGTCGCCGCACCTTCGAGAATGCCCAAAGCCTCCATGCTGTAGCGGTATTGGGAATCATCGACCATCGACACGTGCGCACCGACATTGCGCTCGAACGTCACCAGACCTTCGGCCTCGAGCTGCCGGATCGCTTCTCGCACCGGTACGACACTCATGTTCAGGTCCCTGGCGATCGCACCGAGCACCAGGCGATAGCCAGGGGTGTATTCCTGGCGTGCAATGCGGTCCTTGATGTCGCTGTAGGCGATCTGGGACTTGCTCTGGGTCATGGGGTGGCTCCTTCGCCGGTGCGCCAAACCTCGTACTTGCGCTTCCACTCTGCATTGGGAGGGAACAGACCATCGAGAGCGTGTCCGGCAGCAACCTGGTCGGCCACCCACGCATCTTGCTCCTCCTGCGAGAGAGCGTCGTCGACGACTTCCTCTGCGAGAGCGGGCGGAATTACGATGACACCGTCGCTGTCGCCGACGATGACGTCGCCCGGCTGCACTGTGGCTCCGCCGCAGCCGATGGTCAGGTCGTGGTCCCACGGGACATGGCGGCGACCCAGCACCGCGGGGTGGGCGGTCGCGGCGAAGACCGGCAGGCCGATGTCGGCAACCGCATCACGGTCGCGGACTCCGCCGTCGGTGACGACGCCGACCGCCCCACGAGAGCGGGCGCGAAGGGCGAGGATGTCGCCGAGGGTGCCGGAGCCGAGTTCGCCGCGGGCCTCGATGACGACGATCTCCCCTTCGTTCACCGCGTCGAACGCCCTCTTCTGGGCGTTGTAACCGCCGCCGTGCGAGACGAACAGGTCTTCTCGGTTGGGCACGAAACGCAGGGTCCGAGCGGTACCGACGATCTTGCTGCCGGGCGTTAGCGCATGGACGCCGTCGATCGAGACGTTGTTGAGGCCGCGTTTGCGCAGCTGGGCGGACAAGCCGGCTGTAGGTACCCGTGTGAGCTTCTCGCGAAGTTCGGGGCTCAGCCCTGCGCGAGTGGGAGCGATGCCTGCTGCCTCGGGCGAACCCCAGGCGTCGACGCGCTGTGCATCGTCGACCGACGGTAGCGAGCCGACCGAGCTGTCGAACTGTGCCGTGCCCTCCGCCACCGTGGTGACCAAGCGCCCGGAGGTCGCGGTACTACCCGGTGCATCGACCTCGATTTCGACGACGTCGCCCGGCACCACCACCGACGATCCGGCCGGGGTTCCAGTCAGCACGACATCACCGGTTTCGAGAGTGAAGTGTTGAGACAGATCGGCGATGAGCTGGGGGAGCGGGAAGATCAGGCCCGCTGTTGTGTCGTCCTGCACAAGGCTGCCGTTGACCCAGGTGCGGACCCGCAGCGCCGCCGGGTCGACCGAGCGGGCCTCGATGATCTGGGGTCCGAGCGGGGTGTAGCCGTCGCCGCCTTTGGAGCGAACGTTGGATCCCTTGTCGTTCGCGCGCAGGTCGTAGAGACCGAAGTCGTTGGCTGCGGTGACGCCGCTGACATGGCTCCAGGCGTCATCGACCGATACTCGCCGTGCGGGTGTACCGATGATCAGTGCGATCTCGCCTTCGAAGGCCAGAAGCTCGGTACCCGCGGGCCGTTCGATGGTGTCGCCGGTAGAGGCGACGGAGCTCGACGGCTTGAGGAAGTACGACGGGTGGGCCGGTCGCCGGCCACGCTGATCGGCGCGCGAGGCGTAACTCAGATGTACCGCAACGATTTTGCCGGGCCTGGCCAATGGGGCGGCTGCTTCTGTGTCGGCAGCAGCGTGGCGTTCGCTCTTCATGTTCCTCCTTGATAGCGACCCTTGCATCGTATCTCAGATCGTATACGATGAGTGACGCAGATCGCAATGACTCCCGGCCGTGCGTCACAGCACGAACAAACGGATCAACCTAGGAGCAACTATGAGCGCATCGACCCGGGGGCCGGCAGACCCCGGCCACCACGTCACCGATCGCGAACGTCGACGCGTTGTCTTCGCGACCGTGGTCGGTACCACCGTCGAGTGGTACGACTTCTTCGTCTACGCTGCCGCGGCCGGTCTGGTGTTCGGAGAGCTGTTCTTCAAACCGGCCGGCGGGGGGATGGCCACCATTCTCTCGTTCCTGACGGTCGGTCTGAGTTTTCTGTTTCGGCCGCTCGGCGCCTTCCTCGCCGGCCATTACGGCGACAAGTACGGCCGCCGCATCGTGCTCATGGTGACCTTGGTTTTGATGGGCGTGGCCACCACCCTGGTCGGTCTACTTCCGACCTATGCCAGCATCGGCGTCGCAGCCCCGATTCTGCTGATTTTCCTACGCATTCTGCAGGGCATTTCCGCAGGTGGGGAGTGGGGAGGGGCGGTACTGATGGCAGTCGAGCACGCCCCGGACCACAAACGCGGCATTTTCGGAGCCTCACCGCAGGTCGGGGTGCCGCTCGGGCTGCTGCTGGCATCCGGCGTGATGGCGCTGATGACGATCGTCGCCCCCGGCGAGGCGTTCGAGCAATGGGGTTGGCGCGTACCGTTCCTGCTCTCGATCGCACTCATTCTCATCGGCCACTACATCCGCCGCCGCGTCGAGGAAAGCCCGGTCTTCCTCGAAATCGCCGAACGCAAAGAGCAGACGAAGACACCGATCATCGAACTTTTCCGTAGCCACTGGAAAATCGTCGTAGTCGCAGCCCTCATCTTCGCCGGCAACAGCGCCGTGGGCTACATGACCACCGGCGGCTATATCCAGAATTACGCCACCAACCCCGATGGGCCTGTCGGCCTCGACCGGGGCCCCGTCTTGTGGGCGGTTGCCGGGTCTGCTCTGAGCTGGATGATCTTCACCTGGATCGGGGCGTGGGTGAGCGATCGAGTCGGACGCCGAACGACGTACCTCGTCGGCTGGGTGTTGCTCCTCGCCGCCCTCCTTCCACTGTTCACTCTGGTCGAGGTAGGCAATGTCTGGGTGTTGCTTGCTGGGTTGGTCCTGCTGACCGTCGGTCTCGGCTTCACTTACGGTCCACAGGCGGCGCTCTACGCCGAACTCTTTCCTGCCTCCGTCCGGTTCTCGGGGGTGTCCATCTCCTACGCAATCGGCGCGATTGTCGGCGGCGCATTCGCACCGATGATCGCCGCAGCACTCGTCCGCGCCACCGGCTCGACCACCGCGGTCACCGTGTACCTCGTGGTGGTGGTCCTGTTCTCCCTGACGGCCACGCTGCTGTTGCGTGACCGCAGTGGAATCCCGCTCGGACCCGACCACGAACAAGAGCAAGCAACAAGCCCTATCAGAGGATTGGCACAGGTCTGACCATGCAATTTCACCATCACGGCTACGTCTCCGGCGACCCCCGCATTCAGCATGTCGCAGGAACCGGCGTAGACCGACCCGAAGAACTGCCCGATCACGTCGATGTCCTCATTGTGGGTACCGGCCCGGCGGGAATGATCACCGCCGCTCAGCTCTCGCAATTTTCGGGCGTCACCACACGCATTGTCGAAAAGCGTACGGGCAGACTTGCCATCGGTCAGGCCGACGGCATCCAGGCACGCAGTGTCGAGACCTTCCAAGCGTTCGGCTTCGCCGACCGCATCACGGCCGAGGCGTACCGCATCACCGAGATGGCCTTCTGGAAGCCCGACCCGAACGATCCCTCCCAGATCGTGCGCACAGCGCGCACACCCGACGACGCCGTCGGAATCAGCGAGTTTCCGCACCTGATCGTCAATCAGGCACGCGTACTGGACTACTTTGCCGAGTTCATGGCCAACGCGCCCACGCGGATGAAGCCGGACTTCGGTTACGAATTCGTCACACTCGAGGTGGGCGAGGGTGAGTACCCCGTCACGGTCACCCTCCGGCACACCGGCGGCGAGAACGCAGGCCTCGAGCGCACGGTTCGCGCGAAATACGTCGTCGGATCCGATGGTGCCCGCAGCGCCGTCCGCGACACCATCGGCTGCACGCCGGTCGGAGACAAAGCTTTCCACGCCTGGGGCGTGATGGACGTCCTCGCTGTCACCGACTTCCCGGACATCCGCACCAAATGCGCCATTCAATCCGGCTCCGGCGGATCCATCCTCCACATCCCGCGCGAAGGTGGTCATCTGTTCCGCATGTACGTCGACCTCGGCGAAGTCGCAGAAAACGACAACGGCAACGTCCGCACGACCAGCATCGAACAGATCATCGCCCAAGCCAACGAAATCCTGCATCCCTACACCCTGGATGTGAAAGACGTTGCCTGGCACAGTGTCTACGAGGTCGGACATCGTGTCACCGACCGATTCGACGACGTGCCGGCCGACGAGATCGGCACCCGCACCCCGCACGTTTTCATCACCGGCGACGCGTGCCACACCCACAGCGCCAAGGCAGGCCAGGGTATGAACGTGTCCATGCAAGACGGGTTCAACCTGGGCTGGAAACTGGGCCACGTTCTCGAAGGTCGTGCCCCCGAATCCCTGCTCGCGACCTACACCGCCGAACGCCAGGTCATTGCCCAGAATTTGATCGATTTCGACAAGCAGTGGTCGACGATGATGGCCAAACGGCCCGAGGACTTCGACAATCCCTCGGAGCTCGAAGAGTTCTACGTGAAGACTGCCGAATTCCCAGCGGGATTCATGACCGAGTACGAACAGTCGATCATCGTCGGGGATACCGCCCACCAAGAACTGGCCACCGGCTTCGCGGTCGGCAAGCGGTTCAAATCTGTTCCCGTCGTGCGGGTCTGCGACGCCAACCCGATGCACCTCGGGCACCACCACCGCGCCGACGGCCGCTGGCGGATCTATGTCTTCGCCGATACTGCGGCGGCTGGGTTGCACTCGACCAGCCCAGCGTTGGACGAGCTGTCGGACTGGTTGGCGCATGCACCCGACTCGCCGGTTCTTCGCTACACCCCCGACGGCGCAGACATCGACGCCGCCTTCGACGTCAAGGTCATCTACCAGCAGGCCCACACCTCGGTCGACCTGAGCGCCGTCCGCCCGATCTTCCTGCCGACCGGTGGCCCGTTCGGGCTTGTGGATTACGAGAAGGTCTATGCCACCGACCCGGACATCGACATCTTCGACGAGCGCGGCATCGACCGGAGTGGAGCCATCGTGGTCGTGCGCCCCGACCAGTACGTCGCGCAGGTGCTTCCTCTTGCTGCTGTCTCCGAACTGGCGTCGTTCTTCGCCGGGAACATGTTGCCCGCTACCACCATCTCTCCCGCAAAGGAACTGGTATGACCGATCGCGAAACAGACCTGCTCGCCTCCGTCCCGAACGAGTTGTTCATCGGCGGAGCGTGGCGACCATCTTCGTCGAAGGCGACTTTGTCCGTCCAGGACCCGGCAACGGGAGAGGTGATCCGCGAGATCGCCGACGGTGCACCGGAAGACGGCCTGGCCGCGCTCGACGCGGCCGTGGCCGCTCAGGATTCGTGGGCCTCGACACCCGCACGTGAGCGTGCCGAGATACTGCGCCGAGCCTTCGACATGCTCCAAGCTCGCACAGAGGACTTTGCGCTGCTCATGACCCTGGAGATGGGCAAGCCGCTAGCCGAGGCCAGGGGAGAGGTCGCGTACGGGGGCGAATTTCTGCGCTGGTTCGGCGAGGAAGCAACGCGGGTTCAGGGCCGTTACGGACCCAACCCAGAGAACACCGGACGGGTGTTCGTCACCCAGCATCCGGTCGGGCCGTGCTTCTTGATCACGCCTTGGAACTTTCCGTTGGCGATGGCCACCCGCAAGATCGCACCCGCTCTGGCCGCGGGCTGCACTGTGGTGGTCAAACCGGCCGCGCTCACCCCCTTGACGACGTTGCTGCTGGTGAAGGTCCTGCAGGACGCCGGTCTTCCCGACGGCGTGGTCAACGTCGTCACCACCTCGTCGTCGTCCGCGGTGTCGGCGCCGATCATCGCCGATCCGCGGCTGCGCAAGCTCTCGTTCACCGGGTCCACGCCGGTCGGGCAAGCCTTGTTACGGCAGGCTGCAACGGGGGTGTTGCGTACCTCGATGGAACTCGGTGGCAACGCCCCGTTCGTCGTTTTCGGCGACGCGAATCTCGACAAGGCCGTGGACGGCGCCATCGCTGCGAAGTTCCGCAACATCGGACAGGCGTGCACGGCGGCCAATCGCTTCATCGTCCACAGTTCCGTGGCGACGGAGTTCGCGCGCCGAGTCACCGAACGGGTCGATGCATTACGAATTGGACGTGGGACCGAGGACGGTGTGACCATCGGCCCACTGATCGACGCCAAAGCCGTAGCCAAAGCCGACGAGCTGGTCACCGACGCAGTCAAGCGCGGTGCCACGGTCACCACCGGAGGCGCAGCGATCGAGCGGGCCGGCACCTTCTACGCCCCCACGGTCCTCACCGACGTCGCTCCCGGCAGCGACATCCTTCGCGAAGAGATTTTCGGACCGGTCCTCGCTATCGCCACCTTCGACACCGACGACGAAGCAGTGACGTTGGCGAACGACACCGAGTACGGGCTGGTGTCCTACGTCTACACCGACGACTTCGGTCGCGGTCAGCGCATGATCGAGCGGCTGCAGACGGGCATGATGGGCCTCAACGTCGGAGTCGTCTCCAATGCAGCAGCGCCGTTCGGCGGGTGGAAGATGTCGGGCCTGGGACGCGAGGGCGGTTCCGAAGGCATCCACGAGTACCTGCAGACCAAGTACACGCTGACACCGTCACCGTTCGCGTGATCTCGACCGGATCCTGATGTCGACGACTACGACCGAACCCACCACACACGATGGTCGGTACCGATCGATCGGGGGCGATCGATCGGTACCGGCGTGCGTTCACACGGGTGCGGGGGGTGGTGCTCGTAGGTCGTCGAGTGTCTGGTCGAGCAGCTTCTGCTGGTGCACAGCGCCCATCGATTCCGGTGTCAGCACTCCCATCACCTGCATTCCCATCAGCATCGACAACAGCCGGTCGGCGGTCACAGCGATGTCGGCGTCGACGATCTCCTCGTCCTCGGCCGCCTGGGTCAGCAGACCCCAGATACGTCCTCGCCATTCGGCCCACGCATCGGTATTGATCCGGCCGATCTCGGGGTCGTACATCGCCCGCTGCCACAGCGAGGTCGCAATACGCGCTTCTAGGAGACTCTCCTCGGTCAGCGGCATGATTTCGCGGCACAGAACGCGCAAGCCGGCGAGCCCGCGGGCATCGCCGATCCGATCGGCGACGCGATCGTTCGTTGCTCGGTGGACGTGCTCGTAGGCGTACCGGAGAACCTCCTCCTTGCCCGCGAAATAGTACGCCAGGACGCCGTTCGCATAACCCGCCTCGTCTGCGATAGCGCGCATACTCAGCGCCGAGATCCCTCGGGTGGCCAGTAACCGCCAGACGACATCGACGATCTCGCGTCGTCGGAGGTCGTGGTCGACTTGTTTGGGCACGTGAATTCGTCCCTCCTTTCGGGTCCCATTCTGGTGTGAGCGTTCATTCTCGTCCCACCCGCCCCAGGGCTGGTGGACTAGTTAACAGACAGAAAATTCGGTCGTAACAAATTGTGGGCATTATTCCCTACGAACGTAGAAAAACCCGCTACCGTTGCGTCACAACACTTTGAACGGAGAGACCGATGGCGATCAGTCCAGATGCGGTCCAGCACGCACTGTCATTGGCAACTGCGGAGGAACTGTCCTCCGTCCGAAAGATCCTTGCCGACGCCGGCCTCGTGTCGGACAGAACCCGCTTCGTCTACGTGGGCTTGCTCGAGCCCGACAAGACGGTGCTGTACGGACAGTCCACGAAGAGCGTGGATCGCCGCTTCAGGGCCATGCTGCTGGACCCGGCGACACCAGAATCGATCGATGCCGTCGTCTCGGTCACCGACCGCACCGTGCTCTCGAATCGAGTACTCGATGCGGCCACCGCAGGTCAACTGCCGGTCCTCGACGAAGAGTTCGAGCTGGTGGAACAGCTACTGGCGACGGATGAGCGTTGGCTCGCTGCATTGGCCGAGCGCAGGGTCGACCTCGCGCAGGTGCGTGTCGCGCCGCTGTCCGCGGGCGTCTTCGACTATCCGGGGGAAACGGGAAAGCGCATCCTACGAGGACTGGCGTTCCTACAGGAGCATCCGAAAGATCATCCGTGGGCACATCCCATCGACGGTCTCGTCGGATTTGTCGACGTGGCGGGCCGCCAGGTGCTCGAGGTACACGATTTCGGTGCCGTCCCCATCCCGCAGGAATCGGGGAACTTCGACGACCCTGCCGTCACGGGCCCTGCCCGCACCACCCAGAAACCTATCGAGATCACTCAACCCGACGGCCCGAGTTTCACAGTCGACGGCAACCATGTCGAGTGGGAGAAATGGTCGCTGCGCGTGGGCTTCGACGCACGAGAGGGGCTCGTCCTGCACCAGATCGGGTTCGAGGACTCCGGTCGCGTCCGGCCCATCATCCACCGCGCTTCGATCGCCGAGATGGTTGTACCCTACGGTGACCCGTCACCGGTGCGTTCGTGGCAAAACTACTTCGACACCGGAGAATACCTCGTCGGGCGGTACGCGAACGCACTCGAACTCGGATGCGATTGCGTCGGCGACATCACCTACTTCGACGCCGTCGTCGCCGACGAACTCGGTGCTCCTCGTACGCTGCGCAACGCAATCTGTATGCACGAAGAAGACTTCGGCATACTGTGGAAGCACAGCGATCAGTGGGCGGGTTCGAGCGAGACGCGTCGCCAACGCCGTCTGGTGATTTCGTTCTTCACCACGATCGGCAACTACGACTACGGCTTCTTCTGGTACCTCTACCTTGACGGCACCATCGAATTCGAAGTCAAAGCGACAGGCGTCGTCTTCACTTCCGCCTACCCGGGCAATGACTACCCGTATGCCTCGGAGATCGCCCCCGGGCTGGGTGCGCCGTACCACCAGCATCTGTTCAGTGCGCGGCTCGACATGATGGTCGACGGCGCTCGAAACAGCGTCGAGGAGATCGAGAGCGTTCGGGTGCCGATGGGTGAGGGAAACCCGCACGGAAACGCGTTCACACTCGGCAAGACCCTGCTACGCGATGAGGAGGAAGGCCAGCGACTGGCGGACAACCGGGCGGGGAGGGTCTGGCACGTCACCAACCCGGGTGTCACCAACAGGTTGGGTCATCCTGTTGCGTATGCCCTCTTCCCCGAGGGCAATCCGCTTCTACTGGCCGACGACGCGTCCTCGGTTGCGGCGCGGGCAGCCTTCGCCACCAAGCACCTGTGGGTGACCAAGTTCGCGCCCGACGAGCTTTATGCGTCAGGTGATTTCGTCAATCAACACCCGGGCGGTTCCGGCTTGCCCGAATACGTCGCCGGCAATCGCAGCATCGTCGACGACGACATCGTGGTGTGGCACACCTTCGGGCTCACGCACTACCCGCGGCCCGAAGATTGGCCGATAATGCCCGTCGACTACAGCGGCTTCAAACTCAAGCCGGTCGGATTCTTCGACCGCAATCCCACTCTCGACGTACCCGGCGCAGCCAAGCGCTGCCACTGAGCCGACGCCTCGGCTGTCGGCGCCCGCATCCCGACCCTCTTCCACCTGGAGTCTCCATGACCACAGAACACCCGACGAACATCGAACCCGTCCACGACCATCGCCTGCGCCGAGGTTCCCTCGGGGTACTCGGTGTGACGTTCTTCGTCATCTCGGCTGCTGCGCCGCTGACGGCTATGGCAGGCGGTGCGCCGGTGGCGATGCTGCTGGGGAACGGACCTGGAGTACCGGGTGCCTACCTCGTCGCCGTGATCACGCTGCTCGTGTTCGCCGTCGGCTACACCACTATGGCCCGTCATCACACGAGTACCGGCGCGTTCTATTCCTACATCACCCGCGGGCTTCGGCAGCAATTCGGCGGCGCAGCAGCGTATCTCGCGCTGTTGAGCTACAACGCGATGCAGATCGGGCTGTGGGGACTGTTCGGAGCGGCGATCAGCGGATTCGTGGTCGACGAGTTCGGTGTGTCGATCGACTGGTGGGTGTACGTTCTCATTGGGATTGCGATCGTGGCGGTGCTCGGCTACCGGCAGATCGACCTGTCGGTGAAGGTTTTGTCAGTGCTCGTGGCCGCCGAGTTTGCGGTCGTCATCATTCTCGCCGCCGTCATCGCGGTGAAAGGTGGCGATTTCGGCACCGCAACGATGAGTATCACCCCGCTGACCCCGAGCGCTCTCATGGGCGGCTCCCTGCCGATCGCACTGCTTTTCTGCTTCGCCTCGTTTGTGGGATTCGAAGCCACCTCCATCTACAGCGAGGAGGCCCGCGACCCCAAGCGTACGGTCCCACGCGCAACCTTCCTGTCCGTCGTCCTCATCGGCGTCGTATACACCGTCGTCACGTTCTTGATGATCAACGGCGCAGGGGTGCAGAACATCCCCGCGTTCGTCGCGCAGCTCGCCGACCCCACCACCTTCATCTTCGAACTTTCGAATTTCTACGTCGGTGAATGGTTTACCACCATCATGCGAATCCTGTTCATCACCAGTGTGTTCGCCGCAGTGCTGGCATTTCACAACGCGGTCGCTCGGTACGGTTACGCGCTCGGTAGGGAAGGGCTGTTGCCTGCGCGGGTTGGCCACACCCACGTTCGTCACCGTAGCCCCCACATCGGCTCGGTCTCGCAGTCTGCCCTGGCAGTGCTGGTTGTCGCCGTGTTCGCCGCCACAGCGCAGGATCCCGTCCTCGCCCTGTTCACTTGGCTCACCAACCTCGGCACGCTCGGGGTCATCGCGCTGATGGCGCTGTCGTCCTTCGCCATCGTCGTGTTCTTCCGCCGTAACCAGGACCTCGAACGTGGCGTCGTGCGCACCGTCATTGCCCCGATCGTCGCCGGTGTCGCCCTACTCGCAATTCTCGCCTACGCGGTGTCGAACTTCGGTCTTCTCATCAGCTCCGGTGGTGTTCTGGTGTGGTTGCTGCCCAGCCTGCTGGTGGTCGTCGCCGTTCTCGGTGTAACGGCGTCGGTTGTGTTGAAGTCGCGGTCGCCGCAGTTGTACGACGAGATGGGAAGTCACAGAGAATGAGCGCGTCGACGAGATCGGTTGCGGCTGTGGATATCCGGCACCCCGGCACTGGTCGTTGGTTACCCGGGATGTCGATCACCGCTGTAGTAGCGCTGCTGCTGGCATCGCTGTCGGCGGTCCTTCATCTGTTCGCGATGACCGGCTCGAGTGGCCCGGGGAGCATGGTTGCCGCCGCAATGGCGCTGGCCTGCCTCTGGTGCGGTGTGCAC
>NZ_JBAWFH010000224.1:0-1699 GCF_049591685.1 Rhodococcus sp. (in: high G+C Gram-positive bacteria) | reverse complement strand
TCGATGCGGAAGATCGAGTCGGCCGGAAACGCGGTGCGGAGCGCGTCGTTGAGCGACTGAGCGGTCTCGAGGTTGTGTCCGAACGGCTTCTCGATGACGACGCGCCGCCACCGCTCGGGTCGGTCGGCGGTGTCGTCGACCAGTCCCGATGCTTTGAGCTGTTCCGCGACCAGGGGGAAGTCCTTCGGCGGGATCGACAGGTAGAACGCGTGGTTTCCCATCGTGCCGCGCTCGTTGTCGAGCTTCTCGACGGTCTCGCGCAGCCGGCGGAACGCATCGGCATCGCCGAACTCGCCCGAGACGAACCGGATGCCCTGGAGCAACTGCTGCCAGGTCTCGTCGCGGAACTCGGTGCGCGCGTGCTGGCGAACGGCGTCGTGCACGACCTGAGCGAAGTCCTGATCCTCCCAATCGCGACGGGCGAAGCCGACGAGCGCGAAGCCGGGCGGCAGCAGGCCGCGGTTGGCCAGATCGTAGACGGCGGGCATGAGCTTCTTGCGGGACAGATCGCCGGTGACGCCGAAGATCACCAGGGCGCTCGGCCCGGCGATGCGATTGAGGCGGCCGTCACCGGCATCGCGCAGGGGATTCTTCCCGCGCGAGATCTCGATAGTCATAGAGGGGATGCTCCTACTGGGCGGCTTCGAAGAGCGAGAGCACTTCGATCCGCGGATCGGTCAGTGTCAGGGTGACGACAGGACGGCCGTGCTCCGCGAGGACGGCGGCGTCACCGGCGGCCTGCGCCTGGAGCAGCTCACCGAAGGTGAACGGCCTGCCGGGAATCTCGAGATCGGTTCCGGTGTGCTCGACGATCTGGAGGAACACCCCCGTGGCGGGGCCGCCCTTGTGAAACTGTCCCGTCGAGTGAAGGAAGCGCGGTCCCCACCCGAAGGTGGACGGCCGGCCGGAATCCGCAGCGACGAGCTCACGCAGACCCTGCAGCTGCGGGACGTCGCCCCGGTTGACGTACGCCTGCACGGCGACGTATCCGTCGTCGGGCAGCTGCGCCCACAGCGCGTCGAGCACACCGGCGATGGTGCCGGATGTCGCGAGCGCCGGATCCGACACGCGCACCTCGACGCCCTCGATGGTGAAGTCGGCGTCACGAGGGGTCGGGCGCTCGTCGAGAAGGCCGCGTGTGGCGATCTTGGCCGATTCGACGTCGGGCTGGTCGAATGGGTTGATCCCCAGCATCCGGCCCGCGATGGCGGTGGCGTACTCCCACACGATGAACTGGGCACCCAGCGAACCGCTGACCAGGATCTCGCCGGCGTGGTGCTCGAAGAGGTGGAACTCCTTGGCTTCATCGACGAGTCGCACGATCTGCAGATCGGACGGCTTCGAGTCGAGTTCGGGCGAGACCGGGAGAAGGACGACGGGCAAGATGCCGGTGCCCGACTTTCCGGTCGACTCGGCCACCAGCTGCTCGATCCAATCCGGCAGGCCCACGATGTGGGTGCCGTCCGTGATCAGGCCCAGCTTGTCGCGTCGCGCGTCGCCTCCACCCGCGATGGCGGCGGCGAGGACGAGGGCGGGGTTGTCGGGACTGTCGATCGCGACCTCGAGCATGGACGCCTCTGCTTCGTCCAGCAGCTCGTCGATGTCGGCGCCGGCGAGACCTGCAGGCACCAGGCCGAACGCGGTCAGCGCCGAGTAGCGACCTCCCACGGTCGGGTCGGCGTTGAACACCGTGTACCCG
>NZ_JBAWFH010000223.1:0-4093 GCF_049591685.1 Rhodococcus sp. (in: high G+C Gram-positive bacteria) | reverse complement strand
GCAATCATGGCGCGGCCGGAGCCGGGTACGACGATGCGGCGCCCGGTTGGCGGCTCGACGTCTGGAACGCTTCGGCAAGAGTGGCCAGTGACGTCCTCTGACCCCATCGATCGTGTTTCGGGCGGCCCGGACGCGCCCCCGATCCTGTTGGTGCTCGCGGACTCGTTGAGCTACTACGGACCGGAGGGCGGTCTGCCCGCGAACGATGCGCGTATCTGGCCTAATCTCGTTGCGGCCGAATTGGGTTGGCGCGTCGAGTTGGTAGCGCGAATCGGCTGGACCAGTCGTGACGTCTGGTGGGCACTGACGCAGGATCCGCGTGTATGGGCGGCAATCCCGGGGGCCGGCGCCGTCGTGTTCGGGGTCGGGGGAATGGACTCGCTGCCCTCACCGCTTCCGACGGCGCTGCGCGAACAGATTCGATACGTGCGACCGCCTATCCTCCGCCGCGCAGTCAGAGCCGGATACGGTTGGGCTCAGCCGAGATTGGCGCACCTCGGTTGGCCGGTTGCTCTGCCGCCGAAGTTGAGCGTCGACTATCTGGAACAGTGCCGTGCGGCGCTGAATTACGTTCGCCCGGAGCTTCCGCTGATCGGGACGTTGCCGTCGGTGCACAACAGCGACGCGTACGGCAGAGTCCACGCGGGCAGGCCCGCGGCAGAAAAAGCACTGCGGCAGTGGAGCTCGCAGGCGGGCGTACCGCTGGTCGACCTCGCAGAGGCGGTTCGTGCCAACGTTTTCTCAGGGAACGCCAACCCGGACGGCATTCACTGGGGTTGGGACGCGCACATCGCGGTGGCCGAGGCGATGCTCGTCGAACTGCGTGCGGCCATGACCGCGGAAGCACACAACGCATGAGCGTCATCGTCGTAACCGACTCGTCGGCATGCCTGAGCGCCGACGTGGCGAACGAGCTGGGTGTCGAGGTGGCGCCGCTGCATGTCTTCGTCGGCGGTGTCGACCTGCGTGAGGGCGTCGACAAAATTCCCGACGGTTTCGCCGCTGACGGCCCGGTCACGACCGCCGGTGCGTCGCCGGCCGAACTCACCCGGCTCTATACCAGGGCGTTGAACCGTAGTGACGGTGCAGGAGTGGTGGCAGTCCACATTTCACGGGGGCTGTCGAGCACCTTCGACGCGGCGCACCAGGCCGCCTCGGAACTGGGGGATCGGGTTCGCGTCGTCGATTCCGGGGCCGTGGGCATGGGTTTGGGTTACGCCGTGTTGTCTGCGGCCCGGGCCGCTGCCCGCGGTGAGAGTGTCGAGGCCGTGCACGACCATGCTGTGACGGCCGCTGCGCGCAGCCGTAGCTTCATCGTGGTGGATCGGCTGGATCACCTCCGCCGAGGTGGTCGCATCGGCGCGGCAGCTGCCCTGCTCGGGACGGCCCTCGCCATGAAACCGGTGCTGCACCTCAGCGAAGGCAAGCTGGTTCTGGGGGAGAAGACGCGCACGTCGACCAAGGCGCTGACGAAGATGGTCGAGGCCGCAGCCGGTGTGGCCGGCGACAAGAGGGTTGCGCTGACCGTGCACCATATGCTGTGTCCGGAGCGTGCCGACACCGTCGCAGCCCTCCTTGCCGACCGGATTCCGCAGGTCGGCGAGCTGCAGATCGTGCCGTTCGGGGCTGTGCTCGGAGCTCATGTCGGGCCGGGGGCAGTAGGTGTCGTCATCTGCCTCGAGAGTTCGTAGGCCGCAGCGACCGGTAGTTGTCCACAGCCCCGGGGTGCATCCACAGGGTGATTCGCAGCCTGGTGTCACGCCTGTAGCGCCAGTCTTCGGGTGGCTAACGTCCCGACCATGGTTCCCCGAACGCGGCCGATTTCGCGTACCGGCTCTGGCCGCGAACGATCGTTGCTCGAGCGGCACGAAGACTCAGCCGAGTGGGATGACCGGACCGACTCGGGCGAGCGGTCGGACCGTGCACCGGCCTATGACTGGCTCGAGCCCGACGGCGGCCGTGACACTGCGCTGAGTGCCTATTTGCCGGAGCGCTGGCGTACTGCGCGACTCGATCCCGGGCGTGGGGGCATGCTCGCGCTGTGCGCAGTGGGGGTCGTCGTCGTACTGGTCGCGGGATATGCGATGGTGCGCGACGCACCGTCGGCTGCGCCGGTGCCTGCGCTCCCGGTCGTGCAGCCGGAGTCGTCCTCGCAGGACACCCGGTCGCAGGACACCCGGTCACCGACCACGCCGTCTTTGGAGCCGCCGTCGCACATCGTCGTCAGCGTGGTCGGGCTGGTGGCCACATCCGGGCTCGTGCATCTGCCTGCGGGGTCACGGGTGGCCGACGCGTTGGCCGCGGCGGGCGGCCCTCTGGGCGGGGCCGACGTGTTGGCTCTCAACCTTGCGGCGAAGGTGGAGGACGGGGAGCAGATCGTCGTCGGGGCCACCCCACCCGAGGGCAGACCGATCGTCAGCGGAACTGTGCAGGATGGCGGCGGTGGTGCAACCGACACTGCTGCGCAGCACCGAGACCCGGCCACGGAGAGTGGCGGGGTCGACCTCAACACCGCGACGGTTGCCGAACTGGACGCACTGAGCGGGGTCGGGCCGGTGACGGCCGCCAACATCGTTGCGTGGCGTGAGACCAACGGTTCGTTCTCGAACGTCGAGCAACTTGCAGAAGTGGACGGTATCGGGCCGGCGCGTCTGGAAAAGCTCAGAGGGCAAGTGACGGTGTGACAGAGGCGCCGGTCCGGCCGTACGACGTGCGACTGGTTCCGGCGGCCGGCGCAGCGTGGGGTTCGACGATTGCGGGCATCCTGTGCGGATCGAGCGTTGCCGGTGTCGCAACGATGGTGTGGATCTGTGTGGCGGCGTTGTCCTTCGGCCTGCGCGGCCGGCTCGGTGGTCGGTGGACAGGGTTGGTGGCAGCGGCCGTGATCGGGTGCTGCTTTTCCGGAGCGGTGACGCTGCACGCGTGGAGCGCGGAAACCAGTCCGGTCGCGTCGGCGGCGCACGACGGCGCGTGGGTCAGTGCGGCTGCCGTCGTCCGTGAGGATCCACGTCTCCTCACGTTTCCCGGTCCGCCTACGGTGTCGCTGCGCGCCGAGTTGCGGCAGATCGACATCGCCGGCGTGCCGGTCGAACTCGGTGGACGGATCTCGGTGCTCGCACCCGCGGAGGGCTGGGACGCAGTGGTTCCGGGGCAGAGCGTCGTGGTACGTGGCAAACTCTCGCCACCCGACCGGGCGAATCTGACGCTGGGGATCCTCCGGACCCACGGGCCCCCGCTCCGAGTCGAGCAACCCGGCGCCGTCGCGAAATCGGCGTCGGCGGTTCGCAGCTCGCTTGACCTTGCGGCCGCCGACGCGCTTCCGCCCGACCGTGCCGGACTGCTCACGGCGCTCGTCGTCGGAGATGTCTCTGCCCTGCCCGAAGATATCGAAAACGCCTTGCGCGCAGCCGGATTAGCACATTTGACTGCTGTGTCCGGCGCCAATTTTGCGATTGTGTTGGGTGCTGTGCTGTTGCTGGCTCGCAGCGTCGGCGTGGGCCCGCGTACGACCGCGGTGGTGTGCACGGTCGTACTCCTCGCGTTCGTCGTCGTGGCGAGGCCTTCGCCGAGCGTGCTGCGTGCCGCGGTCATGGGCGGCGTCGGCGTGCTGGCACTGGTGACGGGACGGCGCAGACAGGCGGTACCGGCGTTGTGCACTGCAGTGGTGGGCCTGTTGGCCCGGTGGCCGGAGTTGGCGGTCGACTACGGTTTCGCGCTGTCGGTGGCTGCAACTGTCGGGCTGGTGCTCGTTGCGCCGGTGTGGGTCGACTGGCTGCGGCGGCGCGGGTGGGGCAGAGCGTCCGCCGAAATAGTGGCCGTTGCTGCTGCTGCCCATGCGGTGACGGCGCCGATCGTGGCCGCGATGGCAGGCACGTTCTCGGTGGTCGGCGTACTTGCCAACATCGCGGTGGCTCCTGTGGTCGCTCCCATCACGGTGGTGGGCGCGGCGGCGGCCGTTCTCGCGCCGTGGGCAACCCTGCCCGCTTCGCTCGTGCTGCATCTGGCATCAGCGCCTCTGTGGTGGCTGGTCGCCGTTGCCCGGTGGGCCGAGTCGCTTCCCGCTGCGGGCCTGAGCACGCCGACTGGACCGGCC
>NZ_JBAWFH010000222.1:0-4168 GCF_049591685.1 Rhodococcus sp. (in: high G+C Gram-positive bacteria) | reverse complement strand
GGTCTTAGTTGGCGAACTTGGTGGTTCCCGGAGGAGCCGTGAGGGTGTTGATCAGGTCGATACCAGCGACAACCAGGGTGGGTCCACCGGCAATGATGGTGCCGGCAATTCCGCCGATGGTCGCACCGAGGGGCACAGACGCCAGACCAACGGGCCCACCCAGAAAGCCGAGGCCGCCCGCCAAGGCGCCGATCGCGGTTCCGGTGAATCCTCCGATGGCGGTCGCGATACCGAGCTGCGACGCGAAGGTCTGCTGCGCCTTGAGATTCTCGTCAGGCGAGGCGACCGGCGTGGCACCGATGCTGCGGGAGTTCGCAGAGGCCTTGGTCAGGTCGAGCTGCGGCACCAGACGGAGCGTCTTGCCGTCGTCGTCGACGTTCTGCTCGTACGGGAAGTTCAGGCCGCCCAGGTTGAAGGACAGCGGGAGCGTCACAACGACCTTGTCGGCCGAGTCGAGCACGTCGACCGTCTTGCCGTCGTCGGCGACCTTGAACACGCCTGCATCGATCGTCGTGACGATCGTGCGGTCTTCGAGCTTGGATTCGTAGCCGATGTCTTCGCCGGTGGCGGGGGCAGCCGGGGTCGGATCTGCATAGGCAGTGCCGCTGGCGAGACCCATTGCGGATGCGACGAACGCAGCCGTAACGACCAGTTTGCTGAGTTTCATTGTGAAGATGTTCCGTTTCTATGCAGTCGTGCCTGGCAGTACCTAACCGAGTCCGTCAGTTGCGAATTACCCCGGACCAAATCCGCGAAAAGTCGGTTCGGGCAGCAGCATAACTTACAAGTCCGACCGAGCGTTATTGTCTTGACGCCGTTTCGAGTCCCTTCGGTAGCCCCACGTCACTTTCTGCTCACCTTCACCCGAAAACAGACAGGGCGCCGCCCGTCAATCCAACCTCGACTTGTGCAGGAAGCGGCGCTGTCGACTCGCTCCGTGAACGTAGTGAACACAACTTAGGTCTGCCTGCGCAGCAGAGCTGTCGCACAGTGGGCATAACGTGACCGGCAGGACACGACCTACCGACCGGTTCAGCCCACCGCGAGGAAATCACGTCCCGCGATCGACCAGCGCCTCGCCCGGCGTCGCGCTTAAGTTACTCGCCAGTAACACTGGAGTTGTTACCGACGGGTAGCGTCGCTACTCTTAGGCTCATCGGGCTGACCCGAGGTAGCTCCCCCCGCTACCGCTGAACGAAAGGCCGCTTACATGAACGCCCTGACGATCACGTTGGGCACGGTCGGTGCGCTGCTCAGTCTCGTATGTTGGGCGTACTTCTTCCGCGGCATCTACAAAATGGTGGGCGCGATTGCGCAGGGCCAGCCCGACAAGTCGCGACTGCGCCCCTTCATCCCGCGCTTCAAGCAGATGATGATCGAATTCGTCGCGCACACGCGGATGACGAAGTTCCGCACTGTCGGCTGGGCCCACTGGCTCGTCATGGTCGGCTTCCTCGGCGGATTCCTCCTCTGGTTCGAGGCGTACGGGCAGACGTTCAATCCCGAATTCCACTGGCCGATCTTCGGCAACACGTTCGCGTGGCACCTGTGGGACGAGCTCCTCGGCATCGGCACCGTCGTCGGCATCGTCACCCTCATCGTCATTCGCCAGCTCAACCATCCGCGCAAGCCCGAGCGTCAGTCGCGCTTCGCAGGCTCGCGGATGAAGGTCGCCTACGTCATCGAGGGCATCGTGCTCCTCGAGGGCCTCGGCATGATCCTCGTCAAGGCAGGCAAGATCGCGACCTACGGGCACGCGAACGTCTACTCCGACTTCTTCACCATGCAGGTTGCCAAGTTGCTCCCCGCGAGCCCCGAACTGGTGTCCGTGTTCGCGTTCGTCAAGCTGATGACCGGCATGATCTGGCTGCTCATTGTGGGCCGCAACATCAACTGGGGCGTTGCGTGGCACCGGTTCACGGCGTTCCCCAATATCTACTTCAAGCGCGAGGCCGACGGCGGAGTCGCCCTCGGTGCAGCCAAGCCGATGATGTCCCGCGGCAAGGTCCTCGACATGGAAGAGGCCGACCCCGACGTCGACGCTTTCGGCGCAGGCAAGATCGAGGACTTCACCTGGAAGGGCTGGCTCGACTTCACCACCTGCACCGAGTGCGGCCGCTGCCAGTCGCAGTGCCCCGCATGGAACACCGGCAAGCCGCTCTCCCCCAAGTTGCTCATCATGTCGCTCCGCGACCACGGCAACGAGAAGGCCCCGTACCTGCTGGCCGGCGGCAAGAAAGACATGGCCGGAGACGAGATCGGTCTCGTCGACGCCGACGGCAAGCCGGACCAGGCCAAGCTCGACAAGATCCCTCAGTCCGCGCGTGACGAAGCCGATCGCAAGCTCGTCGCCGACGCCATCGAGGGCGGCATCATCGACCCCGAGGTTCTGTGGAGCTGCACCACCTGCGGTGCGTGCGTCGAACAGTGCCCAGTCGATATCGAGCACGTCGACCACATCATCGACATGCGCCGCTACCAGGTGCTGATCGAATCGGAGTTCCCGTCCGAGCTCGCAGGTTTGTTCAAGAACCTCGAGAACAAGGGCAACCCCTGGGGTCAGAACGCCAAGGACCGTCTCAACTGGATCAACGAGATGGAATTCGACATCCCGGTCTTCGGCCAGGACGCCGATTCGTTCCAGGATTACGAGTACCTCTTCTGGGTCGGTTGCGCCGGCGCCTACGAGGACCGCGCGAAGAAGACCACCAAGGCCGTCGCCGAGCTGCTCGCCACCGCGGGCGTCAAGTTCATGGTGCTGGGCGCCGACGAGACCTGCACCGGCGACTCTGCTCGCCGCGCAGGCAACGAGTTCCTGTTCCAGCAGCTCGCGATGCAGAACATCGAGACGCTGAACAACGTGTTCGAAGGCGTCGAGCAAAAGAAGCGCAAGATCGTCGTCACGTGCGCCCACTGCTTCAACGCTCTCGGCAACGAGTATCCGCAGGTGGGCGGCGAGTACGAGGTCGTGCACCACACCCAGCTGCTCAACCGCCTGGTGCGTCAGAAGAAGCTCATACCGGTGGCATCGGTCAGCCAGGACGTCACCTATCACGATCCGTGCTACCTGGGCCGTCACAACAAGGTGTACGACGCACCCCGTGAGCTCATGGCCGCGGCCGGCTCCAACCTGAAGGAAATGCCGCGTCACGGTGAACGGTCGATGTGCTGCGGCGCCGGTGGCGCGCGCATGTGGATGGAAGAGAACATCGGCAAGCGCATCAACATCGACCGGGTCGACGAGGCTTTGCAGACCAACCCGAAGAAGATCGCGACCGGCTGCCCGTTCTGCCGCGTCATGCTCACCGACGGTGTCACCGCACGTCAGGAAGGCGGCGCCCACGAGGGTGTCGAGGTCGTCGACGTCGCGCAGCTGATGCTCGAGTCGATCACCCGGGTCGAGTCGTCTGTTCTCGCGCAGAACATCAAGGTGGTTCAACCCGAGCGTGCCGCGACACCGGCGGAAAATCTCGCAACCGAGAAGGCATCGGCGGTCGAAGAAAAGGGCCGTGTCGAGGAGATCGAGATCGCTGCCGAAGGCGGCGACCCCGAAGAGGCGACGAAGAAGGCGCAGCCCGCGAAGGCAGGCGGCGGCCTGAAGATGAAGGGTCTGGCCAAGGCGCCGGGCTCCAAGACTCCGGGTGCTCCGGCTCCCGGCAAGGTGGCCGGACCGAAGTCGACCGCAGGCGAATCCGGTGATACAGCTGAGGACGCTTCCAAGCCCAAGGGCCTCGGCCTGGCCGGCGGAGCAAAGCCTCCGGGCAGCAAGGGTCTGCAGCTCAAGGGCAAGGCACCAGGCGGCAAAACCGGCGCACCAGCGCCCGGTAAGCATGCTGCCGCACCCGCAGCGGGTGCCGAAGCTTCGACCACTGCCGAAGCACCGGCGGATACCTCGTCGGAATCCACGCCCACCGTCAAGCCCAAGGGGCTGGTAGTGAAGTCCGGCTTCAAGAAGCCAGGCGCCAAGGCACCGGGCAAGCCTGCCGAGTCCGCACCCGCAGCAACGGAGGCCGAAGCACCGAAGGGTGAAGCCGCTCCCGCTGCAGAGGCTCCGAAAGCCGACACGGCTCCATCCGCCGAAGCGTCGGAATCCAAGCCGACGGTCAAGCCGAAGGGACTGGCAGTGAAATCTGGGTTCAAGAAGCCCGGCGCAAGGACGCCGGGGAAG
>NZ_JBAWFH010000221.1:0-9866 GCF_049591685.1 Rhodococcus sp. (in: high G+C Gram-positive bacteria) | reverse complement strand
ACCCGGGAGTTCGATGGTGACGAAGTCAGTGCCGAGCGAGACGAGCGCACCGGCGTTCTGAAGGTCCGCAATGGCTTCACCGAGCTCGGCGTCTTCCAGCCGGACGAATTCAACGAGTTCCGTAGCGGCTAGGCCTCACCGAGGCCCGTCGTTTCAGTCGTAGACCTCGAAATCGGTTCGCCTGTGTACGATATCGTTGGCGATCGACGCGATGGACCTCGCTTGCGTGTACGCATGCGCGCGGAGGATGGCCGCTGCGTCGTCGACGGGCACGTCGAGGCGGACGGCGAGCATTCCGATCGCGGCGTGTACGTCGCCCCGGGCGAAGTGGTAGCGCCCCTCTGGTTCGGGATAGCCCGCCGCACGATCATTTCCCGCGTTCGTCTCGAGGTCGGTGAGCAATACAGGTCCGAGTGCGGTGGCGATGGCCCGGGCGGCGTCGAACTGGGAAGTGCTGAACGGCGCAGGCTCTGTGCGGTAGAGCTCGAGCACGCCGAGTGCAGCACCGTGCACGGTGATCGGGCAGGCAAGCAGGGTATGTACGTTCAACTCCTCGACAACCTCCGATGCGAACGTGGGCCATTTCGCGGTGGCAGCGGTATCGGCGAGGTCGAGCACGGTCCTTGGTTCGTTGGCTCGGAAGGCATCCAGACAAGGGCCCTCACCGATCGTGAACTGCAATTCGTCGATGCGCGTCGCGACAGAGTCCGTGGAGTACAACAGATCTCGGGCTCCGGCCTTGTCGGTAATGATGGAGACTGCCGCGCCGTCGACCCGGGCGGCGCCGACCACGGTGCGCGTCAAGGCGGTCGTTGCTGCCAGGTAGGGCTCGTCTTCGGGGATGTCGTCCCTGCGGTTGGGCACTGTGCGTCCTGTCTCGTGGAGTCGGAAGAATCGGCGCGGTGTCGGTTCACACGGTCGGTGGAGGCGAGTGACCGCTTGTCGAGGGCATCGATGCGACGAGTGACGCGGCCAGGTCGCTGAGCTTGACGTTGCGCTGCTGCGACTGCTCCGACAGGATTGCGAATGCCTGGTCGGCGTTGACGCCCCGGATGGCCATGATGATCCCCTTGGCCTGTTCGATGCCTGCGCGGCTCTTCATGGCGACGGTCAGCCCGTCGAACTCCTGTTCGGCGGATTGTGCGCGGCGTGAAAGCCATACCGCAGTCTCGATAGCGGTAACGAACAATCCGACGAGGGCTTCGTCGATGTCACCGAAACCGTGGGTGTCAGAGCTGTAGAAGTTGAGCGCGCCCAGGTGCTCGCCGTCGAGCATCAGTGGTGCGGAAAGGTAGCTCGCCGCGCCGATGCCGGCGACGTTGGCCGCGAAAGATGGCCAGCGATCGACGACATCGTCGACTCGCACGCGCACCATTTGGCGAGTCCTGGCTGCCTCGAGGCACGGGCCCTCGTCGGCGCGGTACTGGTCGGCGTCGATGTCGTTGACGCGTGAGTCCGTGGATGCAGCGGTCTCGGGATGGGCTTTGCCGACCTTCAGCACCGTGATGCCGACCATGTCGGCGCCCGGCACCGCGTTTCTCGCCTCCAGGCATATCGCCTGCAGCACGTCCGGGAGGGCGCGTCCGGCCAGCAACATGTCTTTGAGTTGATCGAAGGCGTTGGTGTAGTCGGTGATCTGGTCCGACAATGCGGACGTCGATACCTGCTGGTCCTCGGGTCCGCTCGTAGACGGGACGGAAGTGGTGTTCATGTTTGTGGCTCGCTGTCGGGTCGAATCCCCACGAGCCGATCGGCCGACGATGGGGCAAACAAGGAGGTGCACCCGGCACGTTCTCGACCAGTGCGTCAAAAGTACCCGATCCTCGGCTCGGTAGGTGATCGGAGTCTCCGCGTCCGTCGTAAGCCCGCGGCTTGAAGGGAATCTCACCCAGCCGCGATAGACACTGTTGCGTACCCGCCGGTAGAATCTACCGCGATGGTGACTCGGCCGGCCACGCTGCGCTCGGGTCGAAGTCTTGGACCCGAAGGACGAAGTGGACTCGAGCAATAGCAACGCCGGCGGGCAGACCGCAGGTGAAAAGTTCGACGACGAGCACTATCCCGCCTACAACATCGGCACAGCCGCACAGATGATCGGTGCGACGCCGGGCTTTCTGCGAACGCTCGACGAGGCGAATCTGATCGCTCCCCACCGATCCGAAGGTGGACATCGTCGGTACTCGAGGCACCAGCTGAGGATTGCATCGCGAGTCCGCGAACTCCTCGACCACGGCACCGCGCTGGACGCCGCGTGCAGAATCGTCGCTCTCGAAGACCAGCTGGCAGAGGCTCACAACGTGAACTCCGTTTTACGTGCATCTATCGGTCACGTCGGCAAGGGGCCGAGCGAAGGGGCGTAGTCGACCGACTCCCGTGTCGTTCGCCGGACTTCGAGCAAGACGAGGGCCCCGGTGCGCGAAGCACCGGGGCCCTGGGGGAATTACTTACCATCTATTTCCACTTGCCTGATGACACTGCGGTGTTCGCCCTTGGAGCTTGCCAATGCGGGCGAACTGACGATGCGCAACTCCTCCCTTCTTCCAATTTCCAATTACAACTGCTCGACGGCTCGTTTTCTCCTGCTGCCGCCGTCCTGCTCGCGGATAGTTCTTCCTCTTCCGCGCTGTCGATCTTCTCTGTGTACGACAGCCAATGTAATCAAGTCCCCGAAGAATGTCTAGTGCCGCGACGATAGATTTTCTCGAGGGCCAACAGCGGTGGTTTCGGACAAAATCGACTAGTGTTCTTGCGACGCGAACGTACGTACGGATCCGGAGCTTCGGAGTCCGACGGGAACGAAAGTTGGACGACACCTTTTATGACGACTCACGACCTTCCTACCGGCGGGACGTTGGAGATCTCAGTGGAAAGGATCGATGGCGTCGTGGTGCTGTCGGTCAAAGGCGAGCTCGATATGGTGAGCACGCCGTATCTGACCGAGGCCATCGATGTCGTCCTGGCGGAGGCCAGCCCGTCCGCAGTCATCGTCGACCTCACCGACGTGCCGTTCCTGGCATCGATCGGGATGACCGTTCTGGTCGAGACGCACCGCCGGGTATCCGAGTTCTCGGATTTCGCCGTCGTGGCTGCAGGCCCTACGACGGCAAGGCCGCTGACGCTGATGGGGCTGAACGAGACGTTCTCGATGTATACCGACAGGGATGCTGCGTTGGCCGCCGTGCGGCCTTGATCAACCAGCCTCCGCAACAACGTGTCCATCCGGTGAATGCGGGGTATGGCGAGAACATGAATCGATTACCAGCACCCAACGTCGTCAGTGCCGGTCCGGTCGAGCTCATCATGTCCGACGTGCCGGCCGAGGCCCGGCGTGCAGGTGCTCTCCGCCGGGCACTTGCCTCATGGTTGGAAATCACCGCGTTCGACCGCGCTCGCATCGTCGACATCGCACTCGCGGTGTACGAAGCGATGGCCAACACCGTCGAGCACGCCTATCGCAATGGCGCCGCCGGAACGATGACGGTGCGGGCCGTTTACTCCGACGTAGAACGGACGCTGAACATCGAGGTGGTCGACGTCGGGCACTGGCAGACGCCCACCGTCGACCCCCTCCGGGGCAACGGTCTGACACTCATCTCTGCGTTGAGTCATGCGTCGAATGTCGAACACACCGACTCCGGGACGAGGGTGACGATGAGCTGGGGCGTCGAAACGTCCAGCGCGCTGATGACCGACATCGCCGGTCGCTCCACCCGTTGAGGCTTCGTTGACGGACGATCTTCGGGCGCAGCAGTCCATGACTCCGCAGATCGAGACCGGTCAGGGCCGTCCGATCGAGGTGAACGAGCGATCCGGCGTACTCGAGCCCACGAACCTTCGCCGCTTCGACGCCCGATGGTTCACCCCTGCGCCCGAGGTTCGCGACGCCGTCGACGCCTACTGGAGCGTCGAGTGGGATCTGCCGCCGGGCCAGAGCGTCGTGCAGCAGATCTTGGAGTTTCCGGCGGTAACGTTGAGTTTCGAGTCCGGTTGCGTTCCAGCGCCACTGATGCTCACGGGCGCTCAGCGACGCGCGTGGTCGAGGACGATCACGGGAACGGGCACGGTGTTCGCGCTACGACTCCGACCCGCCGGACTGGCGACGGTGTCGGACCTCGTCGCGACGGACCTCGATCGCGAGCAACCTGTCACTCCTGACCTCGATGCGCGCTTGATGGGGGTGATGGCGGAAATCGCCGCGGGAGAATCCACGGCAGACCGAGTCAGCCGGGCTGACAGGATCATCGGGGGCTTGTTACGCGTCCGTCCACCGACAGAGTCGCAGATCTTGGCGAACGCTGTGGTCGACGCGCTAGCGGGGGAAGTGGCACAACGGCCGGGTGCGTCGCTCGCGGAACAGATCGGGCGAAGTGAGCGGTCGATTCACCGCGCCCTGCGCGCGACGCTGGGTATGGGCCGAAAAGCGGTGGCGCGCCGAATCCGGTTGCAGGAAGTGGTCCGACGACTGTCGATGCCAGGAGCCGACGCGTCGGATATCGCCGCGGCACTGGGTTACGTCGACCAGGCGCACCTCATCCGTGACTTCAGTGGGGTCGCGGGTATGACGCCTGGTCGGTACGTCCGGCAGTTGCGGACGGTTCAGTCGCCCGAGGTGGAGCCGGCCCGACCCACGAGCGTCGGTTCTTCGGCGACGGGTCGCCGCGACCAGTAACCGGCGAGCAACGATCCGGACACGTTGTGCCACACCGAGAAGATCGCTGCCGGCAATGCCGCCGCCGGGGAGAAGTGGACGGTCGCGAGGCTGGCGGCGAGGCCGGAGTTCTGCATACCGACCTCGATGCTGACGGCTCGACGCCCCGCGGCGTCGATGCCGCACACCTTGCCGATTCCGTAGCCCGCGGCCAACCCCAGCGAATTGTGGAGGATTACGGCGACCACGATCAGCAACCCCGTCGACAGCAACGTGTCGGCACTGGCGGCGACGACGATGACGACCACCGCGGTGATGCCGGCGACCGAGATCAGCGGCAGGACGTCGAGCAATCGGTTCACTGTCGCGGGGAACAGAAGGCGAAGAACCACTCCCAGTACCACCGGGACCAACACGATCTGCATGATCGAGACGAACAGACCTCGCGCGTCGACCGGCAAGTACTCGCCGGCGAGCCAAAGCACGAGTAGCGGAGTGAGGACCGGTGCGAGGAGGGTCGACACCGAGGTCATCGCCACGGACAGCGCCGTATCGCCCTTGGCGAGGTAGACCATCACGTTCGACGCCGTGCCGCCCGGGGTCGAACCCACCAGGACCATGCCGGCCGTCAACGCCGCGGACAAGCCGAGCGCGGTGGCGATGCCCAGGCCCAACAGCGGCATCACGACGTACTGGGCCGTCACCCCGAGCATCAGCGCCCACGGCCGCTTCGCGACGACCGTGAAATCCGCGAGTTTCATGGTCATGCCCATGCCGAGCATGATGACGGCCAACAGCCAGGGAACAGCCGGAGTTCCGCCGCTGAAGGTATCGGGGAAAAGCAGGGCGATCGCACCCGCCACGACGACGATCACGGCGAACCATTTGCCGGTGAACGCGCTGACGGTTTGCAGTTGTGTCATGTGGCCTCCTGGAACCGGCACTGTTTCTACGCGGTGAGCCACACTACGGGACGAGATTCGGCTTCATGCCGATGTGCTTCGACGCCCGCCGCGGTACCGACGACCCATGGGCGAAAGCACCATCGACGACGGATCGCGCCGGGGAGACGGCGGGTGGCGATGGAGCTTGGAAGAACAGTGTCGCGCCGATCTACGGTCGCGCGCCGACGCCGAGCATCAAGCATTCCTGCGCGGCGAGCGTCGTGGTGTGTACGGGGAGTACGACCCGCCCGAGTTGTAGCGCGTGATGAGTTACGGAGCTATCAGGCAGATCGGGCCCAGGGGAGTCGCGGGATTGACGGTGACCGTGGCGATCGGCCCACCGGCAGAAGTCTGGTAAGCCATCAGCGAATGCTCGCCCGGCGCGGTGGGCGCCGGGCGAGGATCGCTGCAGCAGTGCATGTGGCAAGGACTGCAGAGAGTCGAACCAGCCCTAGGAGTTTCATGCCACTTGGTCGGTTCTGGAAAGGTGTGCGTTACAGCCCGCTGTTACCCGCCGTGAAGCATGGAAGAGGACTTGATGGTCAGACAGGTGATGTTGTTCGCGGTGGCCGGTATTGCCGTCGCTGTCTTGGCGGGCGGGGCAGGCGACCTGACGCTGATGATGGATACCGAAAAGATCTTCGGCGGAGGGTTGACACTTACGTCCACGTACGTTGGATTGCCGTGGGCTCACGTGCGTGCGGTGGCCGCGACGGGCGCGGTGGCCGGTGCGCTGATCGGAATAGCTCTGTACGGGTTCGGGATACGCATCACTGCTGTGTCACGCAGCCGACTCGGGAGGGTGACGGCCGCCGGCCTGGTTGGGGTTGTACTCGGACTGCTGCCCGCGCTGATCTATGTCGGCTCGGCGCTGGTGGGGCTCAACAGCGGTGAGAGTGTGGCATTCCCGCCATCGTTGTTGTTGATTCTGTACGGAGTGAGCGCTGTGCTCGCCTATGGTGCTGCTCTGTTTGCGATCTGGCTCGTACTGCGTGCATCCGCTGATGACTTCGTCGGGCGCACAATGCGGTGCACCGCGCTGCTACTGCCGGTCGGCACACTTGTGGCAACCGGTGCCGGGGTGGGCGCCGCATGGTTTTACGAATTCACTACGAGCGCCTATTGCGTATCCGTCGTGATTACTGTTGTTACACTTGCGATCTCACTGACGTTCGCTGCTTCGCGGTCGATGGCGCTCCGTCAGCGGGTGCCTGTGGCATGACCTTGGTCGTGTCAGTGGTTGTGGCGCTTGCCTGACCAGATCGACTCCTGCAGCTGGGTCAGAACAGCCCGCCCATGCCTTTGCCGATCAGCACGACGCCTATGACCAGGAGTAGCACGCTCATCACAGCGACATTATTGGCTTGCAACCATCCCTTCAGATCCGCGAGGGGCGCGGCCAACCTATCCGAGGCGAATTGATACGCGACGACGGGTGCCGCGACGGTCGAGGAGGCCAGTACCGTAAACACCGCGACGACGACGATGTTCTGATCGGCGTCGAAGCCGCCACTGCCGATGGTGATGCCTGCGCCGGCGCACATGAGTAGGTTCTTGGGGTTCACAGCGGCGAGTGCTAAGCCGACCGCGACGGCCTTGCCGGCCGTCATGTCGTCGATGGCCGTCATCCACTTGGGGGTCGCGTGCTCCTGCCCTCTGCTTCGCCACTGCCGGACGCCGACGAGGAGGAGCAGTACGCCGAGGGCGACCTTGATCCACGAGGAGGTGGTCGACGGCCCGTCGTCCGAGCCGTTCGCTGCGCCGCCGAGGAGTACGAATATCACTGTCACCAAAATGATTCCAACGATCCAACCTGCGGCGAATCCGAGACTGCTGCTCGCTGCGCGTTTGCCGAGAAGCATCAGGATCACGGCGATGATGGGTACAGGAGAAATGGCAACGCCGACGGCGAGTGGTAGTAGGTCACCGAGTACTGCTCCCATGGCGCTGCCTCTCAGTTGAATACGGTCAGGGTAGGGACGGACCGGTCGCAGGCCTTCATTCGTGCAGGGTGAGCGCCAACCGACGCTCCTTTCAGTCCGGTAGGCAGCGCATCTCGACGACGGTCAAACCCAGGGTGTCGAAGCGGGCGAGTACGCCGCGAAGATGCGTGTCGTCTGATACGGGCCCGTACAGCGCGGTGAACGCATGCTGCGCGGGCGAGACGGTGAACTCGGGGAACGCGGCCAACGCCCGGTCGGTCAGCTCCCCTTTGATGAGGAACTCGTAGCGCACCGGCGAGGAGCGCTTGAATGCATCCATCGGATTCCTCCCACACAGCGTGTAGCGAGACTGTCGCGCATAGCCACGCATCACGCTTCATCCGCTGCGAGTGAGCCGCACCGCTCTACAGCAGCCCGAGTTGTTGAGCGGCAGCGATCGCGTCCCGTCTGCTGCTGACGCCTAGTTTGCGGTAAATGCCGCGCAGGTGGGTCTTGACGGTATTGACCGAGACGAACTGATCCGCGGCGATCGCATCGGTTGTGCGGAAGGTGGGGAGCTCGCGCAGCAGATCCATCTCACGGGGGCTGAGGCGAACGGTCGAGAGCGAATCGCTGGGCCTGACCGCGTCCCGTACGACCTCTGCGAACGTGTTGAGGTTGCCGAACCGTCCACGATTCCGGTCGAGAGTCGCCCGAACTTCATCGTGCACGTACACGAACGGCAACAACAGCCCCTCTGGGGCGGCGAGTTTCAACGCTGCACACAGCGCGGAATAGGAGGCCGCGGTGTCGTCGGCCGCGGACGCGGTTTCCTCGAGCCACGCCCACAACAGGGTCAGCGAGTGCACCGGCGCGACGTTGCCGTGCAAGATCGGTGCCAACGTGGCGCGTGCCTTCGCGCGCTGTCTCCCGTAGCGCTGCACCATCGCTGCGGTGAGGACGCTTTCTGCGCAGTCACCTAACTTGTGGCGCACGTGGCCGGCGTAGGCGACCGCATCCGAGGTGTTCCCGGAGGCGAGGAACCTGTGTTGGATCTCGGGCGAGAACATGGCGCGCATGTGCGGGGCGAGCGGGTCACGGTCGGGGGTACAACGAGGGCGGATCAGGTCGGCGATCTCGTGACTGGTGCCGGTGGCCTGCGTCAGTCCGAGTACTATCCTCGCGATCTCGGCGAGCGGTGGTACCACCGAGTCGACGAGCGACTCCCATGGCAGCGCGTCGCCGTGTTCCGGGGATGCGTGTTCTCGACGCAGGGAGCGCGCGTGCGTTGCCAATGTCTGCGCCAGGTACACGGCTTCCGAGTTCGGGACGGCGTGCTCATCGGCGATTTCGAGCGCCGTCCTTGCCTCCTCGATCACCGACCCGAGCTCCCCGGTGAAAGCACGGAGGATGGTGGCTGCTGCCGCGCATTGCAATTCGAGCATGGGTGACCGCGCTGCCCAGGTGTGATCGCGCGCCTGCATCAGGTAGTCGTTCGCATGCCCGAGTCGACCACGGGTCAACTCGATAACGGTTTCCTGCAGCGCCACTGTGGCACTGAACTCGTAGCGGCCTGGGGCCCCCTGGTCGACGGGGAGGGCCTCCAGCTGGCGCAGTGCGGTTGTCATCGTGTCGCTGTTCGCGTGGCCCGATCGCAGTGTGAGCTGCGTGCGCAAAATGGCGGACAAGGCACGATCGATCGCAGATACCGTCGTACCCGCTTCGTCGATCGCAGCGAGGGTGGCTGCGGCGGGTGCGCGGTGACCATCGACCAGTTGCAGAGCGGCCACCACCAGACGTGTGGTCGTACGCGCTCGGACGACGAGTGGTGCGCGATCGAGCAAATCGAATGTTTCGGTGAAGCGATCTTCGCCCAAGATCAGCTCGACGCAAGCGGACTCGATGACGGCGTCGATCGTCGCGACATCCCTGCTGTCGATTGCACTGACGAGAGCCTCGAACGGTTGTCGTTGTTGTAAGAACCACAGAGCCAAGCGACGATGTACGCCGTGCGCTGTCCGGTCGCCCAGCCGTTCGGACTCTGCGCGCAGATACGCACGCATCATCGGGTGGTAGCTGTACACGGCTTCCCCGTCGACAATGGTCCGGGTCAGCAGGAAGTTGTCGTGCGCGAGTGCTTCCAATACGACGTGCGCCTGCCGTCGTCCGGTGAGATGTACTGCCAGAGATGCGCTGACCGCATCCGGAATGGCAGTCGCGACGAGGATGGCCGTAGTGGTCTCGGGAAGTGATGCGATGAATTCGTCCATGAGGTAGTCGGCGACGGCTCGGTCGGTTCCACCGACGCGGGACAGGGTTCCCATCGGATCGTCGCTACGCAGTGCGGTGAGA
>NZ_JBAWFH010000220.1:0-2058 GCF_049591685.1 Rhodococcus sp. (in: high G+C Gram-positive bacteria) | reverse complement strand
CGTCCACGATCTTGGACAGACGAGCACGTGCATCTGCGACCGGCAAAGTAGTCATGTACATAATTACAGCGCAAATCGCGCGGGCGTGCAATCACCCATCAGCTTCGACACTCACGTCGGCGTTTCTCAACGCCCACCCAAAGTCCAATTTCAGTCGACTTTGACGTTGGCCCCCTGGCGGAGGGCTCTCACCCGGAACGGACGAGGTCGGCAGCGGGCAACGGTGCGACAGTCGGTGCATCCACTGGACTACATCTCGCGAGGAGAACCGATGTCTGCAAATTTCGCCGATCGCACCGATTTCGAGAATTCCGACCGTGGATTCATCGCGCGCCTCGACCCCGCGGAGATTCGCGGCGACGACGGCAGCGTGGTGTACGACGCAGCCGGCTTCGCGGCCGCGACCACCGGGGAGTGCCCGGATACCGTCAATCCCAGCCTGTGGCGACAGGCGCAGCTGACTGCAATTCACGGCCTGTTCGAGGTCACCGATGGCATCTATCAGATTCGCGGTTACGACCTGTCCAATATGACGCTGATCGAGGGCGACACCGGAGTCGTGGTCATCGATCCGCTGGTCTCGGCCGAATGCGCTGCGGCGGGCCTCGCTCTGTACCGGGAGAACCGGGGCGACAGGCCGGTGTCCGCGGTCATCTACACGCACTCTCACATCGATCATTTCGGCGGCGTCCTCGGCGTGGTCGACGCCGACACCACGGTCCCGATCGTCGCGCCCGAGCACTTCCTCGAGCATGCGGTATCGGAGAACGTGTACGCGGGCGGTGCGATGCTGCGGCGCGGAATGTTCCACACCGGCATTGTTCTTCCCGTGGGAGCCACCGGCACCCTGGGTGCCGGTCTCGGACCGAGTACGTCCACAGGCACCGTCGGGCTCATCGCTCCCACCCTGGACATCACGCACACCGGGCAGGAGGAGACGTTCGACGGCGTACGAATGATCTTCCAGGTGACGCCCGGCACCGAGGCGCCGTCGGAGATGAACTTCTACTTCCCCGACCACCGAGCGCTGTGTCTGGCCGAGAACGCGACGCACAATCTGCACAATCTGCTGACGCTGCGCGGTGCCGAGGTGCGCGATGCTCGTAACTGGTCGCGGTACATCGCCGAGGCCATCGAGATGTTCGGCCACGATTCCGATGTCGCATTCGCATCGCACCATTGGCCGACGTGGGGCACGGACGAGTTGATCGGCTACCTGGTCCAGCAACGCGATCTGTATGCCTACCTTCATGATCAGACGCTGCGGCATCTCAATCAGGGGTTGACCGGTTCGGAGATCGCGGAGGACTTCGTGATGCCACCGGCGTTGGACGCGGCCTGGCATACCCACGGCTATTACGGATCGGTGAGCCACAACGTCAAAGCCATCTACCAGCGCTATCTGGGTTGGTACGACGGCAACCCGGCGCACCTGTGGCAGCATCCGCCCGAGGCTGCCGGTGCCCGCTACATGCGCGCAATGGGCGGAGTCGACGAGGCGGTGGCGAGAGCGAGGGAATTCGCCGACGAGGGCGACTTGCGTTTCGCTGCGGAACTATCGAGCCACGCCGTGTTCGCGCACCCCGACCACTCGGGCGCCAAGGAGGTGCTCGAGGACGCGCTGACGCGACTCGGCTACGGCTCGGAGTGCGCGACCTGGCGCAACAACTATCTGGTGGGTGCCTCGGAGGTGAACGGCCCGCCGCATCCCACTGAGGTGAACGCCGCGGGGATGGCGTCAGCACTGACGGTCACGCAGGTGTTCGACAGCCTCGCCATCCGCATCGACGGCCCGAGGGCGTGGGACGTAAAAGCAACGGTGCGTTGGGTTTTCACAGATCTCGACGAGACCTACCGCATGGAGCTGTCCAACGGCGTGCTGATCCACTATCCGACACAGCGTTCGGATGACGCGGATCTCGTTGTGACGCTGACGAAGCTGCAACTGCTCGGCGTGCTGGCCGGCGGCGGGGTGAAGGATTTGTCGATGGACGGTGATGCCTCGGCTCTGACGCGCATCGTCGAATTGACGAGCAAGCCCGACCCGGCGTTCCGAAT
>NZ_JBAWFH010000219.1:0-3886 GCF_049591685.1 Rhodococcus sp. (in: high G+C Gram-positive bacteria) | reverse complement strand
AACGCATCGATGGCCCACCGCAACCGTCTATGCGTTGCGATGGGCCATCGATGCCGGAGTAGGGGGATGCTCAGTAGCTGTAGAAACCCTTGCCGGTTTTACGGCCCAGCATGCCCGCATCGACCATGCGCTGCAGGAGCGGAGGCGGCGCGTAGTGGGGTTCGCGGAATTCGGCGTACAGCGACTCTGCGACGGCGAGGGTGACGTCGAGTCCGACGGTGTCCGCCAAACGCAACGGTCCCATGGGGTGCGCGCAGCCGTTGACCATGCCATCGTCGATGTCCTCGGCGCTGGCGAAGCCCGATTCGAGCATTCTGATCGCCGACACCAAGTATGGGATCAGGAGCGCGTTGACGATGAAGCCTGCGCGGTCACCTGAGCGGATGGTCTTCTTGCCGAGCGTGTTCCCTGCGTAGTCGGTGACGACGTCGACGGTTTCTTCGCTGGTGACGAGGCTGACGACGATTTCGACCAGCGGCAGTACCGGCACCGGGTTGAAGAAGTGGACGCCGACGACCTTGTCCGGACGCTTGGTCGCGTTGGCCATCTTGATGACCGGAATGGACGAGGTGTTGGTGGCCAGAATGCCTTCGGGCTTGACGATCGAATCGAGCTTCTGGAAAAGGTCCAGCTTGAGCGACTCGATCTCCGGTGCAGCCTCGACGACGAGGTCACGGTCGGCGAAGTCGGCGATGTCGAGCGTCAGAGTGATTGACGCACGCGCCTTTTCGGCTGCGTCTGCTTCGATTCGTCCGGACTTGACGGCGCGGGCGAACGATTTGTCGAGGCGCGCCTCGGCGGCGTCGGCGGCGGCCTGGCTGGTTTCGAGAATCAGCACCGAGCTACCGGAGCGAGCACACATTTCGGCGATTCCGGCACCCATGGTGCCGCCGCCGATGACTCCTACGAGTTCGATCATTTCAGCAGCGCCCGGGACATGACGACACGCTGAATCTGATTGGTGCCCTCGTAGATCTGCGTGATCTTGGCGTCGCGCATCATGCGCTCGACCGGAAAGTCGGTGGTGTAGCCGGCGCCGCCGAAGAGCTGGACTGCGTCGGTGGTGACCTCCATGGCAACGTCCGATGCGAAGCACTTGGAGGCTGCGGAGATGAATCCGAGGTTCTTCTCGCCGCGCTCGGCGCGTGCGGCGGAGTGGTAGACCATCAGGCGAGCGGCTTCGACCTTCATGGCCATCTCGGCGAGCATGAACTGCACGGCCTGGAAGCTGCTGATGGACTGGCCGAACTGCTTGCGGTCCTTGGTGTATGCGATCGCTGCGTCGAGTGCACCCTGTGCGAGGCCGACAGCCTGCGCGCCGATGGTCGGACGCGTGTGGTCGAGCGTCTGCAGTGCCGTCTTGAAGCCGGTGCCGGGCTCGCCGATGATGCGGTCGCCGGGAATTTTGCAGTTCTCGAAGTACAGCTCGGCCGTGGGCGAACCCTTGATGCCGAGCTTCTTCTCCTTCGGGCCGACGACGAATCCCTCGTCATCCTTGTGCACGATGAACGACGAGATGCCGTTGGCGCCCTTTTCGGGGTCGGTGACGGCCATGACGGTGTACCAATCGGACTTGCCGCCATTGGTGATCCAACACTTCGAGCCGTTGAGGACCCAGTCGTCGCCGTCGGCAACCGCGCGGGTCCGCATGCTGGCTGCGTCGGATCCGGCTTCGCGCTCGGACAGGGCGTACGACGCCATCGCGCCGCCCGCGAGCGACGGCAGAACCTGCTTCTTCAGCTCTTCCGAGCCGTTGAGGATCAGGCCCATCGTGCCGAGCTTGTTGACGGCGGGGATGAGGGACGACGATCCGCAGACGCGCGCGACCTCTTCGATGACGATGCAGGTGGCCACCGAGTCGGCGCCCTGCCCGTCGTACTCTTCGGGAACGTGAATGGCGTTGAAACCCGAGTTGATGAGCGCCGTCAGAGCTTCGTCGGGGAAGCGCGAGTTCTCGTCGACATCCTTCGCGTGCGGCGCGATCTCCTTCTCGGACAGAGCGCGGATGGCTGCACGCAACTCGCTGTGTTCGTCCGGTAATTGAAAGAGGTCGAAATCTGGGTTTCCGGCCATGGTGCCACTCTCCTACGGGCTTGGTATCGAATGCACGGCACTCAGTGCCATGCCTGCCTCGATGCTACCGGGGCGGGTGAATGATTACAACCAATGATGGCACCGAGTGCCAGGTGGGGTCGGGGTCCGGTGGCATCGATGTCCCATAGCAACGGTTAGACGGTTGCAGTGGCCCATCGATGCGGTCAGCAGTGGCCCATCGATGCGGTCAGCAGTGGCCCATCGCTTGAATGGTGCATTTATCCGAACAGATGGCTATCAGCGTCCATTCAAGCGGGTGGGCGGCCTGGAAAGCTCACTCGAGATGCTTCGCCAAGGCGTCGGCGACGGCGGACCGGGAGGTTCCGCGCGGGAACACGGCGACGACGATGTCGTTCTCGGACGGGCCCACGTTCGCGCGCACTTTGCGTAGCGCCACCTGCAGGTCGTCGCTGCTGGTGGGCACACCGTCGCGGATCATGCGTCGCAGAAGGTAGTTGTGCGTCGCCGTCACGGACGCGGTGAACTGCAGGATTTCCAGGTGCGGATGCTGGGGCAGTGCGCGTCGTAGGTAGTCGACGAACAGGCGGTTGTAGCGGAACACCGTCACGATCTCTCTGTCACGCAGTGCCGGGTTCTCGTGCACCACCTTGTAGCGCAGCTGTGCGAGCTCGTGCCAGCCGGAGAACCGTTCGAAGACGAGCTGCGCTGCGTCGCACACCGCAACCCAGGGGTCCGGGTGTGGACGGTCGAGAAATGCAGACGCCTGATCGAGCAGGATCTCATGGTCGGCGAAGATGACGTCGTCCTTGCCACGGAACTGCCGAAAGAACGTGCGACGCGAGATGCCCGACGCCTCCGCGATGTCGTCCACCGACGTCGCCTCGTACCCCTTCACCGCGAACAGGTCGAGGGCCGCCCGCGCCACGGTGAGGCGGAAGGAGTCTGGATCGTCGGCGTCGCGCATGATTCACGACGGTAGTCCAGTGGAAACCACCGCTGCCACCGCTGCGAGAACAACCGCTGCCACCGCTGCGAGAACAACCGCTGCCACCGCCGCGAGAACCCCGGTGCCACCCCTGCGGGAACACCGAGCTCGCGCGGTGGCGCGCGGTAGGGTCGGGAGTTGGAATTGCTCCGCCGGAAAGGACCCCGTCTTGGCGCTCGTCGCAGGAATCGACTCGTCCACGCAGTCGTGCAAAGTGTTTGTCCGAGATGCCGATTCGGGCGAGTTGGTGCGCAGCGGGCGCGCGGGCCATCCGGACGGGACCGAGATCGACCCCGCACGGTGGAAGTCCGCTCTGGACAACGCCATTGCCGATGCCGGTGGCCTGGACGATGTTGCGGCGGTCGCCGTCGGTGCGCAACAGCACGGCATGATCTGCCTCGACGAGTCCGGCGCGGTGGTTCGTCCCGCGTTGCTGTGGAACGACACGAGGTCGGCGCAATCGGCAGCGGACCTCGTCGACGAACTGGGTGGCGGTCAGGCCTGGGCCGATGCGATCGGCGTCGTTCCTCTGGCGTCCATCACCGTCAGCAAGCTGCGATGGTTGGCGGACAACGAGCCGGGCAACGCGGATCGCGCTGCGGCCGTCTGTCTTCCGCACGACTGGTTGAGTTGGCATCTCGGCGGCGCGTCCGGGTTCGACTCGCTCGCGACGGATCGTGGCGACGCCAGCGGCACCGGTTACTTCTCGGCTGCAACCGGGCGATATCGGGAAGACCTGCTGGAATCGGCGCTGCGCGGTAGAACGCCGCGCCTGCCCCGGGTTGCCGGACCGTCGGAACGCATCGGCGAAACGCCCTGGGGTGCGGCGATCGGGCCGGGCACCGG
>NZ_JBAWFH010000218.1:0-1620 GCF_049591685.1 Rhodococcus sp. (in: high G+C Gram-positive bacteria) | reverse complement strand
GAGGTATACGGCCTCGTCGATGTCGTGCGTGACGAACGCAACGGTGACCTTGTATTCGTTGCGCACGGTGAGCACCAGGTCTTCGAGGTCGGCGCGAGTCTGGGCGTCGACTGCGGCGAACGGCTCGTCCATGAGCATCACCTTCGGCTCGACGACGAGCGCGCGAGCAATCGCGACACGCTGCTGCATGCCCCCCGACATCTGCCAGGGGTACATTTCGCCCTGCCCAGCCAGGCCGACCGAATTCAGGGCGTGCTCCACGCGGTCGGTCACCTCGCTCTTGGGCAACTTGTAGGCCGCTGCGGCCATCGACAAATTCTTGCGGACCGTCATCCAGGGAAACAGCGAGCGACTGTAGTCCTGGAACACGACGGACAATCCGAACGGCGGACCGTCCACCGGTTCGTTGCCGAGCATGACCTGGCCTTCGCTCGGACTCAGCAGTCCGGCCATCATCATCAACAAGGTGGACTTTCCGCAGCCGGACGGTCCGACGATGGTGACGAACTCCTCGTCGTCGATGGAAACGGTGGTCGGTCCGAGGGCGAGTCGCTCGCCGTAGGTCTTACTGACTCCGTCGACTCTCAGCTTCATGATGTTCTCCTGGAGGGTCTTGTGCGGTGTCACAGAGGGTGCTGGTGCGGTCATCACATCTCGCTCAACGAACTGCGACGCTGCCACCGCAACACGCGCTTTTCGATGGCGTTCATCACTGCGTTGAGGACGATTCCGAGCAGCGCGATCAGCAGGAATGCCGACCACATCTGCTTGTACTTGAACGTCTGCTGATAGAGCACGACGTTGAATCCCAATCCGGAGGTGGTGGCGTACAACTCGGAGATGATCATCAGGATCAATCCGATTCCGACGCTCACCCGAAGGCCTGCCATGATCTGCGGCATCGACGCCGGCAACAGCACTTTCGAGTACAGATCCCTCTTGCCGACGTGCATGCTGCGGGCACTCCGTAGCCACTGCGGGTCGACACCCGAAACGCCGTCGGCCGTGTTGACGACGATGAGCCATACGGTGCCCAGGAAGATGAGGAAGATGTTCATCGAGCTGTTCGCACCGAAGATCGTGAACGCCACCGGCAGCAGTGCTGCGTTCGGCAGCGACATGAAAAAGCGAACGATCGGGTTGTACATGCCGGACAGAATGGAGCTGCGCCCAATCGCCATGCCGAAGAGCACCCCGACGACGACGGCCAAGCCCCATCCAGCAACGAGGCGACCGAGGCTGACCGGAACGGTGTCGTAGAAATTGTTCGACAGGAAGAGCATCGACGCGTCGCCCGACAGCCAATCCTTGCGGAACTGCACCAGCACGTCGCTGATGGGCGGGAAGAACACCGTCGGTGACGATCGGGCGAACACCTCCCATACGATCAGCAGAAGCGCGACGAACCACACCGACCCCAGGGCGGCAAGCACCCGCCGGACGGGTGGCGGCAGCGTCGGCGACGCCGTTCTCGTTCTTCGCTGAGCCGCAGCGAGTTTCGGTCGCGACTCGGTAAGACTAGACAATGTGTACCCACTTCATCGATGTCTTCTCGACCTTGACGAGCACGGTGTAAAGAATCATGCCAATAACGCCTATGACCAGCAGCATCGCGTACAC
>NZ_JBAWFH010000217.1:0-7764 GCF_049591685.1 Rhodococcus sp. (in: high G+C Gram-positive bacteria) | reverse complement strand
TCGGCCTTGGCGTCGGCGGATGCCTTGGTGGTCGGCGCGGTCGGCTTGTAGCCGGGCTCGGAGACCTTGATCAGAACTTCGAGCAGGGTCTCGTCACCTGCCAGCCAGTCTTCTTGACTCGCAATGTGATTCCAGGCGGCGAAGCCAATGCGGCCAAGGACCATCGCCAGGTCCGCCCCCGTGGCGGGGGTGAGCTGTTCGCGTTCGAGGGCGTCGATGTTCAGCTGGCTGCCGACGTTCGCGGCCAGGTGCAGCAGCGAGGTGTTCTCGGGCATCGCGCAGGTCAGGTCGCCTTCGGAGCAGAAGGACGCGACGCGACCGTCGAGAGAGCCGAACCCGCCCGACGTTCCGGGCAGCGCTCCTGCACCTGCCGGACCGGACGCGTTGTTCTGGTACTTGGTGTCGAAGCCGTCGGGGTTGGTTCCGGAATCGGAGCCCGGGAACGGGTTCTCTCCGTCGCCGCGTCCTGCATCGGCCATGATGACGACGCCGACGACCTTGCTCGCGTCGACGCCTGCGGTTCCGTTGCCGATCTCCATGGCTGCGCGACGGGTGACGTCGGCGCCTTCGCTGTAGCCGACGATGGCGAAGCGGGTGTCGGGGCACGAAGACGAGATCGCGTTCATGACGGTGTGGGTGTTGGTGACGCCTGTGGTCACGGCCGTCTCGTAGGAGGCCATGTTGGCGGGGTATTCGATGTAGACCGCGGCGTAGGAGTCCTCGGCGACCGCGCCATTGGGGACGCCGACCATCTGGTCGATCCAGTCGCTCTGGAAGTCGCCTGCGAGCGCTGCCGGGAGCCGGTTGCCGTTGGCGTCGGTCAGCATCTTGGTCTGGTCGCGGGGCGTGTCACCGCGTCCACCCATGGAGATGGTGACCATGTCGTAGCAGGTCGCGGTGGACGCGAGCTCGACGTCGGCGTCGGAAGTCGACTTCTTGTCGGTGGTCAGCACGGCTGCACCGACGGCCAGGGCGCCCAGGGACACGAAGGCGACGGCGCTCGTGACGAGCTTCCGGCGTTTCGCTGTTCCGCGTGACGAAGCATGTAGTGACATTGCAGGTTCCTCATCAGTTGTCCCCGAAACGGACTGCCCTTCGCCGGCCGTAGCTCAGCGCAGTGGGTTACCTCGAAGTCGTCCCCGACGGCGGCGGCGTTACACGCTCGCGGAAACGGTGGACCTACATACCCTAGGGGGGTATGGTAGAAAGGAGTGGAACAGAGGAGGTGCAGGGCCATGAACACGTCGCTTCGACTGGCAGGCTTCGTACTGGCAATAGCGCTCGTCTTCGTCGCCGCATACTCCATCGGGACAGCGGTCGGACCCGAGATGGAACAGGCGCCGACGGTGCACGAGCACGGAATGGTGAACGCAGAATGACCGGGACCGAGCTGATCCTCGGCGGCATGACGTGCGCGTCGTGCGCCAACCGGATCGAACGCAAACTCAACAAGCTCGACGGCGTCACCGCGACGGTCAACTACGCCACCGAGAAGGCGCGCGTGCAGGCCGACGGTGTGCCGACGGAAGACCTGATCAAGGCGGTCGAGGCCGCGGGATACACCGCGAAACTTCCCGTCACGTCACCCGAGCCGACCACCGGGTCCGAGGACGAGCCTCTCGACCCGATGAAGCAGCGGTTGATCGTCTCGGCCGTCCTGTCGATTCCCGTCGTCGCGATGGCGATGATTCCGGCGTTGCAATTCACCAATTGGCAGTGGCTCTCACTCACACTCGCGGCGCCCGTCGTCGTGTGGGGTGCATGGCCGTTCCACAAAGCCGCGTGGACCAACCTCCGCCACGGCACCTCGACCATGGACACCCTCGTCTCGATGGGCACACTGGCCGCACTCGGCTGGTCGCTGTACGCGCTGTTCTTCGGTACCGCAGGAACCCCCGGCATGACGCACCCGTTCGAGCTGACGATCGCCCGGATGGACGGCTCGTCCAACATCTACCTCGAAGCAGCGGCAGGCGTCACGACGTTCATCCTTGCCGGTCGGTACTTCGAGTCGCGGTCCAAGCGCCGCGCCGGAGCCGCGTTGCGTGCCCTGCTGGATCTGGGGGCCAAGGATGTCACCCTCCTGACGGACGGCGCCGAGACGCAGATACCCGTCGGCGACCTCGCGGTGGGCGATAAGTTCGTCGTACGACCGGGCGAAAAGATCGCCACGGACGGTGTCGTCGAGTCCGGAGCCTCCGCGATCGACGCGTCGATGCTGACGGGTGAATCCGTTCCCGTCGAGGTGGCGGAGGGCGACACGGTGGTCGGCGCGACGGTCAACGTCGGCGGCCGGCTGGTGGTGAAGGCGACGCGGGTCGGCTCGGACACTCAGCTCGCGCAGATGGCCAAACTCGTCGAGGACGCACAGACGGGCAAGGCGCAGGCGCAGAAGCTGGCCGACCGCATCTCCGGCATTTTCGTTCCCGTCGTCATCGCCATCGCGGCGGCGACGCTCGGATTCTGGCTCGGCACCGGCGGGTCCGTCGCCGCTGCCTTCACCGCCGCCGTTGCCGTCCTGATCATTGCCTGCCCGTGTGCGCTCGGATTGGCGACGCCGACCGCGCTGATGGTCGGCACCGGACGCGCGGCGCAACTCGGCATCATCATCAAAGGACCGGAGATGCTCGAGTCGACGCGGCGCATCGACACCGTCGTCCTCGACAAGACCGGAACCGTCACGACGGGTGAGATGGCTCTGCTGGCCGTGCACACCGCGGCCGGTGAGGCCGAGGAGGAGGTGCTGACGGTTGCAGGCGCGAGCGAAAGCGGTTCGGAGCACCCCATCGCCCAGGCGATCACCGCAGCAGCACGGGATAAAGCGTCCCGGGAAAAGGCGGCACTACCGGTAGTCGACGGTTTCGCCAACCAGGCGGGCCTGGGAGTCACCGGAACCGTCGACGGACGCGGTGTCGTCCTCGGCAGGGCGTCGCTGCTCGCAGATTGGTCGATGGCGCTTCCCGTCGAACTCGAGAAGGCGATGTCCGACGCCCAGAACGACGGCCGCACAGCCGTCGCCATCGGGTGGGACGGTCGCGCGCGCGGCGTGCTCGTTGTCGCCGATGCCGTCAAGCCGACGTCGAAGCAAGCCGTCGCGGAATTGCGGGCGCTCGGACTGACGCCGGTGATGCTCACCGGTGACAACGAGGCAGCGGCGAGGAAGATCGCGGCCGAGGTCGGTATCGACGAGGTCGTCGCGGGCGTCCTTCCCCAGGGCAAGGTCGAGGTGATCGAACGGTTGCAGGCCGAGGGCAAAGTGGTCGCGATGGTCGGCGACGGTGTCAACGACGCAGCGGCCCTGGCGACGGCCGATCTGGGGTTGTCGATGGGCACCGGAACCGACGTGGCGATCGAGGCAAGCGACCTGACGCTCGTGCGCGGAGATCTGCGGGCCGTCGGCGACGCGATCCGCCTCTCACGTCGAACCCTCGGCACCATCAAGGGCAACCTGTTCTGGGCGTTCGCATACAACGTCGCGGCAATCCCCCTCGCCGCTGCGGGCCTGCTCAACCCGATGTTGGCTGGTGCCGCGATGGCATTCTCGTCTGTGTTCGTGGTGACCAACAGCCTGCGTCTACGACGGTTTCAGGCTGCTTGACGGCGGCATGTCCGCCGCATAGGTCAAGATGGAGTCATGGCTGATGCAGTGGACGTTCCGATCCGAGACGAATCGATACGTCTCGGGCAATTCCTCAAGCTGGCGAATCTGATCGAGTCCGGGGCCGAAGCGAAGACCTTCATCGCCGACGGCCTCGTCAGCGTCAACGGAGAAGTCGACCTCCGGCGCGGAAGACAACTACACCAGGGTGACGTCGTAACCATCGAAGACGGGCCTGCCGCCCGCGTCGGTAGCGAGGGAGAACTGTGAACGGCAAGGTCGGGAAGCTCGGACTTCCCCGCGAGCAGGTGCCCAAGGCATTCGATCAGGATGCAGGTTCTTACGACCGTCTCGTCGGCTCCAACCCGGGCTACCACGAGCATCTCGCGAAATCCGCCGAGCGACTGCGGCTTCCCGGTCTCGGTGACGGCCTGCGGCTACTCGACATCGGGTGCGGAACGGGCGCATCCACGGCGGCGTTGCTGAAGGCGGCGCCGCACGCGCAGATCATCGCGGCGGACGCGTCGGCCGAAATGCTCGAGGTCGCGCGCGGAAAGCAGTGGCCGGACAACGTCACGTTCGTCCACAGTCGCGTCGAGGACTTGCGCGAGAACGGTGTCGACGGCCCGTTCGACGGCATTCTCGCCGCTTACCTCATCCGCAATGTCGACGACCCGGACACTGAGCTGAAGTCGCTGCATTCGCTACTGAAGCCTGGAGCGTCCATCGCGTTCCACGAGTACTCGGTCAAGGAATCGCTGCGCGCACGGCTCGTCTGGACGCTGGTGTGCTGGGCCATCATCATTCCGCTCGGCTACGCCGCCACCCGCGACCTCACGCTGTACAAGCACCTGTGGCGAAGCGTCGCCAGCTTCGACGGTGTGGGTGAGTACACGCGCCGCATGCAGCGCGCCGGCTTCACGAGCCTGACGAACGAGACGATGACGGGATGGCAGAACGGCGTCGTCCATACGTTCCTGGGCGCCCGCCCGAATGAAACAGGCGCCCGCCCGAATGAAACGGGCGCCCGCCCGGAGGACACACTGTGACCGATCGTCGGCGAGTTGTACATCCCGCTGCGCCGGGATACGCGAATGTCGTTTCGCTGGCGCGGATTCCGCGGGTTGCAGTCATCGGTGGCGGTATCGCCGGGTTGAGTGCTGCGACGGCGTTGGCCGAGCGCGGAGTGTCCGTCGTCGTCCTCGAGCGCGAGAACTACCTCGGTGGGCGTGTCGGCGGATGGTCGACGATGTTGGACGAGAGCACCCCCGCCACCATGAGTCGCGGATTCCACGCGTTCTTTCGGCAGTACTACAATCTGCGAAACCTGTTGGAGCGCAGCGACCCCGGTCTGCACCGGTTGCATCCGGTCGAGGACTATCCGCTGATCGACGGGAGCGGGCGGATCGACGGTTTCAAGGGGTTGCCGCAGACGCCGCCTCTGAACGCCTTCGCGTTCGTGCGCAAGAGTCCGACGTTCAAGCTGCGCGACCTGGGTAACCTGAGCGGCCTGGCGGCCCTGCCCCTCATGACGGTCAGTGTGCCCGAGACGTTCGAGAAGCTGGACGACATTTCCGCAGCAGAGTTCTTGCGACGCATCAACTTCCCGGAAGCGGCGCGACACCTCGCGTTCGGGGTGTTCTCGCGCAGCTTCTTCGCCGATCCCGAAAAGATGTCGGCCGCCGAGCTGGCGATGATGTTCCACATCTACTTCCTCGGCTCGTCCGAAGGGCTCGTCTTCGACGTCCCGACGGGCCCGTACCCGCAAACGCTGTGGGACCCACTGGGGGAGTATCTCTCCGGACTCGGCGTCGATATTCGTACCGGTGTCACGGTCGGCACCATCGAGCCCGGCTTCCGCGTCGACGGCGAAGAGTTCGACTCGGTGGTCATGGCCACCGACGTGGGTGGCTTGCGTTCGATCGTCGACGGTTCGCCGAATCTCGGTACCGTCGAATGGCGTTCTCGGGTCAATGCTCTGGAGAACACGCCGCCTTTCCTCGTGCATCGCGTGTGGCTCGACAAACCGGTGAATGCAGACCGGCCGCCGTTCATCGGCACCGGCGACATGCCGCCCATCGACAACATCAGCGTCCTCGAGCTGTTCGAGGACGAAGCTGCGGAGTGGGCCGCTCGGACGGGTGGATCGGTTGTCGAACTGCACGCCTATGCAGCAACGGACTCCGAGGAGGAGACGCGTCAGCAGCTGATGGCGCGGATGTACGAGATCTACCCCGAAACGGCCTCGGCAACAGTGCTGTACGAGCGCTCGGAGTGGCGTGACGACTGCCCGATGTTCGGCCTGGGCCAGTTTGCACATCGACCCACCGTGCGTACCCCCGAACCCGGGCTCGTTCTGGCGGGAGACTGCATCCGCATCGATCTACCGGTCGCGCTGATGGAACGTGCAGCGACGACGGGCCTCGCGGCTGCCAACATGCTGTTGGAAGGCTGGGGCGTAGAAGGCCACGACATCGTCACCGTGCCGGTCAGTGGACGGTTCAAAATGTTCGACGCCATCGACAAGTGGACTGCAGGTTTGCAGAAAGCCTGAACGCGAGTCCGCACTTGTGCAGGTGGATCGAGCCTATCGGCCTGCACAGGTGCGGATTCGTCAGAGTCCGCCTGACCGCAGCTCGTACCGACGCTCCGCGTAGTCGAGGTCGTCCTTCCACAGCCGTGCAGCCGTCCATCCCATGGCGGGCCTGATCAGGGGCGCGACCTTTTGTGCGAAACGAAAGCCTGGCCGGTCCGAGCTAGCTACCGTCGCCTCGATGACCGCGGTGCGGGGCTTGCCGTCGGGACCGGGAGCCATCGGCGTCGCATGGGTTTCGACGACGCTGCCCGCACCCTCACCTTCGAGGATCCGCATGACGATGGTGCGCGGACCCGGGCAGACGAATTCCGCCCGCACCGGCACGCCGACCCCCCGGCTGACGCGGAACGTCACGTCCACCAGGAAGCGGTCGTCCTCGTCGGGAACGTCGATGTCCGTGGGGGCGCCGATGACCTTGAGGCGCGCGAACGAGTACGGGTGGAACCATGCGCCGTGCCATGGGTCGAGGCGGTTGGCCACCACGTCGTCGGGCTCGCAGATACCCGTCAACGTGACGACGGCTTCCACGCTCGTCGACGCGGGAGGGCGCATGGGGACCACGGGGACGGGTGTCGGCTCCTCGCCGCCGAGTTCGTCCATCCGCACCCACACCAGGATGCCGTCGTCGAACGCGGGGAGTGGACGCCAGCCGGGGCGACCCTTCGGGCCCAGGGGCATGCCGTGCCACAGGCAGATGAGGGTGTCGCACTCGATTTTCGCCTTGGCGAGTGGCGCGCCGAGGTGTGGGCAGGCGCCGGGAGCGATGTGGATGCCGCGCTTCTCGTCACGCCAGGCCACCAGTTCGGTGCCGCCGATGTGACGGCCGAACGGCTCTTTGGTGCCGATGTCGCGGCTTGCAGCGAAGACGAACCAGTTGCCCGTCGGCCGCGTCTTCGCCCGCTCGAGTGCGGACTCGATGACCTGCGGGTTCGCGCCCTTCCACGTCGGCTCCTGCTTGGCCCACGCTTCGGACGGGAGCGGCTGCAGAGGCATGTTCTTCGGCCAGCGCTTACGCAACCCTTCCAGGGCGACCATGAGTTATCCCGCTTTCGTTCGACATACCGACGCTCCCATTGTGCCCGAGGGTGAATGCAGCGGCAGTAGTTCACCGGAGAACCCCCTTGGCGGCGAGTAAGAATAGGTCACCGGGCTCAACGAATCGCGGCAATCATGGAAAGTCACTTCCGCTACGAGGAGCGGGAACTGCTGACGGTCCTCGAAGGGCTCGAGCTCGAGGTCCCCGTCGCCGTCGCCGAAGCGATGGGACCGCTGTGAAACAGCAGTTGCCGCCTGGCGCGTTCGCCGAGCTCTCTTGACAGCGTGCTGTCAATGCCTATAGTTGACAGCACACTGTCCATCGAGAGGCAATCATGACAACCATCGCTCTGTACGCAACCGACACCATGGCCGACTGGGAGTACAGCTACATCGTCGCCGGTGTTGCCATGGCCCGCGAACAGGGATCCGATCGGTATCAGCTGAAAGTCGTCTCCGATGGCCGGGCCGAGGTCACCAGCCTCGGGGGCATGCACATCAGGCCCGACGGGGACCTTGCCGATCTGGATACCTC
>NZ_JBAWFH010000216.1:0-10124 GCF_049591685.1 Rhodococcus sp. (in: high G+C Gram-positive bacteria) | reverse complement strand
CCATCCGACGGCGACTTCATCCGCGGCCTGGTCGAGGCCGGGCGAGCCGCAGAAGAGGACACAATGATCTTCGACGGCAAGCTGGTGTGGAAGGCGGGCGCGGCCGTCGTCGACCCGGACCGACCAGGTAGTCCGCGGGTTCTGTTCCAATCGGTGCCCGAGAAGAAGTCGGGCAAGAACCGCGTGCATCTGGACCTACGTGTCGGCGACGAACGCGAGACGGTGGCCGAGAACCTGGTCGCGGCGGGCGCGTCCATTCTGCACCGCGGTGAGCAGGGCCCGTTTCAGTGGATCACCATGGCCGACCCGGAGGCCAACGAGTTCTGCCTCTGCTAGCGGTACGACCCCGGCGTCTGACCGGTCCAGCGCTTGAACGCCCGACGAAACGCCGACGGCTCGGAAAACCCGAGCCGGTTCGAGATGTCGTCGACGGAGTCACCGCGGCTCAGGCCCGAAATGGCGGCGTCACGCAGAACTTCCTCGCGGATCTGATTGACGGACGTGCCCTCCTGTCGCAGAAGGCGGCGCAGGTGCGCGCTGCTCACCGACAGCATGTCGGCGATCGCGTCGGTGTTGGGTGCCCTGCCGTGCACGCCCTGTTCCAGTGCCCGGCGTACCTGGGAGGTGGCCGTGCTGTCGTAGTCCCGAGCAGTGAACAGCAGGTTCGGTGATTCGCGGAGGTAGTCTGCGAGCGACTCCTCCGTCTGGACGATCGGGGCGCGCATCGCGGAGTTGTCGAACTCGAGAACCGCAGCGGGCGCTCCGAACGTGACGTGGGTTCCGAACATGCGGTCGTACAACTTGCCAGTCGTCGGGTCGTCCAGCTCGTAGGGCAGTTCCACCGAGTGCAATTTCACTCGGCCGCCGATGAGCCAAGCTGCGAATCGGTGCACCAGCACCATGCGGAAGTCCACGAGCAGCTGGCCGGCCACTTCGCGTGCATCCTCGGGTAAGTGGCTGTTGTCGGCGGGAGGAATGGTCAGCCTCGTCGTGTTCTCCCCACGTGTGATCAGCATGGGTGGCATCCCGGACACCACACGGGTGGTCTCGGACATACGCTCCATCGCCGAGGACAGGTCGGGGCAGTAAATGAGCGTCAGGCAGATGACGCGAAAACTGCCGCGCCGCATGGGCGTCGAAGCCAAACCGAAAAGCTCGTCGTCGGTCAACTGCCAGGTAGCCTGGGTGAACAGGGTGACCTGCTCGGCCGTCAACCGTGAATGCGGATTATCGAGGGTGTCCGGGCCGATGCCGGCGATCGACAGAGGATAGGACAGATCGACTCCGCCGCTGGCGGCGAGCGAAACGGCCTTGACGACGAAGTCTGTGGGGATTGTTCTGGCTGACATCGTCGCTACTGGAGTGCGAGCAGTCTGCCGGCTGCATCGTTCAGGACGGCATCCTTCTTGCAGAAGGCGAAGCGCACCAACGTCTTCCACGGCCCGGGTTCGTCGACGAATGCGGTGACGGGTACTGCCGCGACTCCGATTCGGTCGGGTAGCGATCGGCAGAAGTCGATGGCATCGGTCTCGCCGAGTGGTGACACGTCGGCGCAGAGGAAATACGTTCCGTTGCTTGCCTTCACCGCGAGGCCGGCCTCACCGAGCGCCGAGGACAACACGTCGCGTTTGCGTTCGAGTTCGCTGCGGAGATTCGTCACCCATCGACCCTCGTGTTCGAGGGCGTGCGCCACAGCAGGTTGGAACGGGGTTCCGCCGACGAATGTCATGAACTGTTTCGCGGCGCGCACCGCGTCGATCAGCTGGGCCGGGCCGAGTGCCCACCCCGTTTTCCAGCCCGTGGCGTTGAACGTCTTCGCGGCGCTGGACACGGTGACGGTGCGCTCGAACATGCCGGGGAGGGTGGCGAGGGGAACGTGTTCGGACCCGGTGAACGTCAGGCGTTCGTACACTTCGTCGGTGAGAACGAGCAAGTCGTGCGCGCAAGCGATCTCGGCGATGCGCGTCAGTTCGGCGCGGCTCAGAACGGTGCCGGTGGGGTTGTGCGGCGAGTTGACGATCAGCATTCTGGTTTTCGGGCCGACGGCACGTTCGAGGGCGTCGAGGTCGAGGGCGTAGCCAGATCCGTCGGCAACAAGGGGTACCGTGCTGCGCTGGGCGCCCGCGAGCGCGACGGCGGCCGCGTACGAATCGTAATAGGGCTCGATGAGCAATACCTCTTCGCCGGGCTCGACGAGGCCGAGCACGGTTGCCGCGATGCCCTCGGTCGCGCCGACGGTCACCAGAACCTCCGACGCTGGGTCGTACTCGATACCGTAGTTGCGCGCGCGGTCGGCGACGATGGCGTTGCGCAGGACGGGCATGCCCGGTCCTGGCGCGTACTGATTGAGGCCCGACGCGATCGCATCCTGCGCTGCGGCGAGCATCGATGCGGGTCCGTCGGTGTCCGGAAAACCCTGCCCGAGATTGACGGCGTTCTTCTCGACCGCCAGTGCCGTCATCTGGGCGAAGATGGTGGAACCGAAGGGCCTTAGGCGCTGCACGGTTCGGCTCTGTTGCTCCGCGGACATTCTTGCAGCGTAGCTGGTGTCACATCTCGTACCGGTATCTCGTCCTGGTGGTATCCGCATCACAACTCATCGAGGAGATTCAACATGTCGCGCATACCTCCCGTCGCACCGCAAGACGCGTCCGTGCTCGTTCGCACCGCCTACAGGGCTGCTGCGCGAAGGGTCGGCGAGGTGCCGGAACCGTTCGCTGTTCTCGCCCACCAACCGAGAGTGTTCTTCGCCTCCCTGGCCCACGAACTGGCCGCCGAGAAGGCGTCGACGACGCTTCCGGTGAACATTCGCGAACTGGCCGTCTATCGAGTCGCGTGGACCCTCGGCTGCCAGTGGTGTGTCGACTTCGGAACGATGCTGCAGAGACTGGACGGGCTCGACGTCGACCGGCTGCGTGACATCGGCGCATACGAGACCTCGGACAAGTACAGCGACGACGAACGAGCGGCCTGCGCATACGCCGACGCGATGACCGCGACACCGACTGCGGTCACCGACGAGCAAGTGGCCGATCTCGAACGACGCTTCGGCCGCGCCGGAGTGGTCGAGCTGACGTACCAGGTGGGGCTGGAGAACATGCGGGCCCGGGTGTACTCGGCGCTCGGTGTGACCGAACAGGGTTTCAGCTCGGGGGACGCATGTCGGGTTCCGTGGGAATCTCCTGCAGAGAAGTGACCCCTCGGAGCTTGGCCGGGTTGGCGAAATCGTAGGACGCCCACACCAGGCCGTCGCGCACCGTGAAGCCGTTGACCCTCGGGGGCGACGAGCGGTTGCCGGCGACACCGGTGCTGTACAGGCCGAGCTGGCCGTTGACCGCGACGGGACGCATGGATGCGGCCAATTCGGGTCCGAATTTCCGCAGCAGTCCCAGAAGGAAGCGCGCGCTCTTCTGCGGCCCGGTGACGACACGCAACGCGGTGCTCGTCGTACCTCCGCTGTCGCCGACAATGCGGCAGTCCGGATGCAAAGCCGCCACGACGCGGGCCAGATCGCCGCTCGCCATCGCCGTCATCAGTGCGGTGACAGCGGCCTCGTGCTCTGGATCGGCCACCGGCTCCGGGGTGGTGCCGAACTGCTTACGGGCTCGCGACGCCAGCTGCCGGGCGGTGGCCGGTGCCACGTCGAGGATCTCGGCGACGACGTCGAACGGGACGGCGAAACCGTCGTGCAGCACGAAGGCGACGCGCTGCGACGGCGTCAGGGTGTCCAGCACGACGAGGGCAGCAAGACGGGTGTCCTCGTCCGCGGCGAGAACGTCGAGAGGGTCGAGGGGCGCGGTACCCCACGGGGACACCACGGGTTCCGGTAGCCACTGGCCGACGTAGCTCTCCCGACGCACGGCCGCGGATTTGAGCCGGTCCAGGCAGATTCGTCCGACCACGGTGGTGAGCCAACCGCGCAGGTCGTCGATCGACTCGGCGTCGGCCGCGCTCAACCTGAGCCAGCTCTCCTGCACCGCATCCTCGGCGTCGACGATGCTTCCGGTCACTCGATAGCCGACGGCGATGAGGTGGCGTCGATGCGACTGAAAGCGTTCGGCGAGCGTGCTGGGGCCCATGAACGGACAGTGTAGGAACGCGGGATGCGTCCCGTGTGCGTCAGTAGTATTCGGGCCATGCGATTCGGAATGTTCGTTCCTCAAGGTTGGCGGCTCGATCTGGTCGGTATCGACCCGGCGGAGCAGTGGAACACGATGCGAGATATTGCCGTGGCGGCCGAAGCGGGTCCGTGGGAATCGCTGTGGGTTTACGACCATTTCCACACCGTTCCCGAACCGACGGAGGAAGCAACGCACGAGGCGTGGACGCTGATGTCCGCGTTCGCGGCAACGACGTCGACAATCCGTCTCGGCCAGATGTGCACGTCGATGGCCTACCGGAATCCCGCGTATCTGGCGAAGGTGGCGGCGACCGTCGACCTCATTTCGGGCGGGCGTCTCGAGATGGGCATCGGAGCGGGATGGTACGAGCACGAGTGGCGCGCGTACGGCTACGGATTCCCCTCCGGCGGACAGCGATTGGGTGCGCTCGACGAGGGTGTGCAGATCATGCAGCAGGCCTGGCAGACCGGCTCGGCCACGCTCGACGGAAAGTATTATAAGGTCGACGGCGCCCGTGTGTGGCCGAAACCGTTGCAGGACGGCGGTATTCCACTGTGGATCGCCGGCGGAGGCGAGAAGGTCACGCTGAAGATCGCGGCCAAGTACGCCGACTACACAAATTTCGACGGAACCCTCGACGTCTTCACCCGCAAATCGGAACTGCTGAAAGGTCATTGCGCCGATCTGGGCCGCGACTTCGACGCGATCACTCGTTCGGCCAACTACAACATCGCGATCGGAACGACCGAGGCCGAGGTGGAGGATCGGCTGAAGCAACTCGAAGACCGGATGACCGGATACGTCGGCGCGGAGAAAGCGGCGGCCTCGCTCGACGCTTTCCGCGGACTCCCCGGAGTGGGTACGCCGGAACAGATCGTGGAAAACCTGAGCGCGCTGAAGAGTACAGGCCTCGACTACAGCATCTGTTATTTTCCCGAAGCGGCCTACGACCGCACCGGCATCGAACTTTTCGAGCGCGAGGTCGTCCCGGCGCTTGCGTGACCGTTCGTTCAGGTCAGGGCATGTCGTCGGGGAGGTCGTGTGGGTCCACCAGCAGCTGCTGGTTCTCCGATCCGCGCACCTTCTCCGACAGCCCGATATTGGCCACCAGCAACGACCATTCGGCCTCGCTGATCTCCGCGGTCGCCCGCTCGATCACCGCGGCGTCCGTGGTGCCCCACGCGATCGGCATCGGCGACACCATCTGCCAGGTGTCGCCGATGGTGTTCTTGTTGCGGTCGGCCAGCACCGATACCGACGGCACGAGCTCGCCCTCGACCAACTCGTGCCCGGGCAGCGTACGCACGCTACGCGTGACCAGCGCGTAATGCGGGGTTGCGACGTCCGGCTTCGCGATGTCGACCAACGCGAGCAGAGTGACCCCGCGTGCCCGCTTCTCGGCGACGACGGCCGGGATCAAACTGCCCTTCGCGTACAGGTCTTCGACAGTTCCGACCTTGCGCGGCGCCCACACCGTCACCCACAGCGACGTGGCCGCGGTGATGACGAAGACGGCGCCCAGAATGTACGACCACGGGTGGCCGAGCCAGAAGAACCATGCGGCCACCGCCACGAGGACGACGGCGGTGACCACGGCCGACAGGCGGAGTCTGCGCACGTCGGCCATCGTTTCGTTCACCGATTTGGCGTGGTCTACATCGACGGGAAACTCGAACTGGCGCACACGGACATTAGTAGCACGAAACCTAGATCGCCGGTCCGAGCATGTCGTCGGCATCGGTGATGCGGTAGGCGTAGCCCTGCTCGGCGAGGAAACGCTGTCGGTGAGCCGCGTATTCGGCGTCGAGCGTGTCCCGCGAGACGACGGAGTAGAAGTGGGCCTGGCCGCCGTCGTGCTTCGGACGCAACAGACGACCCAACCGCTGGGCCTCCTCCTGGCGAGACCCGAAAGTACCCGAAACCTGAACTGCGACAGACGCTTCCGGTAGATCGATCGAGAAGTTCGCGACCTTGCTGACCACCAGGGTCTGGATCTCACCCTTGCGGAAGGCGTCGAACAGGATTTCACGTTCCTTGTTCTTGGTCGAACCCTGGATCACCGGCGCGTTCAAGGCTTCGCCGAGTTCGTTGAGCTGGTCGAGGTACGCCCCGATCACCAGCGTCGGTGCATCGGGGTGCTTGGCCAGGATCGACTTGACCACCGCGATCTTGGTGTGTGCCGTGGAGCAGAGCTTGTACCGCTCCTCGGGCTCGGACACCGCGTAGGCCATCCGCTCGGCATCGGTCAGCGTCACCCGAACCTCGATGCACTCCGCCGGAGCGATCCAGCCCTGTGCCTCGATGTCCTTCCACGGTGCGTCGTACCGCTTGGGGCCGATGAGCGAGAACACGTCGCCCTCGCGCCCGTCCTCACGCACCAGCGTCGCCGTCAATCCGAGTCGCCGACGAGACTGCAGGTCGGCCGTCATGCGAAACACCGGTGCGGGCAGCAGGTGGACCTCGTCGTAGATGACCAGACCCCAGTCGCGCGAGTCGAACAGCTCGAGGTGCTTGTACTCACCCTTCGTGCGGCGCGTGATGACCTGGTACGTGGCGATCGTCACGGGGCGGATCTCCTTGCGCTCGCCCGAGTACTCGCCGATCTCCTCCTCGGTGAGCGACGTGCGAGCGATGAGTTCGCGCTTCCACTGCCGCCCGGCGACGGTGTTGGTGACGAGGATCAGCGTCGTTGCCTTCGCCTTGGCCATCGCCGCGGCACCGACCATCGTCTTGCCTGCGCCGCAGGGAAGGACGACGACTCCGGACCCGCCGGCCCAGAACGAATCGGCCGCCATCTCCTGGTAGTCGCGCAGCGTCCACTTGCCACCCTCGGTGTCGAGGTCGATGGGGTGTGCTTCACCGTCGACGTAGCCCGCGAGGTCCTCGGCGGGCCAACCGATCTTGAGCAGCATCTGCTTGAGGTGACCGCGCTCGCTCGGATGCACGATGACGGTGTCCTCGTCGACCATCTCTCCGAGCATCGGCGCGATCTTCTTGTGCCGCATGACCTCGGTGAGCACCGCTCGATCCAGGCTGATCAACGACAAACCGTGAACCGGACTCTTGACCAGTTGCAGTCGGCCGTAGCGGGCCATTGTGTCGACGATGTCGACCAGCAACGGCTGCGGCACCGCGTAGCGGGAGTAGTTGACCAGCGCGTCGACGACCTGCTCGGCGTCGTGACCCGCCGCGCGTGCGTTCCACAGAGCCAGCGGAGTGATGCGGTAGGTGTGAACGTGCTCGGGGGCGCGCTCGAGCTCGGCGAACGGCGCGATCGCACCGCGCGCTTCACCGGCGAGAGGGTGGTCGATTTCGAGCAACAGCGTCTTGTCGGACTGAACGATCAAGGGTCCGTCGGTCACCGGTTCCTCCTAGAGAACTTCCCGTCGCGCCCGAAAGTGCGCAACTTCTCCATTGTCCACGTCTGCTGCGTCCGGCGCATGTGAGTGCCACTACACCCACCCGAGAACGTTTCAGTCGACCAGTGCGACGGAGGTGACTCGGTGCAGGGTGAACCGTCGGATTTCACCAGTGGCCGGGTCGAAGGCTTCGAGTTGGCCACTGCCGACGCCGATGGGATCGACGACGCGCTGCGAGGCGGTTCCCTGGGCGTCGACGTAGCCGATGGTGACACTTCGACGGACTTTGACCGCGGTTTGAAGCAGCGCGAGCGTCGCGGTGCCGGTTGCCCTGGTTCCATCGGAGCGGACGGTCTGACCGCCTGCCCTGGACGCTCGCTCGCCTGCGCGCAGTTCGGTAACCAGCCGTCCGAGCTGTTCTTCGGTGGGGACGGCGGGGCTGCGGTAGCCCGGCCGGTTGCGACGAACGGGTACGCGGGCCCCTCGGCTGCGCAGGTCGACGATGGTGCCGTTCGCGTCCTCGCCCGCAGGTGCGAACCCTGCGGTGCCCAGAACGTTCATCACCTCGGCGAGCGTCGCCTGCGAGATCGCGACGGTGGGCGCGAGAGCCCGCAGTGCAAGCTGTTCCGCGGCCGGTGACGCGAGTACTTCGGCGAGAAGCGCGGGGTCCTCGCACCGGACGAACGACGAGGCGACACCGGCGCGAAGGCGCCCGTGGCGGCGCGCTACGTCGTCGATGAGATAGCTCAGGCCCTGGGGAATCGGGGTGCGCGAGTGCGTGGCGAACAGCGAATGCAGTTCGGTCGCGCTCATTCCGACGTCGAGGGCCCGGCGAAGGCTGTCCTCGGTGATGCGATACATCGTGGCGGCGCCGGCGGATTCGACGTCGGCGACGAGTTCGATGCGGTCGTGCAGTTCGGGTTCCAACGGTCCTGGCGCGACGAGGGTCAGGTCGGCCTGGACGAGGACGTAGTCGATGGGCGTCGGCAATGCGTCCCGCATCGCGGCTTCGGCGTCGCCTCCGTGCAGCAGCGCACGACCCGGCGTCGACAACGCACCACGGGCGACGATGCCGAGCGTGGTCGCCTCGTCGAGCATCTTCTGCACAGGCCTGGGGTTGAAGCGTGCCGCCGAGCGGGGTCGTCGCCAGCCCAGGCCGCGCGAGACGTCGATCGGTGCCGTCGCGACGCCCGAACCGAGTTCGGCGACGTATTCGAGAATCGTGCGACGGTCCCGCGGTGCAGCGGGTGACCGCACTTCCTCCGAGAGCGCGGCGACGGGTTTGTCGTTGGGGTCGCGCATGCCGATCAGCCAGGGGGCGCGTGCCAGTTCGAGCCATGCGGAGGCGATGGTGTGCCACCGAGAGGCCGGTGTCGCCGTGATCCAGGAGTCGACGGCGCCCGTGGGCGCCCAATAGTCGTCACCGGAGTCGTTGGACGGCAGTGGGTCCGGGGTGCCGCTCGATATGAGCGACGCCGCGGCGAGGAGCTCGACGAGCAGACTGACCTGTGATTCGTCGAGACCGGTGGCCTTGCAGATCCGCTTGGCCTCCCGCACGCCGAGTCCGCCTGCTTTCAGCGCCGGTGCCGGTGTGACCGACAGCGATTCGATGACCGCCCCGCAGTGCCGGATCAGCTCCAGCGCTTCGCCCGCGGCAGCGGCATTGACGTCGCCGAGCGGGTACTTGGTGGTCTGCGGCTTCGGCGGTGTCAGCGAGGTGGGGTCCGAGATCGGCTCGCCCCGCAGGGCCTGACCGACCTGATGCGGGAGTTCGACCGTCTGCTCGTCGAGCCAGATCAGCAGACCCGCGCGCAGCAGCTTCTGCACCGGCCGATCCGGCGACGTGCCCGGTGCCGCGTCTTTCGTGCGCCCCGTGGGCGAGGAGCGGGCCAACGTTTCGAGGAGCCCGCGCTCGCTGGATTCGATGGCAGCCAGTGCCTCGGTGACACGCTCCGGGGTGAGCCCCTCGGGCGAATCGAGGATGCGACCGATGCGCCACGGCACCGCGTCGCGAGCAGCAGGGGTCATCCGCAGCGAACGGGTGCCCCACACCAGCGCTCGTTCGCGCAGCGCAACCAAGGCCTTGTCGACGGCCTTCGTGCTCGCCCGCTTGTCGATGGCTGCGTCGAGCTCCGCCCGAGACACCGGCATCTCGTGGGCGCCCTCGATGGACAGCAGTTCGAGAATCGTCAGCGCCAACGTGTCCAGAGAGTCCGCGCTACGCAGGATCGACGCGCGCTGTTCGGCCCGCCCCGCGAGGACACCGATGGTCGACGGGGGAGGAACCGTCAGGTCGGGACGCAGCGTGAGGGTGCCGACGAGCTCGGTATCGGTACGGGACGAGAGCCAGGTGGCGAGGTCCGGGGGCGCTGCTGATTCGGTCATCGCTTATCAGATTAGAGACCTGGGCTGGTGCACGACGAGTCGCAGGTGCCAAAATGGGCCCATGGTGAACAAGTCGAAGAAGCCCTACGTCGATGCAGGCTGGCCGGAAACCGCGCGCGGAGACCACGCGGTGAGCGAGCTGGCGTCCACCCGTTCGGGAAGCTTGTCGCCTTACGGCGACGAGACGGAGTTCCCGTTGCCCGTGGACGAGCTGCCCTACGCACACCCCGTGACCGTCATCAATCGCTAGAGACCACAC
>NZ_JBAWFH010000215.1:0-4717 GCF_049591685.1 Rhodococcus sp. (in: high G+C Gram-positive bacteria) | reverse complement strand
GACCCATCCTGTTGAGCGGGGCAAGGATGTCCTGATAACGAGGACCGACGATGCGAGGGATGAGATCGAAACCGCGGGCGTCCGGCCCGATCAGGATTCGCGGCTTGTTCTTCTCGACGCCCGCGAGGATGACCTTCGCGGCACGAGTCGGTGTTGTCATGGCAATCTGTTCGAATCGCCGTGCGACCTCGTCGTGGCTGCCCAGATCGTTCATACCTCGCGCGTTGGCGACGATGTTGGTTTTGATTCCTCCCGGGTGCACACAGCTGACGCCCACGGGGTGGCGTGCGATCCTCATCTCCTGACGCAGCGCCTCGGTGAAGCCGCGGACCGCGAACTTGGCGGAGTTGTACGCGCTCTGGCCGGGGATGCCCATCAACCCGAACACGCTGGACACGTTCACCAGATGACCGTCGCCGGATTCGATCAGCGCGGGCAGGAACGCCTTGGTTCCGTTCGCTACACCCCAGAAGTCGATGTTCATCACCCACTCGAAGTCATCCCACGTCATGTCGACCACATCGGCACCCAACGCGACGCCTGCGTTGTTGAACACCAGGTTGACTTGCCCGAACTCGTCGGCGACAGCATCGGCGTGGGCGTGAACGGCACGGCGATCGGAGACGTCCACCCTGTACGACTCGGTACGCGCACCCGCCTTCTCGCACAAGATCTGCGTCTCGGTGACGGCGTCGACATCGATGTCGGACAGCGCGAGGCGCGCTCCCCGGTGCGCCAGGTCCAACGCCAGTGCTCGGCCTATCCCTGATCCGGCACCGGTGATGACCGCAACCTTGTCGTCGAATGTCTTCATGCGTCAATTCCTTCGGTCTCGAGATCGCTGTCGGTGGCCTGTGCCGGAATGGCCAGGAAGAATTCGTGGTCCGACGGCGTGAACCGTCTGGTCTTCAGCCAGTATTGCCAGGTGAAGCCGGGCCATACGGTCCGGTTCACACCGTGCGAATCCAGATACCAGTTGGTGCACCCACCTGTGCTCCATACGCCTTTGGCCAGTTTGCGTTGGATGTCGGAGGTGAAGTCTCGCTGCGCTTTCTGTCGCACCGTCGACGCATCGGCAGCTCCACGTTCGACGACATCGATTGCCTGAAGTACATAGTGGATCTGTTGCTCGATCATGAACACCACCGAGTTGTGGCCGAGACCGGTGTTGGGCCCAAGTAGGAAAAACGCATTGGGATAGCCGGCGGCGGTGATACCGAGATGCGTTTCGATACCGTTTTCCTTCCAGTGCGGCACCAACTTCTTCCCACCGATGCCGGCCACGTTGACGGCGTCGAACCCGTCGGTGACGTGAAATCCGGTGGCATAGACGATTACGTCGACATCGCGTTCGGTTCCGTCGGCGCTGACGATCGAGTCGGACCGTATTTCGTCGATACCGTCGATGATCACATCTGTATTGGGTCGTGTCAGCGCCGCGTAGTAGGAGTCGGATCCGAGAATGCGCTTGCACCCGATCCGGTAGTCCGGAATCAACTTGCGTCGCAGGGCGGGATCCTTCACCTCGTGCTCGATGTACTTGCGCGCAGCGAATTCCACTGGCCGCAGCAGATTGGAATGACCGTTCAGCCCCACCGCCAGCGATTCCGCCGACCAGTAGACCGAACCACGCACGAGCTTTCGGAGCGCAGGTAAGCCACGGAAGAGCCGACGCACCCCCTTCGGAATGGCGAAGTTGCGACGCGGAAGCACCCAGGCAGGCGAACGTTGGTACAGCTGTAGTTCACCCACAGTGTCCACTATCTGCGGCACGAACTGCACGGCGCTCGCTCCCGTGCCGATGACTGCCACCTTCTTGCCCGTCAGATCCACGTCGTGATTCCACCGAGCGGAGTGAAATGCGTCGCCGGTGAAGGACTCTGCACCGTTCAGCGCAGGGATATTGGGGATGTGCAGAGCGCCGACGCCCGAGACCAGGAACTGCGCGATGTACTCGTCACCGTCCGCAGTCTCGACGTGCCACCGCAATTCGGTCTCGTCCCAGTACCCGCCGATGCATTCCGCGCCGAACCTGATGTGCCGATCGAGCTGGTACTTCTCGCTCAGTTTCTGGAGGTACGCCAGGATCTCAGGTTGACCGGACCACATCTGTGTCCAGTCCGGGTTGGGCTCGAACGAGTACGAATACATATGCGACGGCACGTCGCAGGCACACCCGGGATAGGTGTTGTCGCGCCATGTTCCTCCGAGAGTGTCGGATTTCTCCAACACGAGGAAATCCGCTCGTCCCTTACGCCGGAGTTGTATGGCCATGCCGAGGCCGGAAAAACCGGTTCCGACGACGAGTACGCCGGTGCGATGAACCGTCATCGATCAATTCCCCTGTCGAATGAAGAGCTGGTGGCAGAACGCCGGTGAGCTTCCACAACCGGGTGGTGAGCACACCGTCGAGCATGTGGGCCGAGCCGAGAAAGTGGACGAGCGGCGCAGCCAATTCGGCGCGGCGACGGCGACGCATGCGCCGAGACGCGATCACACCCCGGACGGGCGACATTCCGATCGAGCGGTAGACCGCGGGTGAAACAGTGATCCTCAGAATCACATTTGCCAGAACAGCGAGCAGCGCTCTGTTGTACGCCGCCGAGATCCAGCCTGCACTCCGCTGCGCAGCCAACACCTCGGCCTGTGCAGAACGCACACGCTCGGACCAGTCCAGCCCGTGCAGCTTCACGGACTGGCGCACGTGCGGTTCGATATCGGGGTCCTCGACCACATCGGCGAATCCCCTGGTGAACGTTTCCTCGACCAGAAGCTTCGTTGCATGCGATGCCGCCCCCAGCGGCAGGAAATGCAGCAACTTCACTGCGGTCGCTGTGCCGCGCGGAGGCTTGTACGGCGGCACACCGGACGCCCGGACCAACCGACCGAAGGTGAGTGTCGTGCGCGAGCCCCCACCCACCTCGAGCAACGCCTCCCGCGCCACCGAGGTGTTCAAACCCTCCTCCTGCGCACGCCTGAGCTGGTTACCGGTGAGAATCGCCGATAAATAGGCGACCGTGCTCCACACGCTGACAGCTTCGTGGAGCGTCAGTGTCCGTTGCTCGTCCGGCGTCAGAGCCGACCAGCGACGAGTCCCGTACAGCGAGACCGACTTCGGTGCCATCGCGTACTTGTCGAACTGCCAGGGCGCGTCCCAATCGATATCGACATGCGGGTCGTACTGAATCCTGCGAGAACTACCCGTCGAACGTGCAGTCACAGGAGATCGTCCGGCACAGCGCGCGTCATCCGCCACAACCTGCGCGTGAGGAAGCCGTCGCACATCCCGGCGTCGGCGAAGAACCTGATCATCGGCTCCGACGCGAACTGCATGTTCGTCTTGTACGTGTTGCTGCGCATAGCGGTGACGATTCCTCGGATCGGATGAATACCGACCGATCGATAGACCCTGGGGTTGATCAGGATGGGGTAAGTGACGTTTGCGATCGCAGCCAGGATGACTCGATGCAGCGCACGGTTCAACCGATTGGTCGAGCGCATTCCGCGTACCATTTCCTCACGCGCGTAAGTGATATGACGCGATTCTTCGAGTACATGAATGCGCATCATCTGCCGCAGATGGGGCTGCATGTCCGGGTCGTTCTGCGCTTCACGCTGAACGCGGTCGAGAACTTCCTCGATGAGCAGCGTTCCGCCGTACGTCGCCGGACCGATCGGCAGAAACTGCCCCAACTTGACCAGAAACAGCGAACCCTTCGGCAGCAGGTACGGCTCCACACCGGCCTTCTCGATGAGCTTGCCGAACATGATGGAGTGACGCGACTCCTCGCCGATCTCCGCGATCGAATACATCGAGTGATCCGACAGTGAGCCCCTCCCGAACACCCTCAGCAGGTTCGCGCTGAGGGAGCCCTCGGCGTAGATGCCGAACGACAAGATGCTGACGATCTCATGACGACCCAGCTCGATCTTCTGTTGCTCGGTGAGCGTGTCCCACAGTTTCGTGCCGTACAACGACACCCGGTGCTCCGGCATCCACCGCTTGCCCTCTTCGAGTGGGGCGTCCCAATCGATGTCCACTTCGGCGTCGTAGAACTTGTCGGCCGTCGACTTCAGCAGACGCTTCGCCGTCTTCTCCCGCGGACCCACCGTCCGCGCGCCCACGGTGGCCGCGCCCTTCGTCGATACGGCAGATGTCTTCGCTACCGGATTCACAACCGATCCCCCCTTGTGATCGCCGTCCGTCACGCACTGTTCGCGCCCGAACCAGCTCGACGATTGGAAACAGCTTGATGATTGGAAACAGCTCGATACCTGAAACCGGCGGTAGCCAATACCACCGGTAGCAGGTACCATCGAAGTGTGGTTGAGATCACCGAGCATGTCAAGCCCCACCGAGGCTCGCCGGTCGTGCGCGCGCAGGTGGCAAACACCGCCCCCAAGCCGGACGCTCGGAGCGAAAGATGGCGTGAACACCGACTTCTCGTACGTCAAAGCTTCGTCGACGCAGCGTTGGCGGCGATCGATCGGTATGGTCCGGAGGTCAGCATGGGCGATATTGCCAAGACCGCCGGGGCAGCCAAGCCCAAGTTGTACCGACACTTCGCCGACAAGTCCGATCTCTACGCCGCCATCGTCGAGCATGTGCAGGAGATGCTGTGGGATCGAATCCTGCAGACCATCAACCTGTTCGAGGACTCGGTGGCAACACTCGTCTCGCGGGGCACGTCGGAGTACGCACTCATCGTCTCCGAAC
>NZ_JBAWFH010000214.1:0-3958 GCF_049591685.1 Rhodococcus sp. (in: high G+C Gram-positive bacteria) | reverse complement strand
CCCAGGCGCTTTCGAGTTGGTGGAGTGCAGTGTGCAGGGTGGGGTCGGTGATCGGCAGCACTTTTTGTGCGGCACCGACTCCCAGATCCTCTGCGACGCTTTCCCCCGTGAGCATGAAATCAGACTAGACCTACCCACCGACAAGGGCTCGAACACCAGTGCGAACCGCGAAGCACGAGGGGTGAGCCAGCACCGCTGTTGATAACCGCGCACAGGAGCGGCGCAACGAGTGAGTGTGCTTGCTGTGCAATAGGAGTGCTTGCTCATGCTCAACGGGCGTGACAAAACGTTCACGTGCCGCCCACCGGTTGATGGGGTACTGTCGTCTTCACCGATTTACCCTTCTCGCCGGCTGCGTCTCCGTCATGACGATCAAGATGAAACGTTCTGCCGAAAGGGCCGCGCCCCTTCATCTCCGGTGAACCCGCACTGACCGCGTCGGCCGCGTGAAGACGGGGCCGCTCTGGGGTACCTTGGGAGTTGGCGACGGGACTCGCGACCGTCGCCGAATGGCTGGCGCGACGCGACGGTCGGCATGCGCATCGATTACGTGTCGAGTCAACCCTCACCGCCGCCCTCGATGTCCCGCGCGACCGTTTCGTCGAGCCCCACGAACTGGTGGCCACCGGAGGGGTAGTCGATAACCTGGGCCGAGGGGAGCAGTGCCCGGCCCAGTGCGAGGTGTTCGAAGGGCACCACTTCGTCGTCGCGGCAATGATGCAGTGACAAAGCAACATCCGGCTGCGGACCCGCGAACGCGTATTCGTCGAAGTCCCAGCCGTCCGGACCCCAATCGGGCATGGCCAGAAGAGCGGCCCTGCCGGGGGCGAAGGGTGTTCCTTCTGCCAGCACGCGCAGCAGGATGGTCGCACCGAAGGAATGCGCGACGACGATGTCCTCCGGCGTCAGCTCCCCGAGGAGACGCCGCACCGGCGTCGCCCACCCTTCGAACGACATGTCCGTCTCGGCGAACTCGGGCATGTCGACGGCGCAGCCGAGTGCTGCGCCGATGCCCTCCGCCAGTGGCTGATCGTCGACGTAGCCTCCGGCGCCGTGAACGAAAAGCAGTCGCTTCGTCATCGGTAACCTCTCCTCGAACGCTATTGCTGCACGTATGCGGCCAGATGCTTGCCGGTGAGCGTCGACCCTTCGGCGACGATGCCCGCCGGCGTACCTTCGAACACGATCCGGCCGCCGTCGTGACCGGCGCCGGGGCCGAGGTCGATGATCCAGTCCGCGTGCGCCATGACCGCCTGGTGGTGCTCGATGACGATGACGGATTTACCGGCGTCGACGAGGCGGTCGAGCAGTCCGAGCAACTGCTCGACATCGGCGAGGTGGAGGCCCGTGGTGGGCTCGTCGAGGACGAGGATGCCGCCCTTCTCGCCCATGTGAGTGGCGAGCTTGAGACGCTGACGCTCACCGCCGGACAGCGTCGTGAGGGGCTGTCCGAGTTTGATGTAGCCGAGGCCGACGTCGACGAATCGGGTCAGAATCTTGTGTGCAGCAGGTAGTTTCGCGGACCCATCGCCGAAGAACTCGTGCGCCTGCGCTGCGGACATGGCGAGAACCTCGCTGATGTCCTTGCCGCCGAGGTGGTATTCGAGCACCGACGCCTGAAATCGTTTCCCCTCGCACAATTCACAGGGAGTGGCGACGCCTGCCATCATCGCGAGATCGCTGTAGATGACGCCGTTGCCGTTGCACGACGGGCACGCGCCCTCCGAATTGGCGCTGAACAGCGCGGGTTTGACGCCGTTCTCCTTGGCGAACGCCTTTCTGATCGGTTCGAGTAGCCCCGTGTACGTTGCCGGGTTGCTTCGACGAGATCCGCGGATCGCGCCCTGATCGATTGCCACCACATCGTCGAGCCCGGCAAGCGAGCCGTGGATGAGCGAGCTCTTGCCAGAACCTGCCACGCCGGTGATCACGACGAGCACGCCGAGGGGGACGTTCACGTCGACGTTCTGCAGATTGTGGGAGTCGGCTCCGCGTATCTCGACGATCTCGTCGAAGTCGCGTACCTGCTCTTTGACGGCCGCGCGATCGTCGAAGTGGTGACCGGTGATGGTGTCGCTCGTGCGCAATCCGTCGACGGATCCTTCGAAACAGACAGTGCCGCCGTTGCTTCCGGCACCGGGCCCGAGGTCGATGACATGATCGGCGATGACGATCGTTTCGGGCTTGTGTTCGACGACGAGGACGGTGTTGCCCTTGTCGCGGAGCCGCAGGAGCAGCTGGTTCATGTTCTCGATGTCGTGCGGATGCAGACCCGTCGTGGGCTCGTCGAAGACGTAGGTGACATCGGTCAGCGAAGAGCCGAGATGACGAATCATTTTGGTGCGTTGCGCTTCGCCACCGGACAGCGTTCCGGCGGGGCGGTCGAGGCTGAGGTAGCCGAGCCCGATTTCGACGAAGGAGTCGAGCGTTCCGGTCAGTGAATCGAGGAGTGGTGCAACGGACGGCTCCTTCAGGCTGCCGACCCAGGAGGCGAGTTCGTCGATCTGCATCGCACAGGCGTCGGCGATGCTCTTGCCCTTGATCTTCGAGGATCGAGCGCCCTCGTTGAGACGGGTGCCGTCGCAGTCGGGGCAGGTCGCGAACGTGACCGCGCGTTCGACGAACGTTCGGATGTGCGGCTGCAGAGCGTCGACGTCCTTCGAGAGGTACGACTTCTGCATCTGTGGGACGAGACCCATGTAGGTGAGGTTGATGCCCTCGACCTTTATTTTCGTGGCTTCCCGGTAGAGGAGGTCGTCGAGTTCGCGTTTGGTGAACTTGGCGATCGGCTTGTCGGGGTCGAAATAGCCGCAGCCCCGGAAGATTCGTCCGTACCAGCCTTCCATGCTGTAGCCGGGGATGGTGATGGCACTCTCGTTGAGCGACTTGCTCGCGTCGTACAGCGCTGTCAGATCGATGTCGCTGACCGAGCCGCGGCCCTCGCACCGCGGGCACATGCCACCGGTGATGGAGAACGTGCGCTTCTCCTTCGTCTGCCTGCCACCCTTGTCGATCGTGACGGCACCCGCCCCCGAAATTGACGCCACGTTGAACGAAAATGCCTGAGGCGAACCGACATAGGGCTTTCCGAGCCGACTGAACAAGATGCGAAGCATCGCGTTCGCATCGGTGGCCGTTCCGACGGTCGAGTGCGGATTCGCACCCATTCGCTGCTGGTCGACGATGATCGCCGTCGTCAACCCGTCGAGCACGTCGACGTCCGGACGGGCCAGCGTCGGCATGAAGCCCTGGACGAACGCGCTGTACGTCTCGTTGATCATGCGTTGCGACTCGGCCGCGATCGTGCTGAACACCAGCGAACTCTTACCCGAACCTGACACGCCGGTGAATACCGTCAGCCGCCGCTTCGGAATCTCGACACTGATGTCCTGGAGGTTGTTGACCCTCGCGCCCTGCACGCGAATCTTCTCGTGAGTGTCTGCGACGTGCGGCGACGTGGCCATATGCCTATATCTTTCTTCTAGGGCGGGGACAGCGACGATCTAACCAGCAGACTGCGCGATACGCAGCAAATTCCCTGCCGGGTCGCGGACGGCGCAATCGCGCAATCCGTACGGTTGGGCGGTCGGCTCCTGCACGATGTCGGCATCGCCGGCCTGCAGTTTCTCGAACGTCCCGTCGAGATCGGGTGTGGCCAGCTGCAGGCCCGCGTACGTCCCCTTCGCCATCATCTCGACGATTGTTCGACGCTCCTCCTCGGTGATGCCCGGATCGACCGCAGGAGGCGTCAGAACGATTGCGGTGTCGGGCTGCCCGGGTGGACCGACGGTGATCCAACGAAGGCCTTCGTACCCGACGTCGAGGCGCACCTCGAATCCGAGCAGATCGCGGTAGAACGCCAACGCAGCGTCGGCGTCGTCGTGAGGCAGGAACGAGGATGCAATGGTGAGGTTCATGCCCGGAACGCTAGTGGCGACGCGCGTCCAGTGCTTCTCGA
>NZ_JBAWFH010000213.1:0-2720 GCF_049591685.1 Rhodococcus sp. (in: high G+C Gram-positive bacteria) | reverse complement strand
GGCCGTCCATCTGTTCGCTGTACTGCTGCAAGTACGGCAACTCCTCGGCGCACGGCCCACACCAGTACGCCCACAGATTGATCAGGGCAGGACGACCGGCCAGCGCCTGAGCCACGTCGACGAGGCTGCCGTCACCGATGCACTCCAGCACGATCCCCGACAGTGGCCCACTCGCCGGCCCACTTGATTGCCCACCAGACGGCCCACCAGCATCCGAAGTCGGGCACGCCGCCAACTGCGCGCGCTCACGAAGAGGCGCCAACGCGTCAGCGGTGTCGGCCGCACGACGTTCCTCTGCAATCGGCGCCCCCTGCCCGGGAACACCCTGACCCGGCAACGCGGTGTCCGATACCGGTTCGTCGCCGCGGGGCCAGATTGCGTACACCAGCGCACCGACCAGGAGAAGAGCCGCCAGCGACCACCGAGCAGCAGAGCTCACTGTGCGCTTCCCGCATACCCGGGTCGTTCCGCAGGCTCCACTCCCGTAGACCCGGGTCGTTCCGCAGGCTCCACTCCCGCCAGTGCGAGGAGGTGCTCGGTCTCGGGACCTTTCACCAGAGCCGCGGCAGCGACCTTGTCCGTCGGACCCAGTCCGTACGACGGACAGTCCTTCGCCAGAACGCAGACCCCGCAGGCAGGCGTGCGGGCGTGACACACCCGACGGCCGTGGAAGATGACGCGATGGGACAGCAGCGTCCATTCCTTGCGCTCGATGAGTGCGCCGATGGCGTGTTCGACCTTGACGGGGTCTTCTTCCTCGGTCCACTGCCATCGGCGGACGAGGCGGCCGAAGTGGGTGTCGACGGTGATGCCGGGAACGTCGAAGGCATTTCCCAGGACGACGTTGGCCGTCTTGCGGCCGATGCCGGGAAGCGTCACCAGGTCCTTCAGATTCCCGGGGACTTCTCCGTCGAATCGTTCGAGGAGGGCGGCGCCGAGTCCGATCAGCGAGTTGGCTTTGTTTCGGTAGAAGCCGGTGGTGCGGATGTACTCCTCGAGTTCGGTACGGTCCGCTTCGGCATAGTCCTTGGCAGTGCGATATCTCACGAACAGCGCGGGAGTCACCATGTTGACGCGTTTGTCGGTGCATTGAGCCGACAGGATGGTCGCCACGGCCAGTTCCAGCGGAGTCGTGAAATCGAGCTCGCAGTAGACGTGTGGAAAGGCCCGCGCAAGCTCGCGATTCATTCGCCTGGCCCGCCGCGTGAGCCCCAGTTTCGTCTCCTCGCGGGCACGCGCTCGGAGCGGTGACGGGACGGTCGATTTCACTCCACAACTGTACGGACAAGCTTCGGCAACGAATCGGCCCTGTGTTCTTATCGAGACCTTTTCGGTGTTTACTGCTCGGTATGCAAGGACTCGCCGTAGTGCTCTTCCCTGTGCTCCTGATGTTGTTCGCCCTCGCCATGGAGCGCGTGGAGTTCCGCCTGAGCAAGCTGGGTGTCCGCGAACAAGAAGTGCAGGAGTTCCTCGATCAGGCCAGCAAGGCCGAGGTCGCAACCCTGGCAAAGGAAGGTATGCCGAACGCCCTGGAGCGGTTCAACAACCGAAAGGGCCGCGCCCCGGCGCCTCGCGATCTGGCCGACCAACGCGCGAGCTGACGATTTTGCCCGGTTTCGGGTTAATTCCAGGTGAACTCACACTTACGTAATTTTCCTTCACGGCGTTCGGTGGCGCCGATCACTCATAATCCACCTCGGCGAAGTAGACTTCACCGAGATTATTGTCATGTTTCGATCAAAGACGTGATCCGGGAGTCGCGAGGCTCTCGGTTCACGCCGCGAGATACACCTTTCGTCGACGCAGGTGACTGCGCCGGCGACATCCCAAAAGGAGCGCAAGTGGACGACGTCCTGGCACGAGCCGGCATCTTCCAAGGAGTCGAGCCGTCTGCGGTAGCAGCGCTGACGAAGCAGCTGCAGCCGGTAGATTTTCCCCGAGGCCATGTGGTCTTCAACGAGGGCGAACCAGGCGATCGGCTCTACATCATCGTCTCCGGCAAGATCAAGCTCGGTCGCCGCTCCCCCGACGGCCGCGAAAACCTGCTGACCATCATGGGTCCGTCGGACATGTTCGGTGAACTGTCTATCTTCGACCCGGGCCCCCGCACGTCCACCGCCACCACGGTCACCGAAGTGCGTGCCGTCAGCATGGATCGCGACGCCCTCAAGGCCTGGATCGATCAGCGCCCCGAGATCGCGGAGCAGCTTCTTCGTGTTCTGGCCCGTCGCCTGCGTCGCACCAACAACAACCTCGCGGACCTCATCTTCACCGACGTCCCCGGACGTGTCGCCAAGGCACTGCTGCAGCTCGCGCAGCGCTTCGGCACCCAGGAAGCAGGGTCGCTGCGCGTCACGCACGACCTGACTCAGGAAGAGATCGCCCAGCTCGTGGGTGCGTCGCGCGAAACCGTCAACAAGGCTCTCGCCGACTTCGCTCACCGCGGTTGGTTGCGCCTCGAAGGCAAGAGCGTTCTGATCTCGGACTCCGAGCGCCTGGCCCGACGCGCCCGCTAGTTCCGGCTCAGTTCTCCCGCAGGTAGGTCAGCTGCGTCTTGACGGACATGCGTGCAGCCGGCCACAGCTTCTTGTCAATGTCCGAGTAGACGTGCCTGACCACCTGCATCGGCTTGGCGTCCTGGCCGAGGTTGCTCAGAGCGGCCTTCACCTGAGCCAGGCGCTCGAGCCGATGCGAACGGTAGAAACGCGTGACCTCGGCGG
>NZ_JBAWFH010000212.1:0-12112 GCF_049591685.1 Rhodococcus sp. (in: high G+C Gram-positive bacteria) | reverse complement strand
TGCAGCGTCGGCGCCGTCGTGGTGCTTCTGTCTCTCGGCGTCCTGCAAGTGGCGGCGTCGGTGCAGGATTTCGCGGGCCCCTTCCCGAGCATCTGGAACGACTTCGCCGGAACCCCCAAATCCATGGCTGTGCCGTGGGGAGGTCTCGCGCTGGCCTTGGTCGGCGTCGATACCCGAACGCGGATGTGGGCTCTCTCGCTCGCGGTGCTGATCGACATGACCGGTGCGCTGCTCAGACTGGAAGCGGGTCGGCCGTTCGCAGTGGGCAACGGAGCGGTCATCGTGCTCGCGGGCCTCGCGGCATACACCGTCTGGCGCCGGGACATCAGCGGCGTGCGGGCGATCTGCCTCGGCGCATTACTTATTCTCGCGACCAAGGCAGGCGACGCCTGGTTGCAAATCACGACCATCGTCCGGCCCTACGTCCTCGACGAATACGCACAGGTCGCCGACCACGCCCTCGGCAACCCGTCCTGGGTCGTCGGCAACTGGCTGGCGGCCCTCGGACCCGTGGCGTACGCCGTGCTGCACTGGGTCTACATTCAGCTGCCCGTGGCGGCCATCGCCATCGCCGTCTATCAGCTGCGCGGAGTAGCTGATGGCAGACCGTGGCCGTCGCACTATCTCGTCCGCACGTTCCTGCTGATCGGTCTGGTGGGTCCTGTCTTCTACATTCTCTTTCCGGTCGTCGGGCCCATGTTCGCGTTCGGCCCTGCGGGCGAGGGCTTTCAGGTCGGCAATCTCTGGCCCGCGGTGATGCCCGACGACTTCACCCCCACAGAAATTGTGTTCGACGAAAACACGGCGCGAAACTGCATGCCCAGCCTGCACACCGCGTGGGCGTTGTCGCTGTTCATTCATTCCCGGCGTGGGCCGTGGTGGCTTCGCTATGGGGGTACCGCCTGGTTGGTCTGCACCCTGGCCGCGACCCTGGGATTCGGCTATCACTACGGCGTCGACCTGGTCGCGGGAGTTGTTCTGTGTCTGACGCTCGAGGCGATCCTGCGCGATCCTGCGCGAGGGTGGGACCGCGCGCGCATTCGTCTGGTCTCGTTCGGCAGCACCGTCATGGTGGTACTGCTGCTGAGCTACCGGTATCTCGCAGTGCCGTTCGGCACCTACCCGGAGCTCTTCGGCCCGCTGATACTGCTGCTGATGGGCGCGGTTGCCGGAATGTTCTATGCGACGTTTTTCGCGACGCCGGGTTCCGCTGTCGCTACCTGGGGTGGGCGGCCCGTCGACGTCATCTCGAGTCGTCCAGGCCCGCATCGTTGACGATGCGGAGTCCGTCGCGGCCACGTTGTTCGCGGTAGGCCACTCGCCCCACGTTGTGCGCGATGATCGGCGCCGTCGCGAGGGTGAACACGCCGACGAGCACGAGCATCCAGATGTCGACGTTTCCGCGTAGTTGAATGACGGCTCCCGTCAGAACCAGGAGCAATCCGACGACCTGAGGTTTGGTGGCGGCGTGCATCCGCGAGAGGGTGTCGGCGAAACGCACGATGCCGACTGCCGCGGTGAAGGCGAGCAAGGCCCCCAACAGGATCAGTACGGCCGAGATGACGTTCAAGACTGCGTTCATCGGTCCTTCACCCGGAATCGTGCGACGCTGACGGATCCGACGAAACTGACCAGCGACAGCGCGACGATGGCCGGGACGATGGTGGTGTCGAGGCTGTAGACCGACCACACGGCCAGACCGCACATCGCCACGGCGAGGATTGTGTCCATGGCAACGAGCCGGTCAAGCGTGCCGGGCCCGTCGAGCAGCCGGTAGGTGGTGATGATGGCGGCAGCGATCAACAGTGCTCCCGCAATGACCAGTACGACGGTCACTTCCAGTCCCCCTTTCTCTCGTCGTCGGCCTTCTTGTCGTCGCGACGCTCGGCGGGGGCCGACAGGTCGTTCGCGACGGCTTCGTCGGTCAGCACGGCGTCTCCCGGTTCGTCCCCGTCGATGCCGTGGTACCGCTCCTCGGCGTGATGAGGGCTCGGCTTCCAGTCCGAGTCCCGTTCGAACGCGGCGATGAACAGATTCTCCAGGCGCCGCACCGAGTGGAAGAACGAGTCGACCGCCTTCTGGCTACCCATGTCGAGGAGGTGCACGTAGATGAGTCGGCGGCTCTGGTCGATCTCGAGCACCATGGTGCCGGGGAACAGGTTCAGACCGTCGACGAACAGCGTCAGCACGAGGTCCGACTTGATGGCGATGCGGAACCGGACGACACCCGTCACCGGCGGCTTCTGCGGACGAATGGCGAGCCATGCCACGTTGACGCTGGACTCGGCCGCGAGGTAGCTGAACAATCCGATCAGCCGCAGCAGCGAGAACACGTGGATGCGGCCCTCGACGGGGACCTTCGGCAGCGGAAGCAGAATCATGATGCCGAGTCCGACGACGATCCCGCCGAGGACGTTGGCGTAACTGACGTTGCCCCACAACAGAACCCACACGGCCGTCAGGAAGGCGAGCGTCCACAGCCGCAGGAGCAGGAAGCGGTTCATGAATCTCATTTGCCCTCCGAAGCGTCCACCATGCCGTCGCCGACGAACTCGGCGCCGCGGACCGCGTCGATGTACACCGACCGGTCCCGCAGGTCTACAGCTGCGCGGTCGCTGATGTCGATGATTCGCCCGGCGAACACCGTCATCGCGAGGCCGACGATGACGAGGCCCACGGTGGGAACGAGCATGAAGACCGGCATCCGGCCGACGTCTTCGCGGTCGGCGAGCTGGATGTCGTCCGAGTCGTCGATCAGAGCCGAGGGGCTGTTGTCGGCGAGGTCGCCCTCGGGTGCGTCGGCGCGCGCACGCCAGAACGCCTTGGTCCAGACGCGGGCCACGACGTAGAGCGTCAACAGGCTGGTGACAGTTCCGCCGGCGACGAGGATCCAGGCGAGCACGCTGCCCTGTGCACTGCCTGCCTGCAGCAGCGCAACCTTGCCGATGAACCCCGAGAACGGCGGAATTCCACCGAGATTGAGCGCCGGGACGAGGAAAACGATGGCAAGAACGGGACTGGCTGCGGCCAGACCACCGAGACGACGCAGCGACGCGGAACCCGCCTGACGTTCGATCAGGCCGACGACGAGGAACAGCGTCGTCTGCACGATGATGTGGTGAGCGACGTAGTAGATGGCTCCGGACAACCCGGACTGCGTCGAGAGTGCCACGCCGAAGACCATGTACCCGATGTGGCTGACAAGGGTGAACGACAGCAGCCGTTTGATGTCGCTCTGCGCGATGGACCCGAAGATGCCGACGAGCATCGTCAGAAGCCCGCAGATCATCAGAACGTTGTCGAGGGAGCCGTCGGGAAAGAGCAGTGTGTGGGCGCGAATGATCGCGTAGACACCGACCTTGGTGAGCAGGCCGGCGAAGACCGCGGTGACGGGTGCGGGCGCCGTGGGGTAGGAGTCCGGCAACCAAGTCGACAGCGGGAACACCGCTGCCTTGATGCCGAACGCGACGAGGAGAACGGCGAACAGAGCGGTGCGGGTGCCCGTCGGGATGTCGTCGAGTCGCGTGGCCATGTGCGCGAGGTTCAGTGTTCCGGTGGCGGCGTAGACCAGTGCGATGCCGATCAGGAAGATCAGCGACGACACCATCGACACCATGACGTAGGAGACACCTGCGCGCACTCTGTCGGCGCTCGCGCCGAGCGTCAGCAGTACGAACGACGCTGCGAGCAGTACCTCGAATCCGACGTACAAATTGAACAGGTCGCCGGCGAGAAACGCATTGCAGATGCCTGCGGTGAGTGCGAGGTACGTCGGCAGGAAGATGGACACCGGCTGATCGTTGTTGCCGTCTCGGATGCCCTGGCCGATGGAGTAGACCATCACGGCGAGCAACACGATCGAGCTGACCACCAGCATCATCGCCGACAGTCGATCGACCACGAGCGAGATGCCGATGGGGGAGTCCCACCCTCCGACCTGCAACGCCGTGGCACCGCCCTCGTCGGCGAGATACAGCAGCATCCCCGAGACGGTGACCACCGCCGTGAGCGCGACGATGGTGATGAGGCGCTGCGCCCGTGGGCGACGACCGAGCACCAGCGTCAGAGCCGCCGCGAACAGCGGGATGAGGACGGGTAGCGGAGTGAGGGTTTCGATGAGGCCGGGGGAGGACATCATTTGCCGCCTCCACGTCGTTCGGTCTCGGTCTCGGTCTTCTCCGTCGAGCTCATCTGCGCGCTGTCGAGGCCGTCGAGCCCCACGAGTTCAGGATCGTCCTCGTCGTCGAAATCGCTCTTCTGCAGGTCCTCGTAGCATTCGAGATCTTCGATGTTCTTCAATTCCTCGATCGGGATGGGATTGCCGTGTGAGTCGAACGCATCGCCGCTGAAACTCGGTTCACCGGTGACCGGATCGTCGGAGCGGTCGCGGTCGGGAGCGTCCGCCATCGACCTGCGCTTGGACACCTTGGTGTCCTCGGGGTCGTTCTCGACGTCGTCCTTGGTGTTGAGCGTGAACGATCGGTAGGCGAGAGCAAGCACGAACGCCGCGATACCCATCGTGATGACGATGGCGGTGAGAATCATGCCCTGCGCCAACGGGTCTGCCATCGTCTCGTGCAGCGACGAGTCCCTGCCGACGATCGGTGGGTTACCGGGCGGGCCTCCGACGGTGAGGATGAGGATGTTGACGCCGTTGCTGAACAGCAGCAACCCCAGCAGCATTTTGGTGATGGATCGTTCGAGCAACAGGTACACACCGGCCGCAGCGAAGATGCCTGCCAGCGTCAGCAGGCCGAGGTTCGCGGTCATGAGGTCTTCACCTGGTTCGGGTTCTCGACCTGGGCATCCAAGCGGGCGCCGAGGCTTCGGAGTACGTCGAGTACGAGGCCCACCACGATGAGGTAGACGCCGAGATCGAAGAACAGTGCAGTGACGAGCTTTATGTCGCCGAGGATGGGGAGCGAGAGCTCCAGCGTCGCCGACGACAGCGCGGGTGCGCCGAAGAACATCGACGCGATCGCGGTACCGGACGCGAACACGAGTCCGAGCCCGAGGATCTTGCCCGCGTCGATCGGAACGGCTTCGCCGAGTTCGTAGCGCCCGCCGGCGAGATAGCGCAGAACCAGCGCGAGCCCGGCGGTAAGCCCGCCGGCGAATCCGCCTCCCGGCGCGTTGTGCCCCGAGAAGAAGAAGTAGATCGACATCACCATGATCGTCGGGAAGATGAGCCGGGTGGTGACCTCGAGGACGAGCGACCGGTGCCGCGGGTCGATCAGGTCGCCGCCGAGCAACCATGTCGTGTCCGAGCTGCCGTTGTCGGACTTGGTGGCCGGCGCGTCTGCGACACGGGGTGCGCTGCCGAATCTGCGATTGCGGAAAACGAGGCTCGCGACGCCGGTGGCGGCGACCAGCAGGACGGAGATCTCGCCGAGGGTGTCCCAGGCGCGGATGTCGACGAGCAGGACGTTGACGACGTTCTTGCCGTCGCCGAGTTGGTACGCGGCGTCGGGTAGCAGCAGCGCGATGGGATCGGTGCTGCGGGCGTTCGTGGCGAACGCGCCGAGGGTGGTGACCGTCGCGCCCACGGCGACGGCAAGTATTGCGCGGGGCACGCGGAAGCCTGCTGCACCGCGGTCGTCCACTTCGGCGGGCAGTTTTCGGAGTACCAGCACGAAGATCACCAGCGTGACCGTCTCGACCAGGAACTGGGTGAGTGCCAGGTCGGGGGCACCGTGCAGGGCGAAGATGACGCCGCAGCCGTAGCCGGTGAGTCCGACGAGGATGACGCTGGCGAGACGGTTGCGCATGACTGTCGCGCCGAGCGCGCCTGCCACCATGATTGCGCCGACGACCAGCTGGAGCGGGGTGTCGTAGAAGCGAACATCGAGGCTGGGTTCGCTGCCCATGGCGAGAAGGATCATCGGCAGCAGCACCATCGTCAGGAGGATGACGCCCTGGGTGAGCGGAAGCGATCCGCGCTGGGTGGTGCCGGTGAGGCGGATGGAGATGGTGTCCATGGATTTCAGGACGCTGTCGTAGGCACGGTCGGCGTTGCCCAGCGGCGGGTGCTCGAATTTGAGGCGGTTGAGCAGGCGGTGGGCGACGAACAGTACGACACCGCCGGTGATCACGATGGCGGACAGCCCCAGTGGGAGATTGAATCCGTGCCACAGTGCCAGGTGGTACGGGGCTTGGCCGTACGAATCGACGGTCTGTGCGTACGGTTCGACGATGCGGCCGACCACCGGCGAGAACACACCGGCGACGGCGCCCAAGACGGCAAGGAACGCCGGCGCCGCGAGGAACAACGCGGTCGGCGGATGCATCTGCGAGACCGCGGGACTCGGCCGACGCAGCTGCTTGCGGCCGAAGGCTCCCCAAACGAAACGAATGCTGTAGGTGACCGTCAGGATCGACCCGATGACGAGGCCGGCGACGACGGCCATACCGGCTATGGGTGACAACGCAGGTGTCGCGAGAGCGGAGGAGAGAGCGGTCTCTTTACCGACGAATCCGAGGAACGGCGGCAACCCGGCCATGCTGGCTGCTGCCAGCCCGGCGACGACGGCGAGTACCGGGGTCGCCTTGCCGAGGTGGGCCAGCTTGCGGATGTCGCGGGTGCCCGTCGTGTGGTCGATGATGCCGACCACCATGAACAGCGTGGCTTTGAACATCGCGTGCGCGAGCACCATCGTCAGGCCTGCGAGCATGGCCTTCTCGGTGCCGAGACCGACGAGAACCATGATGAATCCGAGCTGGCTGACCGTGCCGAACGCGAGGATCAGTTTGAGGTCGAAGGCCCGCAATGCTCGCCAGCCCGCGATGATCATCGACAGCAGGCCGAGGGTGATGACGGTGGCGCGCCACGGACCGGAATCGGCGTACCCCGGGGCCAGTCGCGCGACGAGGTAGATACCGGCCTTGACCATTGCGGCTGCGTGCAGGTACGCGCTGACAGGGGTCGGGGCGGCCATGGCGCCGGGCAGCCAGAAGTGCATCGGGACGATCGCGGATTTCGAGAGCGCGCCTATGAGGATCAGCACGATGGCGACGCCGGGAAGCCAGCCCGAGGGGGCGTCGGCGATGACGTCGGAGAGGTTGTAGCTGCCTGCGGTCTGGCCGAGGACGATGATGCCGACGAGCATTGCGAGCCCGCCCGCGGTGGTGACGAGCAGTGCCTGCGTCGCGGCGCGCCTCGACGATGCACGCTCGGCGTAGTGGCCGACGAGCAGGAACGACAGGACGGTGGTGATTTCCCAGAATGTGTAGAGGAGCAGCATGTTGTCGCTGGTGATGAGCCCGAACATCGCTCCGGAGAACGCGACCATTTCGGCGGCGAAAATACCGAGGCGGGGTTCGTCGTCTTCGAAGTAGCGCGCGCAGTAGAAGAGGATCAGCGCGCCGACACCGAGTACGAGCAGTGACATGATCGCGGCGAGCGAGTCGAACCGCATGTCGATGTTCATCGACAGCCCGGGGACCCATTCGATGCTCAGAGCCTGCTCGGTGTTCCAGTGGGCGATGACCCAGACGAGACTGCCGAGCGGTGCGAGCGCCAGGGGGAAGAACGCATTGCGGCCCCACCACCGGACCAACAACGGCGCGCACACCGCCATCACGGCGTGCGCGAGCAAGATAGCGAGCAAGTTTCGAACTCCGTCGTCTCTTTGGTCGCATCGGCCTCGCAGCCGACGCGGTGGTCGTTGGGGCGGCGTCGAGGACTGTTCGCTCGGGAGCCGAGTACTCGTGGCTCGAGTACGGGGGTTGACACCATCCTACTTACGCGACCGCCGTAGCCGCACTGCGCATGCGCGGAGGTCTTAACGGCCGGAGTCTGTAGTCCTACTCTAGTAAATAGAACGGTTGATAAAGGAGTTGGTTGATAATGAGCTCCTCCGAAGACGAGTCGTCCGGGCTTGACGAGGCCTTCATGGCGCTCGCCGACCCGGTGCGCCGCGCCATCGTGGCTCGCCTCAGCCGCGGACCGCAGACGGTGAACGATTTGGCTGAACCGTTCGAGATCAGCAAGCAGGCCGTCTCCCGGCACATTCAGGTTCTCGAGAGCGCCGGCTTGGTCACCCGTTCGCGGGACGCCCAGCGTCGGCCCGTGCACCTGGACGCGGCTCGGCTCGAGGAGCTGACCGCATGGATCGACAGGTATCGCATCATCCACGAACAGCAATTCAGGTCGCTAGACGCGCTCCTGAAGAACACGAAGGAGTAGGACAATGTCCAATCCCGTCATCGTCACCGTGCCCGAGGGCGTCCCGTTCATCACGATCACCCGCGAGTTCGACGCACCCGTCGAGGCCGTCTTCCGGGCGCACAAGGAGCCCGAGCTCGTCGCGCAGTGGCTCGGCCCGCACGGCTACGACATGAAAATCGACACGTACGACTTCCGCACCGGCGGGCGCTACCGCTACGTGCACACCGATCCCGCGGGCAACCAGTTCGCGTTCAACGGCGTCTTCCATGTCGTTCGGGACAACGAGTTCGCCATCCAGACGTTCGAGTACGAGGACTTCCCTGACGTGGTCAGCATCGAGTCGATGACCTTTCTCGACCTCGGCGACGGTCGTACCCGGCTCGAGGGCCGCAGCGTCTACCCGTCGATCGAAGCGCGCGACGGGATGGCGCAGAGCGGAATGGAGAAGGGCGTCACCGACGGCTACGAGCGTCTCGACCGCATCGTCGAAGGAAAGTGAGCGTGATTCGTACTGCCGGGCTGGCGTACGTGCGAAACCGTCGGATGATTCAGGCCAGATCGGTCGGCAAGTCCGCGTTCTACATGGCGGGCGGCAAAATCGATCCCGGCGAGACGGCCGAGGAAGCGCTACGCCGCGAAATTCGCGAGGAGCTCGATGTCGATCTGGTGAACATCGAGCTTCTCGGCGTCTTCGAAAGCGAGGCGTGGGGTCACCCGCCCGGTACGGCGCTCGAGATCACATGTTTTCGGGCGAGCCCGACGTCGGAACCCGCGCCGGCCAGCGAGATTGCAGAGATCCGGTACTTCACGCGCGACGAGTACGCCGCGATGCCGGATGTCGCCCCGGGCTCGCTCATGGTGTTCGACCGGATGCGAGAACTCGATCTGATCGATTGAGAGGAATGCGGAGCTGAGGTACGTTGTTGGCAGGAGAACGTACGTTCTCCCAACCTAGACGCTTCAGGAGCTTCCATGACGAGCTTGTCCCAGAAGGCCACAACCCTCCTCGAACTTCACAAGCCGGGCAACCCGGTCGTACTCCCCACCGTGTGGGACGCCTGGTCCGCGAACCTCGCCGTCTCCGCGGGCTTCGCAGCGCTCACCGTCGGAAGTCACCCCGTCGCGGACTCGGTCGGCAAAGCCGACAACGAAGGCATGACCTTCGAAGACCTGCTCACCCGCGTCGCTCAGATCACCGCCGCCGTCGACGTACCGCTGTCCGTCGACATCGAGTCCGGCTACGGCGAAGACCCCAAGCGGCTCATCGAGGGCCTCATCGAGGCAGGCGCCGTCGGCCTCAACATCGAAGACACCGTTCACAGTGAAGGCGGGCGACTCCGCGAGGCACAGGAACACGCAGATTTCGTCGGCGCCCTCCGTGCAGCCTCCGACGCGACCGACATTCACGTGGTCATCAACGCGCGCACCGACCTGTTCGTCAAGCAGGTCGGCGACGAGAACGACCGAGTCGACCGCGCCATCGCGCGCCTGAAGCTGGCGGCTACTGCCGGTGCCGACTCGCTGTACCCCGTCGGATTCCACAACGACGCCGACTACAAGCGTCTCGCCGAAGAGTTGCCGTTGCCCATCAACGCGATCGCAAACCCCGCCGACGGCGACCTGTCGCACTTCGCCTCCCTCGGCGTGGGACGCATCAGCTTCGGCCCTCTGCTTCAGGGGGCGCTCGCCGGTGAAGCAGGCAAGCTCCTCGCTCGCTGGAAGTAACCCCTCGCGATGCGTCGGTGGCGTGATCGCGACTTCTCACTCGCCGCGATCACGCTGCTAGCGTGCGGCGCTGTACGCCTTCAGATGCGCGACCTGCTCGGGATCGAGCGAGGGTCGCACGGCCGCCCGCGCCGCGTCGACATCCGCTGCGGTCACGTCGGTAGCATCCATCGACCGACGCATTGCCGTGAGTGCGGCCTCGCGTAGCAGTGCTGCGCAGTCTGCCGCCGAATATCCGTCGAGATCCTCTGCGAGAGCGTCGAGGTCGACGTCCCCCGCCAGCGGCACCGATTTGCCCGACGCCCTGAGAATCGCGCCGCGTGCCTCGGCGTCGGGAGGCGGTACGAACACCAGCCGCTCGAGCCGGCCCGGCCGCAACAGCGCGGGGTCGATGAGGTCGGGCCGGTTGGTAGCGCCGAGCACCACTACGTCACGCAGCGGCTCGACGCCGTCCAGTTCGGTGAGCAATGCGGCAACGACCCGATCGCCGACGCCGGAATCCGAGCTCTGCCCGCGCCGCGGAGCCAGCGCGTCGACCTCGTCGAGGAAAATCAGCGACGGCGCAGAGTCACGAGCACGCTGAAACAGTTCGCGCACAGCCTTTTCCGAAGATCCGACCCACTTGTCCATCAGCTCGGCGCCCTTGACGGCATGAACGCTGAGTTGGCCGGAGCTCGCCAATGCGCGGACGAGAAAGGTCTTGCCGCATCCCGGCGGCCCGTAAAGCAGGACGCCGCGAGGTGGTTCGATGCCCAACCGCGAGAATGAATCCGGATGCCGCAGTGGCCACAGAACCGCTTCGGTGAGGGCCTGTTTGGTCTCGACCATGTCGCCGACGTCGTCCAGCGTGATACTGCCGATCGCCAATTCCTCGGCACCCGAGCGGGACAGCGGCCGGATCACGTCGAGGGCGCCCAGCATGTCTTCCTGCACTATTCGCGGTTCGGATTGCTCCGAACTTGCCCGTGACGCCGCCCGCAGCGCCGCTTCACGGACCAGGGCAGCGAGGTCGGCGACGACGAATCCCGGTGTGCGAGCGGCAATGTCGCCAAGCGTGAGGCCGTCGGTGGGCGAGGTGCGCAGCAGATGTTCGAGCAGTGCCGTACGTCCGGCGCCGTCCGGAAGAGACAGCGTCAGCTCGCGGTCGCACAGGTCCTGCGAACGCAACCGCGGATCCGTGTCTTCGGGGTGCGCCGTTGTTGCCACGAACGCGATGCCCGGGGTGTCGACGGCTCGGCGGAGTCGGTCGAGCACCAGCGTGGACGCAGGTTCGGGCGCCCCGGGAAGTAGAGCGTCGATGTCTGTGACGAGGAGGACGCCACCGCCTTCGAGGCGTGCAACCGCTGAGGTGATGGCGTCGACGCGGGCAGATGCGTCGAGTGCGCCGATCGACGGTCCATCCAGTTCGACCACCGTGCGGTCGGCGAGCACGGCGCGCGCCAGGGTGGACTTGCCGACACCTGCCGGGCCGGTGACGAGCACCCCGAGGTGCGGGGAGGCGCCGAGCGTGGCCAGCAGTTCGGACTCGTCGAGGGCCAGCCGTAGCCATTCGGACAGCTTGGACCGTTGATCCGCAACGCCTACCAGTTCGGTCACGGGTATGGCCGGAGCCCTGTTCGGCTCGGGCGCAATTGCCCTTCCCTCACCCCAGCTGACGGCTGAATTGGGCTGCACGCTGACCGGGCCTGCCGCAGGATCCGTCGACGACACCGTCAACAGTTCGGTCGTCCACGCGACGCCGAAGGTGCGTGAGAGTGCTTGCGTCGCTGCGCTCGTGCTCGTCCCGGGTCCGAGGTCGCGGGGCAGGAGAGACACGGTGTCACCGAGGCTGACGACCTTGCCGAGCAGCGCCTGCCGAAGCGTGGTCTCGGAGATCGATCCGACGGCAAGCGCCGAACCGGACACGGTGACCGACTTCGCGCCGTACACCGTCACCGGGGACACCGCGATCGAGCCGCTGTCCTTGATGCCCGCGTTGGACAGCGTGACGTCGTCGAGCAGGGCCGTTCCGTGCGGCGAGGAGTCGGGCGCCGTGCCTGCCACTGCCGCGGTGCGACGTGAACCGACCAGCGCGATGGCGTCCCACTCGCGAATACCCAGAGCTGCAAGCACTTCCGGGTGCAGCCGGACCACGCCTCGCCGGGCGTCGGCTGCGGAGGTGTTGAGGCGAGCGGTCAGGACCAGCTCCGGACCGGTCATCGCGGGCTCCTCGGTCGACGC
>NZ_JBAWFH010000211.1:0-14683 GCF_049591685.1 Rhodococcus sp. (in: high G+C Gram-positive bacteria) | reverse complement strand
CGCCGGTGTAGACAATCGAGCCGCCGCCGACTGCGGCTGCGCGCCACACGGAGAGGTTCTCGAATCGGGTGGTGTCGAGGACGCCGCCGAAGTAGTCGACGGGTCCGACGGGCAGACCGGTGATGTTGGTGAACGAGTTTTGGTGCCACAGGCCGCGTCCGTCGGCGGTCATGTCGGCGGTGAAGATGTCGCGCCACTGGTCGCGGGGCCAGCGCAGGCCGCGTTCGAGGACCGTGACGGCGCTTCCCGCCTGCGCGAGTCGGAGGGCGGCGGCGCTGGCGCCGAAACCTGATCCGATGACGATGACGGGGGAGTGGTCCGGCGGACGGGGCGGGTCGGCGAACAACTCGGGTACGAGCGACCGAATGGAGGCCGCACCGATGGGTAGGGCGCCGGCCCGACCTGCCGAGACGAGAGGCGGCGCTGCCAGCCCGACGAGTCCCGCTGCTGCCAGTTGGAGCAGTTGCCTGCGTTTCACGTGTATCGATTCCCCCGCGCTAGATCCCGTCCCGACGGTCATCATTCCTCATTCGGGTCGGAAAAAGCGACCGTGGATAGGGAAAGGGCAAGTTTTCCCGAACCCCGTTCATCCGAGGTGGGAGACCTGCCGAGATGTTGATCGTTCCCGGCAGCGCTTTCGTCACACCGTGCTCCAGAGACACCGTGCTTCAGAGACACGGTGGGCGCTGCCGGGACGGTGCTCAACCCTGCTGGGAATAGTCCGGGAGCTCTTGGACGGCCCATTTGTTGCCGTCGGGGTCGGCGAAGTACACGAACTTGCCCCAGCCCTGGTCGACAATGGGCGCGATGTCGAGTCCTGCGGCGATGAGGTGTGCGCGGGCTTCTTCGGCGTCGTCGACGACGGCCTGCATGCCTTCGACGCTGCCCGGGGCTGCCGTGGTGATGCCTTCGCCGATGGCGATCGAGCACTTCGACCCGGGCGGTGTCAGCTGAACGAATCGCACACCGTCGAGCGGGCGGGCGTCGTGGTCTGCGTTGAACCCGATGCGGGTGTAGAACTCCTTCGCCCGGTCCACATCGCTGACGGGGATCATGACGAGTTCGATTCGGATGTCCATGGCGTTCTCCTTCGACGGTCGGCGTTTGGTTCTGTCACCACTATCGATGCAATTGCGGACATCTTCGGTCCTCGTTGCGCAGACGATGGCACAAGAAATATGCGCGCCGCTTACGTGGTTGCGCCAAGGGTGTTGGTGTCAATTCTCGATCGCTCTCGAACTCGCCACGGCGCCCCGGATGCTGCGGCGTTGACCGGCACGATCGAGCGAGCTGTGCGGGCCGAGAGGCTGGGGTATCACCGCTTCTGGGTTGCCGAGCATCACGCGGTCCCCGGGATCGCCAGCGGGTCCCCGCCGGTGCTGCTCGCGGCCATGGGGGCTGCGACGTCGCGCATCCGGATCGGTTCGGGCGGGGTGATGCTTCCCAATCATCAGCCGTTCGTGGTGGCCGAGCAGTTCGCGATGCTCGAGGCCTTGTATCCGGGGCGCATCGACGTCGGCGTGGGGCGTTCGGTCGGGTTCACCGAGCCTGTCCGAGTTGCTCTGCGGACCGGCGCGGAGGAGGCCGACACGTTCGCCGCCGACATCGAGGAACTGACCGGCTATCTGGCCGGTACCGGGGCGGTGACGGTGCGGCCATCGGTTGCGGCCCCGCCCGTCTACGTGTTGGCCACCGGCAAGGGCCTGGCGATCGCTGCCGAGGCGGGTTTACCCGTCGTTGTCGGCGGCCCCATTCTGCAGGTCGGCGACAGGGCCGAGTCGGCGCTCGCGGCCTATCGCCGCGACTTCCGCCCGACAGAGGTGAATCCGATGCCTACCGTGGTGGTCTCGCTCGACATCACCGTCGCCGAATCCACCGAACGGGCCCGCGAGCTGGTGCTACCGGAGGCATGGGCGATGGCGCAGGCACGGCGAACCGGCGAGTTCCCGCCCCTGACGAATCCGTCCGAGATCGATCTCGACGCTGCCCCCTCTCGGGTGCGGGAGCGTGTGGAACAGTCTGTCGCCGGGGCCCTGTACGGCACGCCGCAGCGTGTCGCGGACGGCCTCGAGGAGTTAATTGAACGTACGGGCGCGGACGAGATCCTCGCCTCCACGTCGACCTACGACCGCGAGGCGTTGTTCGAATCCGATGCGGCTCTTGCATCCCTTCTGTCGGTCACCGCGACCGGTGTTGATCCGCGCTAGGGTGGAAGAGGACATACCGGACTCGTGGAGGCTGACGATGGCAGGTAAGAAGCTCGACCGCGTGCACGCACAGACGGCTGTGGAGACGATTCGGGAAAACCCCGGCATCGCTCTCATCGCGGCGGCTCCGGCGCTGGTGGTGTTCGCAGTGGTGTGGTGGCTGGCAGGTTTCGGCACTGCGCTGTTGCTGCTGATCGCACTCGGCGTCGTCGGCTTCGTCGCTGCGAAACTACGAAGCTGACACAGATCGAGCTGACGCTGTTTACTTCTCGGCTCGCGGGATGCAGAACTCGCTGATGGTTGCGGTTCCCGCGGCGACGTCTTTCCAGTCGAGCTCGGTGGTCAGCACCGCGATGGCCGACGTCGGGAATCGGTGACGGATTTCGCGTGCGACCGACGTGTCGTCGTCCTCCGCGAGTTCGAGTGCGGTCCAGGGGATTCCGGGCTCGTGGCCGACGACGAGCAGGGTGGTCACTGCCGAGTCGGTCAGGGTGATTTCCTCGATGATTTCGTCGGCGGATCCGCCGTAGATGCCTCGCTCGAATCGGGCTTCGGTGTCGATGCCCGTTGCGGCGAGGGTTTCCCGGGTCCGCGTCGCGGTGGAGCAAATGACGGCGTCGATGCTACCGACGTGTTCGCTTATGAACGCTCCGGCCAATCCGGCTTCGCGTCGACCGCGCGGCGCCAGCGGTCGCTCGTGGTCGGGGACGCCCTCGGGGTACCCGGACTTGCCGTGTCGCATCAGGACGAGTGTGCGCGTCATGGCACCACCGTATCGGCGGTTGCGCGAACGGTGGGTCGGCAGGCGGGGCACTCGCCCGGTTCGGCTGCAGACGGTTTCGATGACATCGGACGCGACCTGCTACCTTGAACGCCGTTCAAGAATGCGAGTGAACGCGCTCGGTGTCGTTCGCGCAGTAGCGAGGAGTCGTCATGTCAGGTCTCGAAGGCGTTCAGGAGTCCACGGTGTCAGGAAAGAAGTTTCGTATCTCCGCCCGCGACATGGCGCAGATTGCAGTGTTCGCTGCACTGATTGCCGCTCTCGGCTTGGCCGGGGCCATCACGGTGGGGTTCAGTGGTGTGCCGATCACCCTGCAGACACTCGGCGTGATTCTCGCCGGAGCGGTCCTCGGTGCACGCAAGGGCGTAGGCGCGGTGACGGTGTTCATCGCGTTGACCCTCATCGGGTTGCCGCTGCTGTCGGGCGGCCGCACCGGTCTGACCGCACTCGCGGGCCCCAGCGCCGGCTACCTCATCGGATGGATCCCCGGCGTGCTCGTCATCGGTCTGCTGACGGCCCGCATTCTGCCGAAGTACCCGATCGCGCTCGGTCTGCTGGTCAACGTCATCGGCGGAATCGTGGTCATCTACATCTTCGGCACCATCGGGCTTCTTCTGCGTACCGACCTCGGCGTGTGGGCGGCGATCTCGACCAACTTCGCCTTTATCCCCGGTGACCTGGTGAAGGTCGTCATCGCCACCGTCGTCGCCAAGAGCGTCCACCGCGCGTACCCCGGCATCATCACCAAGTGAAACCCGGCGGTTCCGGCAACAGCCCGGCCATCGACTGGGACGGCATGACGCTTACGTACGCCGAGTTCGCTGCCGCGGTTGATGCATGGCCGCACGCGCAGCAGCACGACGCGTCCGAACTGACGCTCCCGGACGCACTGATCTGTTTGTTCGCCGCGGCGCAGCAGGGCGTCCCGGTGCACGTCGAGGATCCCGCGGCTCGTCCGCACCGGTCCGAGATTCCCGGCGACGCTTTTCTGCTCGTCGCGACGTCCGGGTCCACCGGCATGCCGCGGCCGTTGGCGCGAACTGCGCGATCGTGGGCCGACAGTTTCGACGAGTTCACCTCCGTCACGCGAATCAGCCCGTCCGACCGGGTTCTCGTCACCGGCCCCCTGCACGCGACGATGCACCTGTTCGCCGCCGTACACGCCCTCTGGCTCGGCGCCTGCGTCACCGACGCCGCCGCGTCGGCAACCGTCACGCATGCAGTTCCGGCGGTGCTGCGCACGCTGGTAGGCACCGTGCCGAACCTGCACACCGCAGTCGTCGGCGGGACGGGGCTCGATGCAGCGGCTGCGGAACTCGCCGGCAACATCGGGCTCGTCGAGTACTACGGGGCAGCCGAGCTCTCGCTGGTGGCCATCCGCCGCGTTCCCGCACCGCTGCGTCTGTTGGACGGTGTCGAAGCCGAGATCCGCGATGGCCTGCTGTTCGTTCGCTCGCCGTACCGGGTGCTCGGTGTCGGCGAATGGGTCGGCGTCGGCGATCTGGCCGCATTGGGGCCGGGCGGCGAACTGGTCGTCCGCGGTAGGGGCGAGGCCGCCATCGACGTCGGCGGCACCACCGTTGTGGCCGAGGACGTGGAGCGCGTGCTCGAGTCCATCGACGGAGTTCGCGCCGCAGCCGTGATCGGAACGCCGCACGCCGTGCTGGGAGAGACGGTGACGGGGGTGATCGAGCTCGAGGCCGGAACACTCTTGGGCGCGACGAAGACCTCGGCCAGGGCCCTTCTTCAGAAGGAAGCGGTGCCGAGGCGGTGGGCCGTCGTCGAGAAGTTGCCCCGAACCGGTAGCGGCAAGATCGCCCGCGCCCAGGTGAAGCACTCGATGATGACAGACTCGACGTTGTGACCGGCGACAATCCCGTACTCGTTGCGCCCTGGCGGACCCCCATCGGCAACGCCGGTCACGGCTTCGCTGCGCTGACGACGACGGATCTCGCCGCGCCGGTATTGCGTGCCACGGTCGCCACCCTGCGCGATCACGGCATCGACGACGAGGTCGACGATGTCGTTCTCGGTAACTGTCTCGGGCCGGGCGGCAATCCGGCGCGCATCGCGGCGCTCGAAGCGGGCCTCGGTATCTCGGTCCCCGGCGTGACGGTAGATCGGCAGTGCGGCGCCGGGCTCGACGCCGTGATGCAGGCGGCGATGCGCATCCGCAGTGGTGAGGACCGGCTCATCCTGGCGGGTGGCGTCGAATCGGCGAGTACGGCGCCGTGGCGTTTCTGGCCGCCGCGTTTTCGGCCACCGAACCCCGGCGTCGACGGGCAGGAGGGTGCCGCCCCTGTTCGCTACACCCGCGCGCCGTTCGCTCCCGCGGGCTTTCCCGACCCGGACATGGGCAGCGCGGCCGACGACCTTGCCGTAGCGCGCGGCATCGACCGCGTCAGGCAGGACGCCTACGCGGCGCGCTCGCACGCACTCGCCGCCGAAGCGGATTTCTCCGCCGAGATCGTCCCGGTGGCCGGCATCGAGCGAGACCAGCGGATCCGCAAGAACATGACGCGGGACCGGCTCGCGCGACTGCGGCCGAGCTTCACCGCTGACGGCACTGCCACAGCGGGCAATTCGTGCGGCATCTCCGACGGTGCTGCGGTCATGGCCGTCACCACCGAGGCGCGCGCGAAGGGACTGCCCGCACTGCGTGTTCTCGGTTCGGCGGTGGCGGGATCGGATCCGGCGCTACCAGGCCTGGGCCCGGTGCCGGCGATAGAGAAGGTGCTGCAGCGAACGGGCATCGCGCTCGACGATATCGGGGTCGTGGAGATCACCGAGGCGTTCGCGTCTGTGGTGCTCGCGGTGTCGGACGAGTTGGGCATCGACGAAAACTTGCTGTGCCCGCAGGGCGGCGCGATCGCGATGGGGCATCCGTGGGGCGCGTCCGGTGCAATTCTGCTGGTCCGACTGTCGGCGAGAATGCTGGCCGAAGGCGGGCCGCAGCTGGGCCTCGCGGCGTGCGCCATCGGTGGAGGACAGGGAATTGCGATGATCGTGGAGCGTGCGTGGTGAGCGACATCATGTTCGAATCGGTCAGGCATTCGTTCGGTGAACGAGAAGTACTGCGCGGCATCGATCTTCGGATCACGGAGCGGCGCGTCGGCATCATCGGCTCCAACGGATCCGGCAAGTCGACGCTCGCGCGGACGATCAACGGATTGTTGGCCCCGACCTCGGGAACCGTCACGGTCGACGGCGTCGACCCTGTGAAGAAGGGCTCGCAGGTGCGCAAGAAGGTGGGCTTCGTGTTCACCGACCCCGACACCCAGATCGTCATGCCGACGGTCGCCGAAGACCTCGCGTTCTCGCTCCGCAGATCGCGGCTGAGCAAACAGGAAATCGCAGAACGAGTGCAGGACATCCTCGTTCGATTCAGGCTCGACGGTCACGCCGAGCATCCCGCGCATCTGCTGTCCGGTGGGCAGAAGCAGTTGCTCGCCATCGGTGCAGTGCTGATCAGGCGGCCGGAGGTCGTCATCGCCGACGAGCCGACGACGCTTCTCGATCTACGCAACGCCCGCGTCGTCGCCGAGGCCCTCGATTCGATCGATCAGCAGGTCATCGTCGTCACCCATCAGCTTGCTCTGCTGGACAGTTTCGAACGGGTCGTCGTCGTCGACGACGGGCGCGTGGCATTCGACGGCACCCCGGAGGACGCCGTACCCGCATACCGCGAGCTCGTCCTGTGATCGGCCTGTACCGGCCGGGCTCGTCGCTGATCCACCAAATGCCCGCCGGCGCGAAGTTGCTGCTGTTGCTCGTCTCGATCATTGCTGCCACCGTTCTGGTGCGGACGCCGCTACAGGTGGGCGTTGTCGCGCTGGTGGTGGCCGGGCTGTATGCGCTCGCCCGGATCCCGGCGAAACTCGCTCTGGCGCAGTTGCGTCCGGTGTTGTGGATGATGGTGATCATCGGGGTGTTTCAGGTCATCATCACCTCGCCGACGCGGGCGGTCGTCGTGTGCGGGGTGCTGCTCATCTCCGTGGCACTCGCGGCACTCGTCACGGTGACCACTCGGGTGACGGCCATGCTCGACACCGTCACCCGGGCGCTCGGGCCGCTGCGCAGAATCGGCGTCGACCCCGAACGAATCGGATTGATGTTGGCATTGGCCATTCGGTGCATCCCCATCCTCGCGACCATCGTTCACGAAGTGTCCGAGGCGCGAAAAGCGCGCGGGCTGCAGTGGTCGATGACGGCCCTCGCCACTCCGGTTCTGGTCCGGGCCCTGCGGACCGCCGATGCTCTGGGCGACGCACTCGTCGCACGCGGTGTCGACGACGACGACTGGGAGAAGGACGACTGGGAAGAGGACGACTGGGAAGACGACAAACCTGGCGACGGAGTCACCGCGTGAGCCTACTGTTGGCGGATCGGATCGCCCTGCGAGTCGAAGAGATCCCCGACGTCGTCGCGGTCGTCGATCGCCGTGAATCGTTGACCTACGCCGAGTTCTGGGAACGCGTGCGAAGTGCGGCGGCGGCCATGACCGGGATGCGACGGGTCGCGGTGCTACCCACGTCGGATGTCGGGTCGCTCGTGTCGGTGACGGCTGCGATGGCGTCGGGTGTGTCGGTGGTGCTGCTGCACCGCCACCTTCTCCCTGAGCAGTTCGAGCGCGTACTTGAAATCGCCCGTCCCGCAGCAGTTCTCGCGGACCCGAGTCAACATCGACGTCTGCGCCACCTGGGGTGCGACAAGCCGATCACCGAGCTCACTGGGTGCGGCGGGCATGCCGCTGCTGCGGCGACCGACGAACTGCTCGTCGGCATCACTTCCGGGACTACGGGTGAACCCAAGTTGTTTGCACGCAGTCAACTCTCGTGGGCGCGCACCCTCGATCGCAGCGACGCGGTGTTCGACATCGGCCGCGGAGATCGTGTGGCCACACCGGGAGTCCTCGACCACACGCACTTTCTCTACGGCGCTCTGCACGGATTGACCCGCGGGGCGACCGTCGACCTGCGCCCAGTGGTCGACATCATGGACGCTGTATCCGACACGCCGCCGTCCAACACGCCGCCGTCCAATACGCCACTGACGCATCTGTACTCGGTTCCCACCATCGCGTGGGACGTCGTTCATGCCGCGGCGGGGCAGGTCGGAAGTGTGCGCGAGGTGCTCTCCAGTGCTGCTCGGTGGCCTACTACGAGTCGCGTCGCACTGCAGTCGGTGTTTCCGAATGCTTCGCTCGTGCACTTCTACGGCGCATCCGAGTTGAGTTTCGTCTCGTACGACCGGGGAACGGAGCCCGGCGCCGGAACCCTGTTCGACGGCGTCGACGCCGAGATTCGGGACGGCCTGGTGCACGTTCGCAGCGACATGCTGTTCGACGGGTACCTGACGGGTTCGGGTGAGCAGCCGCTGCACGCCGGTCCGGTGGAAGGCTGGATGACGGTGGGCGACAGAGGAACCGTCGACGGGCGGGTGCTCACGCTCCTGGGTCGTGCCGGGGACACCCTGATCCGCGCCGGGCTGAATGTCGAACTCGCGCCGATCGAGGCGGCGGCTCTCGCGGTCGACGGCGTGCAGCAGGCTGCGTGCATCGCGCTGTCGGACGACCGCATGGGCGAGGTGCCCGCGCTGGCCGTCGTCCTTGGCGCCGAGCAGCCGTCGGTGGCGGAGCTGCGGCGGCATCTGCGCGGCACATTGCCGAGCCCGAGCATGCCGACGCGAATACTCGTCGTGCCGGAGTTGCCGCGGACGCCGCGGGGCAAGCTCGACCGTCAAGCTTTGGTAGCAACCTTGGCGACGGAGCGCACCGCGCCGTCGACGACGAACCACAGTGTGAGCGCGCCATCGGAATAGCGGTGCCGGATGGTGACGTGTTCGTTCGCCAGGATGGGCGTGAGGTATTCGATGACTGCCCGGTGCGGCTGCTTCACCAGCTCCTGACGATCGACGAGGAATTCCTCGACGACGTGCCAGTAGGCGGCGTTGTTGACGTGGTTGAACGAGTCGATGTCGGTGGCGCGCAACGGGAAATGTACGTCGGTGTGCGACTCGGCGGGCGCCGGTTCGGTGAGCCAGGCTTTCCACCGCAGGCGGTGTTCGTCGGTGGTGCGAGCCAGTAGTTCGAGGGCTTCGTCGCTGATGCGGGTCGGCATCCCGGTGGTCGCACTGATGTTGATCCAGAAGCCTTCGGTCTCGACGGACGCGCCCTTACCGCTGGAGATGCTGACGCGCATGTTGGACCACCGCGTCGACATCGACGAGCACCACCGACGCATGTGCACTCGGTCGGGAAAATGGACCGGCTCGTGGACGTCGATGACGGTGCGGCGCACAATCCAGAACGGATCGGTGAGGCCGAGGGGAGTGGCGGCGAGGTTGTCCGAGCCGACGTCCTGCAGGTAGCGCGCGATACCGTCGAACCGCAGTCGGTTGCCGGGGTCGACGTCGCCGGTGCGGACGTGCCACCCGGTCTCGAAGCCTTCCCCTTCGGGCGGGGGCGGGGCGAGTGCTTCTCCGAAGTCGGTCGGCTCGAGGTGGGTCGGCTGGAGTTCGGTCGGCTGGAGTTCGGTCGGCTGGAGTTCGGTCGGCTGGAGTTCGGTCGGCTGGGGGGCTGGTGGCTCGGAGATCCGGCTGGCCACAGGTGTGCTCCTCGTCTGCAGATCGCTCGTGTGGCTCGAACTTACCCGCTGACCGCTCAGAGCACGCGCCGCGCCTTCATGCCGTCGAATACCGGTGCGATGCGGACGACGTCGCCCGTGGTCGGTGCGTGGACCATCTGGCCGTTTCCGGCGTAGATGGCGACGTGGCCGGGGCCCGCGGACTGCCAGTTGCCGAACAGTAGGTCGCCCGGTTGCGCCATCGCCAAGGGGATTTCGGTGCCGACGCCCCATTGGGTTTCCGACGTGCGGGGCAGTGTGAGCGCCCCGCCCGAGGCCTTGAAGACGGCGTACGAGGTGAGGCCGGAGCAGTCGAAGCCGCCGCCGGACGGGCCGTTGATGTTGCCGCCGCCCCAGACATAGGGGAGCCCGAGGTAGTCCATGGCGAGTTTGACGGCACGCGATCCGACGGCGGCCAGGTCGAGCGATGCGATCGGGTTGAGGATTGCCGCGAACTGCAGCTCTGTCGCGCGGATCTTCGCGACGTACGGCTTGGTCTGATTCTCGTAATCGGGAAGACCGGACGGCATTCCGCCGGAGCGAAGGACCGCGCCCGCGCCGGCGTTGTAGCCGGCGAGGGTCAGGTCGAGCGAGTCGCCCTTGACGCGTCCCTCGGTCTTCCACTGGTTCACCTGCTTGTTGATGTCGCACAACAGGTTTCCCGACGCCATGACCGAGTCGGCGATGCCGTTGACGTCGGCGGCGCCGTCGCCGTCGGCGTCCTTGCCGTAGGTCTGCCACGTGCCCGGCATGAACTGGCCGGGGCCTCGCGCGCCGGTGCTCGAGACGGGCGCGGTGGGGCCGTGCCGGAAGCCGTTCTCCGCTGCGTACAACGCGGCGATGGTGGGAGCTTTGACCCCGTCGCAGATGGTGCCGGCTTTCATCAGCCAGGGGACGAAGGCGGTGATCGCGCCGATCGGCGACATCGACACACCGGTGAAGGTGGCGGGCATACCGGGGAAGAGTGCTCGGCGCAGTGCTTCGGCGGCGGGCATGAAGGCGGTTTGTGCCGCAAGATCGCCGAGGGTGAAGCTCGACGTGCCGAACTGCAGCGCCCCCACGGCGGCGTTGCTCGGCACGAGTGCGCTGAGCGAGGTGGTCAGCGTGGGTCCGGCTACGGGAGCGGCAGCCGCTACAGGCGTCGCAGCGGCGGGTGTCGCGCCGGCGTCCGCGCCGACAGCAGTTTCTTCGGGTACTTCCTCGGGCTTCGGCGGCAGCATCGGTTCGGCCGCGGTCTCGACGGCATCGGCGACGTCGTCGAGCATGGCATCGGCGTCTTCGCGCGCAGGCTCCGGCAGTGTGCCCAGAAGGTCGTCGAGCTGCTTTTGCAGGCCCTCGGCGGATTCTTCCGCGGCCGCAGCTACATTGGCTGCCCCGTCCTGGATCTCCGGTGGTGCTTCCCCGCCCCCCACAGCCCCCGCTGCGGAGACTATTACGGCAACGATTACTGCGATCGGATCGCCCGCCATGTACAACTCCTGGTGCTGAGAACTCTCCCCGACGTTCCGTGCCGCCCACCTTCGGGTGAGCTGACTCACATCATCATGCACTGTCTTCGTTCATTACGGAGCGTTATAAAAAGGCTTCTCATTTGTGACGCGTTACATTGGCCCTCTGTTGGCGTGAGAGGGGTCGTGACAATGAACAAGTACGTGCTCGCACCGGACACCGTGTGGGACCCGGGCGCTCAACTGTTGTCGCAGTGCGTCGTCGTGACGGGCGCCGACCGCACGCTCTACCTCTCGGGGCAGACGGCAATCACACCCGACGGGCAATTCGAGGGCATCGGCGACGTCGATGCGCAGATCCGGCTGTCGTTCGAGAACATCCGACTGATCATGTCCGCGGCGGGCGGAACTCTCGACAACGTCGTGAAACTGACGGTGTACTTCGTCGACCTCGGTCACCTCGACACCTATACCGGCATCCTCGGTGAACTGTTCCCGGCAAGCCGGCCGGCACAGACCGTCGTAGAGGTCTCTCGGCTGGCGATGCCCGAATTGCTGATCGAGATCGATGCGACAGCGGTGCTCTAGACGAGTGTCGACCAGTAGTCGCTGAAGCGGATCGCGATCAGCACGAGGACGACCGCGAACCACACCACCAGAATTGTCCAACGCCATTCGACGAACAGTCGGCCCACGCGGGAGGTGTCGACGAGTTGGGAGACGGTGACGACGAAGATCGGCATCATGACCGCCCACACCACCATGCAGTAGGGGCAGAGGGCGCCGATCTCGTACAGGCTCTGGTAGATCAGCCAGTGGACGAACACCTCGCCGAGCAGCGCGCCGAGTGCGAGTCCGAGCCAGTACCAGTGCGGGAGCGCGACGCATCCCAGCGTCAGCACGCCGGTAAGGAGAACGATCGTGAAGGCGACGATGCCGATGATGGGGTTCGGGAATCCGAAGAGCGCGGCCTGATCGGTCGTCATCACCGACCCGCACGACAGCACCGGGTTCAGGCTGCACGACGGAACGTACGACGCGTCTTCGAGCAGTTTGAACCGCTCGATCGTCAGGGTCAGTGCGGCGAGCAGTCCGAAAAATCCGCCGACGATGAGGACCCAGGCGGTGGCGCGTGCGGGCTTCACGGTGCGGTCCTACTTGGCGTCGGCGATGGCGGCGCGTAGCCCGTCGGGCGTCGGGTTGGACACGACGGTTCCGTTGACCGAGACCGTCGGGGTGCCGTTGATGCCCGAGTCCAACACGGTCTGCGTCTGACTCGTCACGTAGTCGGTGTAGGTGCCGCCGGTGATGCAGCTCTCGAGTTCCGGTCCCTCGATGCCCACCGTCGTCGTGATGCCGAGGAGTTCTTCGTCGCTCAGGCCCTCGCCGCCTTCGGACGGCTGCTGCTCGAACATCGCCTTGTGCCAGGCGGGCCATGCGGAGATGTCGGCGTCGGCGACGCAGTAGCTCGCGTTCGCGGCGCGGGTGGAGTAGTTGGTCGACGACATCCGATCGAGGATCGAGATCGGCCGGTAGTCGACGGCGATGGTGTTGTCGGCGGTCAGTTCGGTCAGTGTGTCGCCGCTGATGGCTTCGAACTGCTTGCAGGCCGGGCACTGAAAGTCTTCGACGGCGGTGACGACGACGGACGCGTCGGGTGCGCCGATGCGGATGGCGCCGTCCTCGGTGACGGACGACGGGGTCGAGGCCGGGGTTGCCGTGGTGTCGGAGTCGCGGTTCGCGATGGTGAATCCGATGCCGGCGATCAGGGCGACGAGGACGACGGCCACCGCGATCTGAATGATGGTGCGGCGCTGCTTGTCCTTTTTGCCCTGCAGAGCCGCTGTTGCTGCTTCTGCTTTTCTACGACTGCTGTTGCTCACCGTTGAAGATCCCTCGCTCGCTCGAAACGTTCTCGGCCAGCATAGGTGTGTGAACCTGAGCTACGGCTGAGTGAGCGCGATCAGTCGTTCGACCGCGAACCCGTATCCCGCGACGCCGAGGCCCGCGATGACGCCGCTCGCGATGGGCGAGACGAACGAGTGGTGGCGAAACTCCTCCCGCGCATGGACGTTGCTGATGTGGACCTCGATGATCGGGACCTCGGGGATGACGAGGGCGTCCCGCAGTGCGACCGAAGTGTGGGTAAGGCCACCCGGGTTGATCACGATGCCCGATGCCTGCCCGCGGGCATCGTGGATCCAGTCGATCAGCTGTCCTTCGTGGTTGGACTGCTCGGCGCGGACCGTCCGGCCGTGTGCGGCCGCAGTCTTCTCGCACAGGGCGACGACGTCGGCGAGCGTCTCGTGGCCGTAGACCTCCGGCTGACGGGTGCCGAGCATGTTCAGGTTCGGCCCGTTCAACACCAGAATGTGCCCTGCCATGTCGTTGCCCACTTTCGCATCGTCGTGTATCGCCGGGATTCGATCCTTGCACAGGTGACCGGGCACAATGATCCCAGTGAAAACAGTGTGGGTGGTCTGGGGTGTCGGGGTGTTCGCCTACATCGTCGGCGTCCTGCACCGCACGGCGTTCGGCGTCGCCGGTCTCGACGCGGCCGACCGGTTCTCCGCGAGCCCCTCTGTTCTGTCGTCGTTCGTGGTGCTGCAGATCGTCGTCTATGCAGGCATGCAGATCCCCGCTGGGGTGATTCTCGACCGGGTCGGATCACGGAGGATGATCGCGCTCGGCGCGCTGCTGATGGCTATTGCGCAGGTCATCTTGGCTACGACGGAGTCGCTCCCGGTCGCGGTTGCCGCTCGCGCGCTCGTCGGCATCGGCGATGCACTGACCTTTATTTCGGTGCTGCGGTTGGTGCCGCAGTGGTTCTCGCCTCGGCGCGTTCCCATCGTTTCGCAGCTCACCGGTCTTCTCGGTCAGACGGGACAGATTTTGTCTGCTGTGCCGTTCCTGATGGTTCTGCATTCTTCGGGGTGGACGTTCGCTTTTGCGAGTGCGGCTTCGCTCGGGCTGGTGGCGTTCGTGCTCGCGCTCGCCCTGATCCGTGACACGCCGCCCGGGGTGGAAGTGCTGATGGCGCCCACGTCGATGCGCGAGACGCTCGGCACGATCGGCAGGGTGTGGAAGCGGCCGGGTACCAGGCTCGGCTTCTTCAGCCACATGGGGACGCAGTTCTCGATCACGGTGTTCGCGCTGCTGTGGGGCATTCCGTATCTGACGTCCGCGCAGGGTTTGTCGGCAGCGGCCGCCGGAACGTTGCTGTCGCTGTCGGTTGTTTCGGCGGTGGTGTTCGGCATCGGCCTGGGCATTCTGACTGGGCGCTATCCGATGCGACGCTCGTGGCTGGTGCTGTCGATCATGGTCAGCAATGCCGTGATGTGGGGGATCGTGTTGGCGTTGCCGGGCCCGGCCCCGCTGTGGTTGCTGGTGATTCTGGTAGTCGTCGTCTCGGTGGGTGGCCCCGGCGGCGTCATCGGTTTCGACTACGCGCGCACCTTCAATCCGAGCGCCAATCTCGGTACTGCGCAGGGAATGGTCAACGTCGGTGGTTTCCTCGCGTCGCTGCTGGTGATCGCGGCGATCGGCGGCATTCTCCAGGCGATGGGTGGGTACACGGTCGAGGCGTTCCGCGTCGCGATGCTCGCGCAGTACCCGGTGTGGGTC
>NZ_JBAWFH010000210.1:0-2145 GCF_049591685.1 Rhodococcus sp. (in: high G+C Gram-positive bacteria) | reverse complement strand
GAAACTCACCGAGGCCGGTGACACGGCGATCGGCGGCCGGTTACCGATCAACTGTTCGGGCGGAGTGCTGTCGTCCAATCCGATCGGGGCGTCGGGCATGATTCGCTTCGCCGAAGCGGCCATGCAGGTGATGCACCGGGCGGGCGATCATCAGGTCGAGAACGCCCGAAAAGCACTCGGGCACGCGTACGGCGGAGGCTCGCAATACTTTTCGATGTGGGTTGTGGGGAGTGAGCAGCCATGAAGTATACCGTCGGCATCGCGATGACGCCGCTGCACGAGTTGACCGCGTTGGCCCGGACCGCCGAGGAATGCGGGTTCTCCTCGATCGCGCTTCCGGATTCGCTGTTCTACATGGAAACCCAGACCGCCGACTACCCCTACACGCCCGACGGGTCGAGGATGTGGAACGCGGACACTCCGTGGGTGGATCCACTGATCGCCGCCGCAGCCATGGGAGCGGTCACCGAGAAGATCGAGTTCTACACCCAGGTGCTCAAGCTCGGCTCGCGCAACCCGGTGCTACTGGCTCGCCAGGTCGGCTCGGTCGCAGCGATGACGAACAACCGCTTCGGCTTCGGCGTCGGTATCGGCTGGGCGCCGGAAGAGTTCGAATGGTGCGGTGTCCCCTACGCGAAGCGGGGCAAGCGCGTCGACGAGATGATCGACGTCATCAAGCTCATCCTCGGCGGCGGCATGGTGGAGCACCACGGCGAGTTCTACGACTTCGACAAGCTCCAGATGAGCCCCGCGCCGACCGAGCCCGTTCCCTTCTACGTCGGCGGCCACACCGATGTGGCGCTGCACCGCGCCGCTCGTGTCGGCGACGGTTGGACGTCGGCGATGATCAAGTTCGACGATCTGGTCGCCGTCATCGCCCGATTGCGTGAGCTGCGCGAGGAGTACGGAAAAGCCGACGAGCCGTACGAGATTCAAACGGTGTGCATCGACCGCTTCGGGAAGGACGGGTACGCCGAGCTCGAGGATGCCGGTGTCACCGACATCATCACCGTGCCCTGGATCTTCGACGGCATCGGCTTCGACGGCCCGCTGGAAGCGAAGCAGGACTCACTGCGCGCGTTCGCAGACAACTTCATCCGCTGAGGTGCGGCTTCGCCGCCCGTGTGCCTTAAACGTTGCTCGAACAACACTTAAGGAACACGGGCGGCGGAGCAGCACCCAGCCGCATTAGTGCTTCACCGGGCAACCACCTGTGTAATCGACCTGGAACTCCTTGACGCCGTTGAGCCATCCGGATCGCAGTCGTCGGGGGTCCCCGAGTCGTGAGATGTCGGGCATGATGTCGGCGATTGCGTTGAACATCAGATCGATTTCCATCTTGGCGAGGTTGGCGCCGATGCAGTAGTGCGCGCCGTGGCCACCGAATCCGACGTGCGGGTTGGGGTTTCGCATGATGTCGAACTTCCGCGGGTTCTCGAACACGTCCTCGTCGAAGTTGGCCGAACTGTAGAACATCGCGACCCGCTCGCCGGCTTTGATGGTCGTGCCGTTCAGGTCGAAGTCTTCCTTGGCCGTTCGCTGGAAGGCAACGATTGGCGTGGCGTAACGAACGATCTCGTCGGCAGCTGTCTCGGGCCGCTCCTTCTTGTACAGCTCCCACTGGTCGGGGTTGTCCATGAATGCGGCCATCCCGTGGGTGATCGCGTTGCGCGTGGTCTCGTTGCCCGCGACGGCAAGGATGATGACGAAGAAGCCGAATTCCTCGGGCGCCATGTGGTCGCCGTCGATGTCTGCGTTGATCAGCGTGGTGATGATGTCGTCCTGCGGATTCTTCCGGCGTTCGTCCGCCATCTGGTACGCATATCCGAGGATCTGCGACGAGGCTTCGACGGGGTCGATGTCGAATTCGGGGTCGTCGTACGAGGTCATCTCGTTGGACCAGTCGAAGATCTTCTTGCGGTCCTCCTGCGGGATACCGATGAGGTCGGCGATGGCCTGCAGCGGCAGTTCCGATGCGATTTCGGTGACGAAGTCGCCCGTCGGGTTCTCTGCGGCCTTCTCGACGATCGCTTTGGCGCGTCGCTCGAGCTCGTCGCGCAGGCCGTTGATGGACTTGGGGGTAAAGCCTTTCGACACCAGTTTGCGGGTCTTGGTATGTTGCGGCGCATCCTGATTGAGCATGAC
>NZ_JBAWFH010000209.1:0-6928 GCF_049591685.1 Rhodococcus sp. (in: high G+C Gram-positive bacteria) | reverse complement strand
AATTTTACGGCTGGCTGCACGGCGCGGTCACACTTCATCACATGGAGGACTTCCAAGCGGTGGAGACAGCGGCAGAGGAGTACCGCGAGTGGCGGCGTGAAACGGGAACGATGCCGCCCGATTGGGTTCTCAACGGCGGTGAGCCTCCAAGCCCTCCTCGCCTAAGCTCGGGTACTCGCTCGCACAAGAGTCGCGACGCCAAGTTGAAGCGCAAACGCAAACAGCGGAAGCGGCGCTGACCGAGTACTCCCGCATCTCACGGCCTTTTCACGGCCCTAGGAGAGTTGGAAAGCGAATTTGGCCAGGACATTCGGCCGCTGACCTGCGGAAATGCGGTGCCCCCAGTCGGACTCGAACCGACACTGTGCGGATTTTAAGTCCGCTGCCTCTGCCAATTGGGCTATAGGGGCTGAGCTTTGGGCTCAGTTCTTGATCGACAGCGCGATGCCGTCGAGGATATCGTGCTCGCTGACCACCAAAGTACTGACTACGCCTCGGCTTTCGAACTCTTCGGCGAGGACGCTGCAGATGATGGATCCGCCGCCGATGACGTCGACCCGTCCAGGATGCATGGGGCCCAGCGCTGCTCGCTCTTCCCGTGTCATTCCAATCAGCCGGTCGCACACCTCGAACAGGTCGGAGAACGACACCCGCGTCAAGTGAACCTTGTCGGCGTCGTATTCCTGCAGCCCGGATGCGATGGCGGCGATGGTCGTCATCGTGCCCGCGACGCCGACCCAGCTGGACGCGTCGCCGATCGGTACATCCTCGAAAGCCTCGTGCAGCTTCTCGCGGGCGTACGCACGAGCAGCGGCGATTTCCTCGGCGGTGGGCGGGTCGCTGTGCAAGAAACGCTCGGTCAGCCGAACGCAACCGATATCGGCGGAGAATGCCGCGCGAACGCCTTTGTTGTCACCCAGCACCAGCTCCGTCGAACCCCCGCCGAGATCGACCACCACGAAAGGCGCACCAGCGGAATCAAGTTCGCCTACTGCACCGGCGAACGACAATCGGGCTTCCTCGTCACCTGTGATGACCTCGGCGACCGAGCCGGCCACGATCGGATCCAGGATCTGGCGAGTCATGTCGAAGAAGTCGTCACGGTTCGACGCATCACGCGTCGCAGATGTGGCGACCATTCGTATCGCCGACGCACCCGCCTCACGGACGATCCCGGCATACTCCTCGAGCGCGACACGTGTGCGTTCGAGCGCCTCGGGCACGAACGCACCGGTCGCGTCGACGCCTTGACCGAGCCGCACGACGCGCATCTCGCGGGCCACATCCGTCAGGACGCCGTCCTTGATGTCGGCAACCAGAAGCCTGATCGAATTGGTACCGCAGTCGATGGCAGCGACCCGAGTCATGTTGTCTCTCCACGTAGTTCGGCGATAGTGGGCCAATCGGCCGGAATTGCCCTGCCGCGCAGACCGTTGTCGGCAGCGAGAGCGACGGATTCGTCACCCAGGGGGTTGAGGCCGGGGCCCTTGGCGAGGGCATGAGCGATGAGGACGTGCAGGCACTTGACGCGATCCGGCATGCCGCCACCGGTGAAATCGGTTCCCAGCGACTCGATTTCGTTGCGTTCGGCAAGGTACGACTCGTGGGCGCGCCGATATCCCGCAGCCAACTCCTCGTCCTCCGTCAACCGCTGCGTCATCTCACGCATGACGCCTGCGGATTCCTGCCGACTTGCCTCCGCGGTGAGTCGCGGATCCGTCAAGTAGAACAGCGTCGGGAACGGCGTCCCGTCCGAAAGCTTCGGTGAGGTTTTCACAACCCCGGGCCGACCGTCCGGCGACCGGTACGCGATCTCGAGGACTCCCCGGGGTTCACGTCCCAACTGCTCCGCCACCGCATCGAGGTCTTGTTGCGAAACTGGCGAGCTCACCCGACCGGTCCTCCTTCTATTGCTGGCGCAGGCGCCGGAACAACCGCGGGCGGCGGTGCCACCTCGCGTTCCGCACTCTCCTGCGGTTGAACTGCTGTCTCCCAGAGGTCCCGATACCAGGGCCCCTCCGCTTTCTTCGCTGCTTCCACTTCTTCTTCGGTGGGGCCCTCGTCGCCGGGCAGTTGCACGGTGTAGGGCGTCTCCCCCGGCATGACCCAGCGCAGCCGAGTACGTGCTTCGGCTGCGATTCGGGTCGGGTCGTTGAGCTGAGTCTTTTCCAACTCCAGCGCCGCGACTTGCTCCTCGAGCGTCCCGCGCTCGACGAGTACCTGCTCGAGTTCAGCCCGCTGAGTGAAATACGTCCGCAACGGAACGGCCAGCGTCAGGGCCAACGCGCACACGACGACGGCAAGGATGACCGCACGGGCCGTCGACAAGCCGAAAAAGGTACGGTCGCCGCCGCCTGCCGAGGCGCGGACCTCGACGCGTCGAGGAGCGGCCTTGCCTCCGACGACAGCGTCCCGAGCCTGTTCCGACGGCTCCGGCGCCGGCTGACCGGTGCCGCGTCCACTTCCCGACGCGGCACCCGTCGGCCGATCACGCGAGGATGCCGAGCGGCCACGAGGCCGGGGATCACGTCCGTTCGGACTGGTCCCCGGTCTTCCCCGTCGTGCCGCCATCGATCCACCTCAGTAAACAGTTACGCGCGAACTCATCCCTCGTAATTGAACCGGGGGAAAGCCAGCTCGCCGGCGTAACGCGCCGCGTCACCGAGAGCTTCTTCGATTCTCAGCAACTGGTTGTACTTGGCAACGCGCTCGCTTCGAGCCGGGGCACCGGTCTTGATCTGGCCGCTGCCGACGGCAACCGCCAGGTCAGCGATGGTGGTGTCCTCGGTCTCGCCGCTGCGGTGGCTCATCATCGTCTTGTAACCGTTGCGGTGCGCGAGGTCGACGGCGTCGAGGGTCTCGGTGAGCGTGCCGATCTGGTTGACCTTGACGAGCAGTGCGTTGGCGGCGCCCTTGACGATGCCGTCCTCGAGACGCTCGGGGTTGGTGACGAACAGGTCGTCGCCGACGAGCTGCACCTTGTCGCCGATGGCCTCGGTGAGCGCAACCCAGCCGTCCCAGTCGTTCTCGTCGAGCGGATCCTCGATGGACACGAGCGGGTACTGGTCGACGAGCTGGCCGTAGAACGCCGACATCTCTTCGGCGGACTTGGTGGCCCGCTCGAACGCATAGCCGGTGCCCGCGGTGTAGAACTCGGTGGCTGCCACGTCGAGAGCCAACGCGACGTCGCGACCGGGCTTCAGACCCGTCTTGCCGATGGCTTCGAGAATGAGATCGAGAGCAGCCGTGGTGCCCGCGAGATCGGGAGCGAAGCCACCCTCGTCGCCGAGACCGGTCGAAAGGCCCTTGGCCTTGAGAACCGACTTGAGCGAGTGGTAGACCTCGGCGCCCCAGCGCAGGGACTCCTTGAACGTGGGCGCACCGATGGGCGCGATCATGAATTCCTGCACGTCGACGCCGCTGTCCGCGTGTGCGCCGCCGTTGATGATGTTCATCATCGGTACCGGCAGAATGTGCGCGTTGGGTCCGCCGAGGTAGCGGAACAGCTCGAGGCCGGCCGACTCGGCGGCTGCCTTCGCCACGGCCAGCGAAACACCGAGCAGGGAGTTCGCGCCGAGGCGGGACTTGCTGGGGGTGCCGTCGAGGTCGAGCAGAGCTTGGTCGACTGCACGCTGTTCGATGGCGTCGAGGCCGATGACGGCCGGGGCGATCTCGTCGAGTACGGCGTTGACTGCCTTCTCGACGCCCTTGCCGCCGTAGCGATCGCCGCCGTCGCGGAGTTCGACGGCCTCGTGCTCACCGGTGGATGCGCCGGAGGGAACCGCTGCACGCGTCAGGGTTCCGTCGTCCAACGCAACCTCGACCTCGACCGTGGGGTTGCCACGGGAGTCGAGGATCTCGCGAGCGCCGACCTGCTCAATGATGGCCACGAATGCTTCTCCTTGTAACGGGGACGTGCGGACAAGTGCCGGGTGTCAGACTAGCCGCTCCACCGATCGTCGGCGCATATGTACCAGGCCTCAGGCGCTGGCTCCGACAGAGTAGGCAGCAGCGGCGTCGCGGACATTTCGCAGATATTCACCGGACTGGTTGTAGGCCATGAGGGCTCGCTCCCAACCCTCCGCAGTGATCAGGTCGCCGCCTCTCGCGCAGAGATACCGGGCGGCAGTCAATGCGGCATCGTCGAGATTGTCGGGATTGGGCGAGCCGTCGCCATTGGCGTCGACACCCCATTTCCGCCAGGTCTCCGGGATGAACTGCATCGGACCCATCGCGCGGTCGTACACCGGGTCGCCGTCGAGCACGCCGCCGTCGGTATCCGGTATCTCTGCGATTCCAGGCCCGCCGTCGAGCGGAATACCGCGGATCAGGGGCGTGACCGCGCCGTCGGGCGCAACCGTCGAACCCTGGTACGTGCCGTGCCTACTTTCGATGTATCCGATGCCGGCCAACGTCGTCCATGCGATCCCACATCCGGGCGACGTGTCGGCCATGATGGCCGCTGCGTGGGCATAGGCGGCGAGGGCAGGCGCGGAGATGTTCACGGCACTCGATTGCGGTTCGGCCCAGGCGAGCAAAAGATCGGCGGTGCGTCCGGGCGCGTTGAAGTCGATTTCGGGAACCGGGGTGCCAGCCCCGGGCGGAATGCCCTCGGGAATGCTCCGCGGCGGCTCCGAAGACCCGCAGGCTGCGACCGTCGCGCCGACCAGGAGAACAGCCAACACGGACAGCAGCTGCGTCCGTCGGGTGACCCTGGGGGATGGTAACGGCCGCTTCTTCACTCCCCCATCCTGCACATCGAAAGTAATAAGAACCTAAAGCGATGCGTTGGTGCAGGTCAAATGGGTTTTGGGTTCCTGCGCAGGGTGTATGTTGCTTCAAACGACATAGGTACGCCTACCCTTGTCTCTCGCAATCCAGGAGCAACCCACGTGTCCGTACTCGCTGCCGCATCGGCTCCCTCGATCGCGACGCAAATGTTGGGCAGCGCCCTCATCGGACTGCGCGAAGGTCTCGAGACCGGCATCGTCGTCATGATCCTCGTGGCGTTCCTCGTCAAGGCCGATCGCCGCGACGCCCTGCGTTGGGTCTGGCTCGGTGTCGGCAGCGCAATCGTCATGGTCGCGCTCATCTTCTTCGTCATCCACTACGGCACGTCGACGGTAACGGGGCTCACCGCCGAGATCATTGCCGGGTTGGCGTCGCTCGTCGCCGTGGCGATCGTCACGGCGATGGTGCTGTGGATGCGCACCGCAGCCAAGGACATGTCGGGCGAACTGCGCGCGAACATGGAACGCGCACTCACCGTCGGACCCCTCGCCGTATTGACGCTCTCGTTCCTCGCCGTCGGGCGCGAAGGCGTCGAAACAGCCCTTCTCATGGTCGGATACGCGGAGAACACCAACGGCAGCTCGTGGCCGCTACTTGGTCTGCTGCTAGGCATCGTCGTCGCCGCCGTGTTGACCGTCTTCCTCTACTTCGGCGCCATTCGCATCAACTTCGCCGTGTTCTTCAAGTACACCGGCATCTTCCTCATCGTCGTCGCCGCGGGCATCCTCGCGTACGGCATCCGTGCACTGCAGATCGGCGGGTTGATCCCCGGCGGAAGCTCGGTCGCATTCGACATCACCGCCCACTTCGACGCATCGAGCTGGTACGGAACCGTGCTCGCGGGCATCTTCAACTTCCGCCCCGAGCCGACCGTCCTGCAGGTCGTCGGCTGGCTGCTCTACATCGTCGTGGTCCTCTACCTCTTCCTCCGCCCGGTTCGCGTTCGCGAACCCGCCCTCACCTCCTGAAAGGCGTTATCTACGATGCGTCGCACCACATTCGCTCTCGCTGCCGTGGCGGTACTCCCGCTCGCGCTCGCGGGCTGCACCGAGAAATCCTCGTCCGAAGCAGGCGACGCAGACATCGCCGTCACCGCGAGCGACACAACCTGCGACGTCGCCTCGACGGAGGGCTCCACCGGCAACTCGACGTTCCAGGTCACCAACAACGGCAGCAAGGTCACCGAGTTCTACGTCTACGGTGACGGCGACCGCGTCATGGGAGAGATCGAGAACATCGGACCCGGCCTAACGCGTCAGCTCATCGTCGCGTTGCCCGACCCCGGCACCTACCAAACCGCCTGCAAGGCAGGGATGGTCGGCGACGGCGTTCGCGCGGACTTCGTCGTCAGCGGCGATTCGATGCGTCAAGCTGACGAGAACGGCCTGCTCGACGAGGCTGCGTCGGGTTACAAGCGCTACGTCGTCAGTCAGGTCGACGCCCTGCAGGAGACCACCGCAACGTTCGTCGCCGCCGTCAAGTCCGGCGATATCGAAACGGCCAAAACACAGTTTCCCATCACCCGCAGCTACTACGAGCGCATCGAACCCGTCGCCGAGAGCTTCCCCGACGACCTTGACCCACGCATCGATCTGCGTGAACCCGATGTCGAGCCAGGCGCCGAATGGACCGGCTTCCACCGCATCGAGAAAGATCTGTGGACGCAGGGCCTCCAGCCCGACACCGACGCGATGGCCGATCAGCTGCAGGCCGACATCGCCGAACTGGCCGACAAGGTGAAGGCCGACGACTTCACCGTGGACCCGATCCAAGTTGCCGGTGGCGCACAGGGATTGCTCGACGAGGTGGCCAAGACCAAGATCAGCGGTGAAGAGGACTTCTTCTCGCATACCGACCTGTGGGACTTCCAGGCCAACGTCGACGGCTCGCAGGCAGCGGTTGCCGCGGTGCGACCGATCATCGACCAGAACAACGCCGAACTGGGCACGACGATCGACGCACGGTTCGCCGAACTCGACGCCGAACTGGCGAAGTACCGCAACGGCGACGGATATGTCTTCTACGACACCGTCACCGAACCGCAGCGGCAGGAACTGTCCAACAAGATCGACGCACTGTCCGCCGAAGTGAGCCAGGTGCAGGGTGTCGTTGCAGGACAATAACTCCAAGCCGGACT
>NZ_JBAWFH010000208.1:0-8100 GCF_049591685.1 Rhodococcus sp. (in: high G+C Gram-positive bacteria) | reverse complement strand
AAGGGCGAACTCGCCGAGATCATCACCGCCGAACACGGCAAAGTCCACTCCGACGCGCTCGGCGAAATTTCCCGCGGCCAAGAAGTCGTCGAATTCGCCTGCGGCATACCCCATCTACTCAAAGGCGGATACACCGAGAACGCGTCGACGAAAGTCGACATCTACTCCATCCGCCAACCCCTCGGACCCGTCGGCATCATCTCCCCGTTCAATTTCCCCGCCATGGTCCCGATGTGGTTCTTCCCCCTCGCCATCGCCGCAGGCAACACCGTCGTGCTCAAACCCTCGGAAAAAGACCCCACCGCATCGCTGTGGATGGCAGAACTGTGGAAGGAAGCCGGCCTGCCCGACGGTGTCTTCAACGTCCTGCAAGGCGACAAACTCGCCGTCGACGAACTGCTCGAGAACAAGGCGATCAAGTCGATCTCCTTCGTCGGCTCCACCCCGATCGCGCAGTACGTCTACAGCGTCGGCACCAGCCACGGCAAACGCGTCCAGGCCCTCGGCGGGGCGAAGAACCACGCCATCGTGCTCCCCGACGCCGACCTCGACCTCGCCGCCGATGCCATGGTCAACGCCGGCTTCGGCTCGGCCGGTGAACGCTGCATGGCTATTTCCGCCCTCGTCGCCGTCGGCCCGATCGCCGACGAACTCGTCGCGAAGATCGTCGAACGCACCACCCCACTGAGAACCGGGGACGGCACCAAGAACTCGGACATGGGACCACTGGTGACCAAAGCGCACCGAGACAAGGTCGCCTCCTACGTCGACGCCGGCGAAGCAGCAGGAGCGACCATCGTCGTCGACGGCCGCACCGTGCAGGCCGATGGTGGCAAGGACGGTTTCTGGTTGGGCCCGACGTTGATCGACAACGTCACCACCGACATGTCCATCTACACCGACGAAATCTTCGGACCCGTCCTCTCGGTGGTACGCGTCGACACCTACGACGAAGCCCTCGAACTGATCAACAACAACCCCTACGGCAACGGCACCGCCATCTTCACCAACGACGGCGGCGCCGCGAGGCGCTTCCAGAACGAAGTGGAAGTAGGCATGATCGGCATCAACGTCCCCATCCCTGTCCCCATGGCGTACTACAGCTTCGGTGGCTGGAAGAACTCCCTCTTCGGCGACACCCACGCCCACGGCATGGAAGGCGTGCACTTCTTCACCCGCGGCAAAGCCATCACCAGCCGCTGGCTCGACCCCAGCCACGGCGGCATCAACCTCGGTTTCCCAGAGAACAGCTAGATCCGCTCCGCGTCTCCGGGTTTCCCAGAGAACAGCTAGATCCGCATCAACGAAACCCCCTCCGCAGATCACACGCGGAGGGGGTTTCGTGTTGCCAAGTTACCTCGGGAGTTTCAGTTGGGCTGCACGCTGAGTACGGGGACCGGCGACAGCATGAGCAGCCGCTGAGTCACGCCGCCCAACAACGCTTTCCCGTCTCGGCTGCGTCGCTTGATGCCGGTGACGAGCCTCGTCACTTCGGGGTGGGCGTCGATTTCGTCGAATATGGCCATCCCTGGATCGCGGTCCTCGCGGCCGGCTCGGTCGATCACACGCACGGACACGTTGCTGCCCAACTCGGTGGTGTCGAGTCGTCCCAGCGTCAGATCGGTTGCAATGAGGTCCGTGCTCAGTGCTGCGGCTTCGTCGGCTGCCATTCGGAGTGCGTGGCGTCCTTCCTCGCTGTCGGACACTGCAACCAAAATAGCCATTTTCGAACTCCTTCCGATAGAACTTCCACGGTTACGAGTATTCGCGACGGAACCGGGCCTCGAGATCCTCCAGAGACTGCCCGCGAGTTTCGGGAACCTGCGTGACGATGAAGATCAGAGCCAGCACCCCGAGCCCGACGAACGGTGCAATCTCGGAGAGGTAGACCGGAACAGTGGCCGAAGCACCGCCGACGGCCAGGCCGAGGATGAAGCGGAACACTGCGAGGACTTCCCACGACGGCGCCAGCACGCACCCGAGCGTGCCCACGACGAACACCCCGGACAGCATCAAGATGTTGTGTCGGCGCCCGCCATGGTCTTCCTCATCCTTCGTGGCAGTGAAACGCTTACCTCAAAATACGCAGTGCGTGGGTGTGCATATGTCTCAACATAGTTTCGGGCAGATGAGTAGTGGGTCACAAATATGAAGGCTCTGAAGAGCGCCCTGACGACTTCACGGTGCATATCGGGCAAACAGCACGTTAACTTGCACAGCTTGCAGGCGTTGCAAGTGAGGTTGCGGATAGCGTCGCCGCCGTGCTCATCACAGAACTGGTGGCAAGCCGAGGACACCTCCTCACCGCCAACGATCGCCGACTCGTCGCGCTGCTGCAGTCACAACCTGCCGCTGCGTCGTACTGGTTGGCGACCGACCTGACGGGTCCGGTCGGTCTGCACCAGTCGGCGGCCACCAGATTGGCGCAGCGCCTCGGCTTCGCCGGTTACCCCGAATTGCGGGAGGCTCTCCGTCAGGACTATCTGACGGGCGAAGGGCCCTCGCAGCGAGTCCGTGGTCGCCTCGATCGCCATCCGAACGACGATGTGATTCGCGGTTTCGTCGAGGACGAGCTCACCGCGTTGTCGGAACTGACCCGTCACGTGAACCAAAGGCAGCTCGACGATCTGGCAGTTCGCATCATCGCTGCCGATCACATCTACGTCTTCGGTCAGGGCAACGCGACAGTACTGGTAGATCTGCTCTGCCGACGGTTTCAGCGGTTCGGGATGCGCGTCACCGCACTCTCGGGTGCGCGACGGGATGTCGCGGAGCGAATCACCAGCCTGAGTTCCGACGACGTACTACTGGCGTTCGCATTCCGACGCATGCCAGCGCTTCTCGGTTCGTTGCTGGGCATTGCGGCCGAGAACGATTGCTACACCGCCGTCGTCACCGACACGCTTCTTTCGATGTCGCCGCAACCAGACCAGTTGATCGCCGCGCCGCGCGGTCACGGCGACGAATTTCTTTCCCTCGCCGTACCGATGGCCATCGGTAACGCTCTCGTCCTCACCGTGGCCCGCCGCAGACCCGACGAGTCGAACCGATCGCTGGATCGACTCGCTCACCTGCTCGACAAACTCGAAGCGTGAACACGCTTCATTGCCGCATTGTTCGATCCGAAAACCATCCGAAAAGCCCAAGACCCGGAGGATTTGTCATGCCTGTGTCCGCCCACCCTCGTGCGAGCGCCGCCTGTTCCGTGCTCGCGCTGACCTTTGCCCTCGCGGCGTGCTCAACGTCGACGGAACCGGAAGCGCCGCAGATCGACTGGGCATCGATGTCCCAGGACGAGCTGGTCACGATGGCCCGTGCGGAAGGTTCGGTGTCGGTCTATGCCTTCACCAGCAGGATTGCGTCCATCGAGGAATCCTTCGAAGCTGCGTACCCGGGGATAGACGTGATGGCCACCGACATTTCCTCGACCGAGCTGATCACCAGGCTGGCCAGCGAGCATCGGGCGGGCAGCGCCACCGCAGACGTCGCGTACGTGTCGGATGCCCCGGTGGTGGTGACCGAACTTCTCGCCGACGGTGTACTCGAATCCTATGTTCCGAAAAGGGTTTCGGAGTCGCTGCCCGAGGAGTTTCAGCAGCCGCTCGTAGCCAACCGGTTGTCCACCAAGGTGTTGATGTACAACGAGGAGGCCAACCCCGACGGCCCGCCGGTCGACAACCTCTGGGCTCTGACGGATCCAGAGTGGTCCGGTCGCGTCATGATGGTGGACCCCAACGTTCGCGGCGACTACCTCGATCTCGTCACCGAAATGTCGTTGCGCGCCGACGATATGGCGCAGGCGTACCAGGATCACTTCGGCCGCGAGGTCGAGCTCGACGACGGCGTCGAGGATGCAGGTTTGCAGTTCATCACGGACCTGTACGACAACGATGCGATATTGGTGGACGACACGGATACGGTCAACTCGTCGGTCGGAGCGCGCGGTCAGGCGAACCCACCGGTCGGCTTCACGACCTACTCGGACCGACGGGACAACGAGGACGAGGGGTGGGCACTGCAGGTGGCCGCGGATGTCGCCCCCTCACCGGGCATCGTCTTCCCGGCGATGCTGGGGATCACCGCCGAAGCGAAGAACCCCGCAGCAGCCCGCCTGCTCGTCGACTACATGATGGGTGACAATTCGGAAACCGGCGGACCGGGTTTCGAACCGTTCTATGTCGCAGGCGATTACCCGACGCGTGACGATGTCGTCGCGCCGACCGACGCCCTCTCGCTGGGCGACCTCGGAGCATGGCGTATCGATCCCGAAGCATCGGCAGAGCGTCGCGCGCAGGTAGCCGACTACCTGCTCACCATCCAGTGAAGGCGCTTCCCCGAACGAAGACGGTGAGGCGCCCGATCCATGCGCTGGCGGCCGCGGTGATCGTAGTTCTCGTGATTCTCGTGGCTGCACCGCTGGCGGGCCTGGTCACCAGAACACTGGACGCCGACGCCGACGGCGTGTGGAGCCAGGTGTTCGCGAGCCCGCTGTCGGAGAACCTGCTGTGGCGCCCGCTGGGAAACTCACTACTCGTAGGGTTGGGCGTCGGGGCGCTGGCCACAGTGTTCGGCGCGTTTCTCGCCTGGGTGGTCGTGATGAGCGACATCCCGGGTAAGCGCGTCATCGGGGTATTGGCCACCGTGCCGTTCGCCCTTCCAAGTTTCGCGATCGCACTGGCTTGGGAGAGCGTGTTCCGTAACGAGCGAATCGGCGGTACGCCCGGATTGCTTTCCAGTGTGGGTATTTCGGTTCCCGACGATCTGTCCTGGGGCTTGGTGCCAACGGTTCTGGTCCTCACCGCTCATTATTACTCGCTGTCGTTCGTGATCGTCTCCGCAGCATTGCTCGGCATAGGCGGGGACCTCGTCGCGGCTGCCGAACTCACCGGTGCGTCACGGCTGAGGGTCGCTACTCGAATTGTTCTGCCCGCCGTGTCGCCGGCAATACTGTCCGGTTTTCTGCTCGCGTTCGCCGAAGGCGTCAGCAATTTCGCGGTTCCAGCGCTTCTCGGATTGCCGGTGCGGTTCCAGACGTTGAGCACACGCCTCTACGGCGCAATTTCGACGGGCGACGCCGTACGCGGCTACGCGTTGTCGATCGTGCTCGTGGTGGTCGCGGGAATGGTGCTGTGGGCGGGCAACAGAGCCACGAAGCGCCGGTCCTACGCGACCATCACGGGGAAGGCGTCGGGCATCCGTACCGTCCGGACCGGTGCGTGGCGTTGGCCCTTGTTTGCCATGGCCGCGCTTCTGGTGACCTTGACTGCGATCGTTCCTGGGCTCGTCCTCGCAGTGTCGACGCTGCTGCGCCGCACCAATTCCTTCGACGGCGGATTCACCCTCCACTACTGGCTCGGCGAATCCGACAGTGCCATAGCGCAGGGGATGCGCGGAGTGCTGCGCGATCCGATCGCACTCGACGCGACGAAATCGACGATCCTGCTGGGCCTACTCGTGGCCGTCGGTGCCGCGCTGATCGGTCTGCTCGGAGCGTACGTCGTGCGACACCTGATCCGGCCACGAATTCTCGGCAGCACCATCGGGTTTCTCTCCTACGTTCCGTTCTTGATCCCCGGCGTCGCGTTCGGTGCAGCGTTCATCGCGCTCTTCGGTGCGCCGATCGGACCCCTGCCGTCGCTGTACGGCACCTTTGCGATCCTCGTGGTGGCAGGCGTCGCCGCCAGCTTGCCGTTCGCTTTCCAGACATCCAAGGCGGCACTCGGCCAGGTGTCGAACGAACTGGAAGAGGCCGCGGTGCTCACCGGAGCCGGCGGGCCACGGCGGTTCGCCCGGATCACCACGCCACTGGTCTCTCGTGGAGTGGTCGGCGGCTCGGTACTGGTGTTCGTCACCATGGTCCGCGACCTGTCGCTGGTGGTGTTGCTCGTGACCCCGGCGACGCCGCTGTTGGCAACCATGACGTACCGCTACGCATCCGAGGGCTTCACTCAGCATGCCAACGCCATCACCCTGGTCATTGCCGTCATCTCAGTTGCCGCAACGATTCTCGCGCGAAGGCTGACCCGCGCTCAACCGACAGGAATTCCCTCGTGACCCGCATCGTGCTCGACCGTCTGACCAAAAAGTTCGGAGACCGCACCGCGCTCCACGGCATCGACATCGACTTGCCCGACGGCGCGTTCCTCGTGCTGCTCGGGCCGTCCGGCTGCGGAAAGACGACGACGCTGCGCATGCTCGCGGGGCTGGAACAGCCGTCGAGCGGCAGCATCGCCTTCGGTGATCTGGTGGTTGCGGACGCAGCCGAGGGCATCGACCTTCCAGCGGACAAGCGTGGACTGGGCATGGTGTTTCAAAGTTATGCGTTGTGGCCGCACATGACTGTTCGCGCCAACGTCGAATGGCCACTGAAGGTCGCCGGTTGGACCCGTGACGAACGAACCCGCAGAGTCGACGAAGTGCTCGGCGCGCTGGAAATCGCTGAGCTGGCCGATCGACAGCCGGCTCAGATATCGGGTGGTCAGCAGCAACGCGTGGCCATTGCGCGCACCATCGGCCCACGTCCGGGCGTGCTGCTGTTCGACGAACCTCTGTCCAATCTCGACGCTCGACTGCGGGTGGAGACCCGGGCCGAGATCGTACGACTGCATCGCATGACCGGCGCAACCAGCGTCTACGTCACGCACGATCAGATCGAGGCGTTGGCAATGGCGACGCACATCGCCGTCATGAACAACGGCCGGATCGAGCAGATCGGGAGCCCCACGGAACTACTCGAGAATCCGGCCACCGCATTCGTCGCAGGTTTCCTCGGAACGCCGCCTGCCGTACTGCTGGGAGGCGACGTCATCGGCGGCACGCTCTACTGCGACGGCGTCGCCATTGCGTCCGGGGTCACTTCGGGGACACGGGCGATGTACAGGCCGCAGGATCTGGTGCTGGATGCTACCGGCGATATCGCGTTCGAAGTGTTGGAGTCGACGCCGATGGCCGGACGCCACGTGATCACCGGTATGGTTGCAAAGCAACGTATTTCGATCATCTCCGGTGTTCCCGCGGTGGCCGGTGACATTGCCGCGATCGTGCTACCACCGCAGCCTGCCGCGATTTTCGATGCGGAGGGGCGACGCCTGTGACCACACTTCTGCTGGTGCGTCACGGTGCGACGGAGTGGACCGCAGATCGACGACTGCAGGGCCAGACGGACATCGACCTGTCGACCGTGGGTCGTGCCGATGTGCTCGATCTTGCGCCTGTGGTTGCGGCCTGGAATCCTCTGTCGGTTGTTGCGTCTCCGCTCGCACGTACGACGTCGACCGCCGATATCCTGGGTGCACGTGACGTCGTGCTCGACGAGCGTTGGGTGGAGGCCGGTTTGGGGGAGTGGGAAGGCAGGCTCCCGGGCGAGCTCGGCGCCGACTATCACCGCTGGCGAGCAGGGAAGCTGACGCCGCCCGCCGGTGAAGCGCCGGGTGATGTGACCGCGCGAACCACTGCAGCTGTGTTCGACGCAGTTGCCATGCCCGGTCCGGTTCTCGTCCTCACCCACGGTGGCGTGATCCGGTCGATCCTCTTTTCGTTCGTCGGACTGTCTGCGGCGAGTTTGATTCCCGTTGCAGCGCCGAGTATTACAGCCCTCGACGTCGAACCAGATGGTTCAGCGCGTCTGCGGGTGCTCAATCTCGTGCCCGGGGGAGTTGTTTTATAGGGCGACGACACGGGTTGTCGTGCGAAAACTGATGCTTTCTCTTTCGTCGTCCCATTTTTCGTACGTCGCGTCACCGATGTGGAGGACCTATGACTCGGGGGTGTCGGTCATCGTTACGCTCTTTCATTCGGCGGCACAGGTTCGGTTCGACGGTCGGACACGGTTTCCACCTTGGAAACGATCCAAACCGGTTCGCTGATTCACGGCGGACCGTGCCTGGACATGACTGTGAGCGGCACATGTATTGCTCTGTGCCGCTTACCGTCTGGTCGAATTTCTGCGACACTAGTGCGCCGGGTCGTCTGGCGCTGGGTCGTCGGGTTCGGGGTAGAGGTATTCCTGTGGGTGGTGGTAGTGGTTGATGATTCCGCGGCGTTGGGGGTCGATGGTGGCGGGGGGATGCCATTGGGTGCGTCCGGGGTGTGGGTGGGTTG